>JBOHLV010000298.1:0-18462 GCA_050729815.1 Allostellaceae bacterium
AACCTTCCCTGATCCTTGGACCAGATCAGCCGCTTGCTTGGAAGTGATGATACCGAGCTCATCTCTCCTACCCCCGTAGAGGAGGATATATATAAGAGAATAGGTATTGCCGTGGGAGCAACACCCCGTTGCCGTGGGAGCAACACCGGCTAGCGTGCATCAGTTGCCTCGATTTCATCCAGCAGCGACATCACGCGGTCCCACATGAGCTGACCGCGCTCATCCATGTATCGCTCAGGGTATCGAACGACGTTCACGTCGGTGGTGAGTTTGAAGCCGCCAAGAACGATCGACGAGGCTTCGGCCATCGCGGCCTGCATCTTCGTGATGTCACTATCGAGTCGGTCCAGCGGCGCGAGGATAAGGGCGGCATCATGGACCGGCGCGCCTAGTTCGACGCCGGCTTCCGTCCCGATGCAGCAGGCGAGCCGAAGCATCTCTGCTCCGTTTGCCTGCATGGGAAAGTTGGACAGCGACCGGTAGTTGGGGCTGTCTGTAAGATGGATCAGCCAACCGAATACGGTGTGCAGTTCGCCCTGCAGGGTCGCGTAATCGAGTAACTGATCCGACCACGTCCAGAACTTTCGGTAGGTCTCGCGATGCAACTGCAGAAGCCCTTTGGCTCGGATCGGCGGCTGATTGATACGGGTGGCAAGTGAATCGGCACCCATGCCGTACTGGATGGCGAGAACGCATGCCTTGAACTGGTCCCGCATGGCCTTATGGGATTTCTTGGTCGCGTCGGGCGGCACGGCGCCGGCCTGCTTGGCAAACGAGAGATAGGGATCGCCGGAGCGGTACGCTTCCATCATGAGTGGGTCGCTCGAAAGCGCCGCCGCGATCCCGAACTCTTGCTGGCTCCAGTCAATGTAGGCCAAACCACAACCTGCTGGCGGCTTGATCAACCCGCGAAGCCAGACACTGGGCCCGAAGATAAGCCGGGAATTGCTTGGCTGGTTTCTGCCGGTGCGCGCCCGGAATGCCGAGATGAGGGTCCGGTTACGTCCATCCGACCCAACCGCAAGGTCGTTCAAGCGCATCTCGGACAGGGAGGCGCGGAGTTCCCGCAACGGCGCGATCTCGGGATGGGCGCGTGCCATTTCCCGGAATGTATCGTCGCCCAAGTCGAGCTTGCCGCTCTCAAGCCTCGGCCACGAAAGCCCCTTGCGCCGGAGAAAATCCTCAAACAGGCTGGCCTTGAAGGTGCGTCCCTCGAAGACGCCATAGGTCTCGTCGATGGATGCAATCAAGCGGTCCTGGATGTCCGGCCAATGTTTTTTAAGGCGTGCCAATGTTTCAGTATCCAACGGGACACCGGTTCGCTCGATTCGCGCCGCCGCCGCCATGTATCTTCCCCGCAGCAGCGCACGCGGAAGATCGAGCGCGAGCAGCAAACGCGGCAAAAGAGCCGCCAATGCGGTTACGTCGCTCTCGCAATAGTCGAGAATTGCGGCGCGCTCGCTATCCGACCAAGGCCCACCGCGGAGAATAAGCGTGCGCATTTCTTCCTTCTCGACCGTCCCGATACTATCGAGCCCAAAATAGGTCAGGGCCCCAAGCAGGCCCCAGCCGCTGGGTGTCGGAAGTCCGTTTGTTCGATTCCGAAATTCCGTGTAGAGGTCGAGAATCCGCTGAGGCGCCGGCCAGCCGAGCGCGAGATGGCAGCCGATTTCAGCGCTGGCGTAGTAGGCAACGAATAACGCATCCGCATCAGTAGGGTAGGGCGGAAAGTCTCCGAATTGGTCGCGCCACAGACGGATTTTCTTGCCGGTGTGGAGTTCCCACGCCACGAGGCATACCGGATCCGGGTTTTCTCCGGGCCCGCTGCCGAACTCAAAGTCGCAGCACCAGATCTCGCGGAACGGCAGCGCTTTGAGATCGGCGGGCAGGTCGGGCGCGATTGCAGAGGGGCGGCAACTTGGCCCCTCCGCGATCTTAGCGTACCCATCCAGCGGCATGGTTACGCCATCCCGCGCAAATGTTTCACGACGGGGTGGTCGATGGTGTCGACGTAGTGGTCACGGAAGGCAATCTTGAGGATTTCGTCAAACCCCAATTCCGGCCATTCCGGCTGGGTATTGCTTTCCGCTTGGAATACTTCATAGGCGCCCAACGACATATTTGCTACCAAGCGGATCCATTTCTTCATGGCAAGCTCTGCCCCTTCCATCGCGGACCGAAACCACTCGTTGGGCCGACCATCGGCACTCGGCAGCTTTGCGGGCCAGATGAATAGAGTGCCCTGGCGATTGATAGCCGTGAACAACGCCATCGGAGTAAATTCAGCCGGCAGCTGCGTCGCGATTGCCGGCGTCAGCAGGTAGAATTCTCCTTCTTCCTTGAGTTCGATTACCGCGGTCGGATCGAGCCGGTATTCGGGATCCGGGTTTACCCTAACGAATTCCTGCCGGTGGGGTTTCCGCACAGGAATCGCCGTGATCAGCTTTTTGACGCCGTTGCCCTCTGCGTAAGATGGGTTGAGCCGCAGGCTCGCGGGATCAAAGGGATTGGGAACAGATTGAACGGTCATTAGTAGGGACTCCTGGCTAATCGTTGGGGGGAAAGATTCGGTGGTTGCGGGGTCGTTTTCCATGGGATGATTCCTTTGATGCTGGGATCGCTAGGCCAATTTCGTTGCGCTCGCGAGCCACTCCGGCAGACGAGAAGCGTCGTAGAGAACGAGTTTTCCAATCTTTGTCCTGGGCGGCCCGGTGCCGATGGCATGCCAGCGGGCGAGCGTGCGCGGCGATATGCCGAGTGTCTTTGCCAGCTGTGCCGGCGTCAGATATTGCTTGTCAGCAATCGTGAGTTCGCGACGTAGCTCGCCATTCCGATTCCTGTCTGCAAAGGCGACGGGTTTATTCACGGGCAGCACGGCCGTCGGCTCTTTGTCGCCGACAAAATTGATCTTGCAACCGAGATCGGCTTTCAGCGTTTCGATGGAATAGGTTTGACTGCAGCGCATTTCTCGCTCCGTGGACTATGTTCGGCTATGAGAATGGGAGCGCGCGCCTGGGAAGAATAGCGGAGTACTATCGAGCCAATTATCCCCAGCACAACCGAGATCGATTTTCAGCGTTTCGACTGAATAGGTTTGATTGCGGCGCATCTCTCGCTCCGAGAACCAGGTTCGGCCACGAAGATGGGAGCGCGCGCCTGGGAAGAATAGCGCAGTATTACGAAGGCAATTTTCCCCAGGGCAACCGAGATCGGTTTTCCGCGTTCCGACCGAGTAGGTTTGATTGCGGCGCATCTCTCGCTCCGTGAATCATGTTCGGCCACGAAGATGGGAGCGCGCGCCTGGGAAGAATAGCGCAGTATTACGAAGGCAATTACCCCCAGCGGAATCGCATGAAAATCAGTCGGTTATCGGAGAGAAACAGAGAAACCGGTGTCCTTTCGATGCTTCCTTAGGGTTCTGTAGACTTCGCGCGCTTTCTCGCCCTTGGGCCCGAGCAGCACCTTCATTTCTCGTCTTTCCTTGTCGCGCTCATACTGGCTTTTGATTTCGCGGATCATCCCCTCTATGTACGAACACAAAGCGGGCCAGACCTCATGCCACGGACGCTCAAGATCGATACTGGCTGCCCTAATGAGTGACGCGATGTTCTTGTTGTAGCTCCCCCGCGGACGTCCACGCACTGCAAAAGGAAGTCCTGAATGCTGCATCCACTCCTTGGCGGCAATTGCTACCGCCTTCCTAACCGCGGTGCGCATGCGTTTAATCGCAGCATTACTTTCTGTTGGTGCACGATTATGAGTAGCAGTATCGATCGCCGCGTTGGCCGCCAGCGCGGCCGCCACCATCTCAGCGTTCCAAGGGTCTTCGTGGATGGCTTCACCCAAGAAGGCCTTTGCTACCTCCAGGTAAAAAATCTCATCCGAGGGTCCGGCGCACAGTTTCTGATCAATGTGATGTTCGTCTGCAACGATCTTGAGGGCTTCTCGGTATTTTGCGGGACGCGTGTGGAAGAACTCGTCGGCCTCCACACCGGTCATAGGTTCAGTAGACACGCTCTCCGGTGCGACCGTCCTGTCGCGATCTGGCATGGCTAAGCCGCCCCGCTTGCGCGCCGATCGCTGAGCACCGCGATTGTCGACGGCGTCGGATCGAGAATGCGCGCGATCATGGCCGCGAGCTTTTCTAGGGCATCGCACTTTTCGGCCGCATAGGAATGCCTATCGTAGACGCCGCGGACACCCGGCACGACATGGCCCAAGACGCGCTCGGCGACACCGTCTGTCACGCTGGCGCGCGCCATAAGGCTTCTAGCGGTACGCCTCAAGTCGTGCAGCGTCCACGGCGGCAGCGGCCCGGTAATTTTTGCCAGTTTGAGCCGGGCCTGCGAAAAGCCCGATAGTGGCTTAAGAACCGAGGACGGAAATACCAGGTCGGTATCATTCCTACGCGACTGTGCCTGCACAATGGCAATTGCGGCTCGGGACAGCGGTACAAAGTGGTCGCGGGCCGTTTTGTACCTCTCGGCCGGGATAGTCCAAATGCCATCCGACGCGATCTCGGCCCACCGCATGCCGGCCACCTCGTCGCGCCGCTGCCCAGTCAGCAGCAGTATCCGAACAAAAGCGCCGAAGGTTCCGAGTACCGCAGCCGCCGCCCAAACCGCTCGGATTTCATCATCGGTAAGGATGCGGGTTCGCGCCCGCTGCGCCGGCTTTGTTCGCGCCATGCCCCTGACAAAGGGCGGCGAAAAATCATCATCGCGCAGAGCCCACCAGTTGCAGGCGGAGCGGAAATAACTCAACGTCCGATCAGCCATCGCTTCACCGTTGCGCGCTGCTATCTCACCCAACAGGGCCATGATTTCAGAGCGGCGAAGCTCGTACAGGCCAATGGACCCGAGCCGGGGTTTGACCAGGCGCTCGAAGGTATCGTGGTATTCTCCGCGGGTGCGCAGTTTGGTAGCATGTTGGGCCATGAAGTCGTCCAACATGGCCCCGATGGTCCTGACCCTTGGTGCAGGCTCGAGTTGCTTCAGTGGATTCTCGCCTCGGTCAACTTGCTGGCGAAGCTCGCGCCCCCGACGCACCGCTCGGAGCGCTGACCAGTCGGGGAAGCGCCCAATAGTGATCCGATATTGCTTCCGTTGAAAACGGTAATCGAGAACGAAGGCTTTGGTACCGTTGGGCGTAACGCGCACGCCAAATCCCCGCGGTGCCGCGTCTCCCTGTAGTTTGGCACCGCCAAAAAAGGTGACGTGACTGTGCCGCTCTGGAATCGGCAGGGATTCGATTTCCTTCTTATTCAGCCGATGTCCGGCCCCGCCTTCGCCTTGAGATCCGCCTTCCCCCGAAGGGTCCGGATATTGTCCGTTGTTTGTAGGCTCATCACCAATCACCGATCCTCGTCTCATTGGTCAGCCTCTCCATGTCAACACCTTGTCAACGCTATCCGTTCGCACGACTGGCGGCATATAGGTACTAAATGTCAGGAGCTGTCAATGTATGTCCAAATCAAATCAATGAGTTGATGCGATGACACGGAAAACCGTATCAACGTCAAGTAGTTATATGAATACCGGGCTTCTTTCTGATGATGAGGAGCCGCGCCGAGGCCTCGCCCCGGACCAATGGCCGCGGTCCCAAGGGCAGGTGCGCGGCGCAAGTATCGCAGGCCATGATTTTGCGCATCAGCCGGGCGCGATCGGGCGTCCTCGTCATCGCTTGCTCGACCATGATGGCCATCCTACATGATGGCGATGATCGGCGCATCCCGTCGCGTTCCGCTTGGTGCCTGGGCGGTCCTTCTCGTTGGAGCGGCGAGCCTCGTGGGCTCGCTCGCACCGGCCGGCCCTGCCCTCGCGGCCACGGCGGAGCAGAAACAGGCTGTCGTGATCTGGAAACAGCAGGATCGTTGCGCGCGCGCCGCGTTTGCGCACGACCCCGACTATACGCCGGTGGCGATCCGCCGGCGCAACGCGGCGATACGGGCCTGCGATATCGCCCATGGCGTGCCACCGCGCACGGCACGCGGCGCCTCACCGGTGCGCCGCATTCCGGATGCGAACCGCGAATAGTCTGCGTCGGGCTATTGGACGTTCGAGGACGCGACTGGCGTCGCGGCCGCCACGGTTCCGGTCGGGGTGAGCGGTGCCGGGGTGAACGGGTTGGGCGACGACAACGCGCCCATCCCGGCATCCGATTTCCGCAACGCCGGTTCCGGCAGCGCCGCGGTCTCGACGATGGTGGATTTCCTGGCGAGGGCGATGTCATTGTCGGGCTTTGGTTTGTCCATCACCAGGACCGGCGGTGGCATCGGCGGCGCGGCCTGCGCGGTTTTGGCGGCGTGCCTCGCCGCACCGGTATCGGCGTTCCGGGCGGTCGCGGACGGCAATGGTGCGCCGGTCAGCAAGGCCCGGGCATATCGGTAGAAGCGGGTGTTGTTATCGAGCGCGGCACCGTTGAGATCGCTCGCCGAGACCGCGCGGGCCTCGGCATCTTTGCCTTCGAGGCCCAGCACCAGGGCCAGATTCTCGCGGACCCGATCGGTGGCATCCGGCATTGAGGCAAGTTGCCGCAACATCGCTTCGGCTTCGAGAAAATCGCCGGTCATGGCGAGCGACAACGCGAGGTTGTTGTGCAACGCCAGATCGCTGGGGTGGGCGGCGAGGCCCTGGCGATAGGCGACCTGCGCCGCCTTGTGGTGCTGCATCTGGTCGAGCGCGACGCCCTTGTCGTTCCAGACATCGGCGTCGTTGGCACCTTTCTTGATCGCGGCATCGAGATACCGCACCGCCCGCTGCGGCTGATGCCGGACGAGATAGACTCGCCCGAGGCCGATCAGCGGCGCCTTCGCCGCGGGTTCGAGCTTCGCCGCGACGCGGTAATCCTGTTCGGCGGCGGTGATATCGCCCATGGCGAGGTGGCACTCAGCCGTGCCGAGATGGGCGCTCGCGGCCTCATGCCGGTCGGCGCCTTTCTTGAGGGTGACGCGATAAAGGCGCAGCGCCGTTACGCAATTGCCGGCCCGGAGCGAGGCGTTCGCGACTTTCAGCATCGAGTGGTTCGGGTCGGGAAGCTGCGACAGGCTGGCGGATTCGCGGTTGGCGCCGCCGGTGCTGCACCCGGCGATTCCCAGGACGGCCGCCGCGCTCAGCACCAACAGCAGGGAGGGGAGCGGGCGCGGCATCTTGGGAAGATTCATATCGTCACTTTGGTGAAAGTACATGGATGACCTGGATCGCCACCGGACCGCCGATGATCAGGAAGAGGCTGGGCAGGATGAACAGGATCACCGGGATCATCAGCAGCACCGGTAGCCGGGCCGCGCGCTCCTCGAGGGCGATCAGGTTCTTGGCCCGCATCTCGGCCGACAGGATGCGCAGGGATTGCGACAGCGGCGTGCCGTATTGGATGCCCTGAATCAAGGTCGTGACGATACTTTTGATGGCCGGCAGGCCGGTGTTCTTGGCGAGGTTGTCGAGCGCGTCGCGCATCTGCGGCAACACCCGCATCTCCGCCACGGCATTGGCGAGGACGGTAGCGATTACCGGATTGGCGATGGCGATGTCGCGGCTCACACGATCGAGCGACTGTTCGAGGCCGAGGCCGGCCTCGACGCAGATAACGAGCAGGTCGAGCGCATCCGGCACGCCTTCGGACAATTTGCGCCGGCGACGCTTGGCGATGCGGCTGACGATCATGTCCGGCAACCGCCAGCCGAGAAGGGCGGGGGCGATCACGGCGAGGGCGCGATAGGCGAAGCTCGGCGGAACCATCCCCATGAGGCTGAGCGCGAGCCACGTCAGCGCCGTAAGCGACAAGGCGAGCCCGGTCTTGGTGACGATGAAGAGGCGTAAGGCCTCGCGGCCATAGATGCCGGCCTCGCCGAGCTGGGTGATGATTTTCTGCTGTTCCTTGGCGCCGATCAGCGGGCTTTCCGCCAGGGTGTGGCCGATCTTCTGCAGATTGGCATAGCGGGAGCCCGGCGCCACCACCGGTTTTGCCGATTGCATGCTCTTGATGGCGGCGAGCCGGCCCTTGATCAGCCGCTCGCGGCCCGGCGACCGGAACAGGAGCACGGCATTCGCCGCGACGAACAGAATGAGCGCGGCGGCGGTGAGCAGGAACGGATTGGTCATTGCCCCACTTTCCTCACGCCATCGACTTGCGTAGCATGGTGCGCATGGTCAGCATGGCGAAGGCGATGCTGAGGAAAGCGGCGCCGAGGATGTAGCCGCCGATGGGATCTTTGAACAGCGGTTTGAAATAGCCGGGCGTGATCGCCATGATCGCGCCGGCGGTGACGAACGGCATCGCCGCCAGCACCGTCGCCGACATGCGGGCCTCGGCGGTGAGCGCCTTGGTCTTGGCGCGCAACTCGTCGCGGCGGCGCAGCACGGCCGAGAGGGTTGCCAGCGTCTCGGTGAGATTGCCGCCGGATTCGCGTTGAAGCTGAACGCTGGCGACGAAGAAGTTGAATTCGATGATGCCGATCCGGGCGGCGGCGCGGGCCAGCGCCTCCTCGATGCTAAGCCCGATCCGGGTATCGGCGATGACGCGGCGGAATTCGCGCCCGACCGGCTCGGGGGTCTCGTTGCCGGCGGCTTCCATCGCGGCGATCACCGGCAAGCCGGCGCGGACGGCGCGGACGATGAGATCGATGGCGTCGGGAAACCGCTGGGTGAAGTGCGTCATGTTGCGCGACTTCGCCATGTGGATCACCTGCCACGGCACGGCAAAGGCCGCCCCCAAGCCCGTCAGTACCGGAATCCCGAAGCCGACGTGGAGGACGAAGCCAGGCAGGATAAGGCCGGCCAGCCCCGCGGCGGTGCTCATCATGGACAGTTTGCGCAAGGTGACGGTATAGCCGGTCGAGCCGAGGATGCGATCGACCCGGGTTCGCCATTTCTCCGGCACCTTGTCGAGCCACGGATCGGGCGACAGGATCTCGATATCCAGCGCGGTCGCTTGGGAGCGCGTCGTCGCCGTCAGCCCCTTCAGTCGCCGGGTGATGGCGGTGCGCCGCTCGTCGATGTTGGCGCGCGCCACGAGGATCAGCGCGGCAACGACCGCCACGGCGGCGAGAATCACCAGAACGATGCCGAAGATCATGGCTTACCGCTCCACCACCTCGATGAGCTCCATGAACCGGCGCTCAAGCCCCGAAGGCGCGATCTTGGGCAGGAAATGCGGCCGATAGCCGTGGCTGACATAGGTGCCGCGCAACGTGCCATCGCGATTCTCGCCCTCATATTGATAGGTGAAGAGATCCTGGGTCGTGGTGGTGTCGCCTTCGAGACCGATCACCTCGATGCAGCTCTGGATACGACGGACGCCGTCGCGCATGCGCTCGATCTGGAGCACGAGATCGATCGCGCTGACGATCTGGGTACGGATGACCCGCGCCGGCAGGCCGACCGCGGCGAGGAGCGCCATGTTCTCGACGCGCGCCAAGGCGTCGCGCGGGGTGTTGGCATGGACGGTGGACATCGAGCCGTCATGGCCGGTGTTCATCGCTTGCAGCATGTCGAACGCCTCGCCGCCGCGTACCTCGCCGACGATGATCCGGTCCGGGCGCATACGCAGCGCGTTCTTCAAGAGGTCGCGCTGGGTGATTTCGCCCTGGCCTTCGAGGTTGGGCGGACGGGTCTCGATCGAGATCACATGGGGCAGGTGGATCTGCAATTCGGCCGCGTCTTCGATCGTGATGACGCGCTCGGCCGGGTCGATATTACGGGCGATGGCATTGAGGAGCGTCGTCTTGCCGGAGCCGGTGCCGCCCGAGATCAGGATGTTAAGCCGGGCGCGCGCGGCAAGCTCGAGGAAACGCGAGAGCATTTCCGACAGGTTCCCCTGCCGCGCCATGATGTCGAGCGTGATCTGGCGGCGGGAGAATTTGCGGATCGAGATGGTGGGACCGTTGAGGGCCAGCGGCGGCAGCAGGATATTGACACGGCTGCCGTCCTGAAGGCGGGCATCGGCCATGGGGCTCGCCTCGTCGACGCGTCGTCCGACGCCCGCGGCAATCCGCTGGGCGATGTTGTTGACGTGCTGATTGTCGCGAAAGCGGATTTGCGGCATCGGCTCGAGCTTGCCGAATCGCTCGACGAAGATGTTGTGGGGCCCGTTGACCATGATGTCGGTCACGGCATCGTCATTGAGCAGGGGCTCGAGCGGGCCCAGGCCGATCATGTCGTCGATCAGCTCCTGGACCAGCGTGTCTTGCTCGCGGATGTTGAGCTGGAGCCGCTGCTCGGCGCCGATTTCGGCAACCAGGCGCAGAATTTCCTGGCGAAATTCTTCGCGCGACAGGCGCATCGCCGCGGCCGGGTTGATGCGCAACATGATCAGCTCGCGCATGCTGGTGCGCGCGAGATTGAGGTTCTCCGGTTTCGTGGGTGCCGTCACCGTTAGCGGCGGGGCCACGACGGCGACAGGTTCCTCGGGAGCCGGTGCCGAAGCGGCTGTCTCTGGTTTAGGGCTTTCGATGATCCGACGGCCAAATCCCATTCCGCTCATCCAAATAGACTCCGACGCTTGGTTTCGCGCCGGCCGATGAGTTCGCTAGCCAGGTCCTGGATCGCCGTGGTGACGGGACCCTTGGCGGCCGCGATCGGGGTGCCGGCGTTTGCGGCGGATATAATGCTCTTAGGATGATAAGGAATCGTTACGTCGATCGGCAGCCCGATCGTGTCTACCATCATCTTCGGGGTGATATCGTTCTTGCCGAGTTCGCCAGCCCGGTTCAACACCGCGATATTGCGCTGGTTTGCCTGGGGCGCGTCGAAGAAGCGCCGCAGCCGCACCGTGTCGCGGATGGAATGGGCGGTCTGGTCGGTGACGATGATGCGCACGCCAGCGGCTTCCATCGCCTGCTGGATAATGGTGCCGGACTGGCGCGGCACATCTACCACGACATAGTGGTATTGCTTGCGCAACGGTTCGAACAGAGCGGGCAGCGCCTCGGGATCGATCTTGACCGGCACGTCGAGCCGTTCTTCGGCGGCGAGGATATAGAGACGCTTGCCCGACAGCACCATGGTGCGCTCGAGATAGAGTTCGTCGATCCGGGTCGGATTCTCCAGCACCTCGCGCAGGCCGCCGGCGATCTTGACATTGAGCGTCAGCGCGACGTCGCCATAGAACACATCAAGATCGACGAGCGCGATGCGCCGGGTCTCGTTGTTGGCAAGATACCAGGCGAGATTGGCCGCGACCGTCGTCGTCCCAACGCCGCCACGGGTACCAAGCACGCCGACGACGCTGCCGAGCTTTTGATTGGCGAAACTGGCACCGATCGGTGCCGGCGAGCCGGCTTCGAGCTGGGCACTGAGGACGTTCTGGATCAACGAGCGCGTGAGCGGCTTTACCACATAATCATTGACGCCGGCGCGGATGAGATTGCGGTAGAGGCCGACATCGTTCCGGTCGCCGATGACGACGACGGAGACGCCGGGTTCGCAGACTTCGGCGAGCTTGTGGATTTCCGTTACCGGCAGCTCGCTGCCCGAAACATCGACCATGAGCGCGGTCGGCGAGCGCACCGACTGCAAATAGCTGATTACCTTGGCAATGTTGCCGCGATGCACCGAACTGTTGGGCAACGCCATCTCGGTGACGCATTGGCGCACCACCTCCTCGCTCGCCTCGTCGGCGAGAAAGGCGGTGAAGCGCTCACGCAGCGGTCCGCCGCCACGGGCGGGTTCGCTTGCCGCGCGCTTCGTCGTCGGCAGGGCGGGGGTGTTCATTAGCTGCCTCCCCCGATGGAGGTGGTCGAGGTGGTTGTTGGGAACTTCTTCAGCTTATCCGTCTGCAGCCGCGTGATGGCGGCGGTCGTCATGATGCTGTCGGTCTCGCCGCCATCCTCGCCCTCGACGAGATCGCGCGGATTGGCGACCTGCAGTTCGAGATCCGATATGGTCGAACAGCCAAGGTCGCTGTTGACGAGGTTGCTGCCGTCGATGATGGAAAGATGTGCGGTGTTCGGGCAGTTCGGCAGCACCGGGATGTAGGCCGCGGTGATCAGTTCGAGGGCCATTGGTCGATCGCCTCCCATGATGCGTGGCGGCACGACCCTGATCTGGTCCTGACCATACCCCATTTCAAACGCTTCGCGAATTACTTCATCAATTACAGGTGGTGATGGATTGCCGGCGATGGTGAGATGGACCGCATCCGGCCGCTGGTCGGCGGCGTGACGCAGGAAACTGGTGATGCGCTGCCGTTCCGCCACGGTGATCGCCCCGTTTTGGGGCAGGTCCATGGCGAGACGGCGATGCTGCTCATGGACCACGATAGGCGGCGGGGTTTGCGGCATGACGCCGTGGAGCGTGCCCATCGTCCTGGCACTCGGCTCGCAAGCGGCCAGGAGGCCGACAGCCAGTATCACCGGTGATAGCCGCACCCAGTTTCGGGACATGATCCGTGGCTTCATCATTCGACCTCGAATCCGGCGGCGCCCAGAAGGTGCGGCGCATGAGCCCCGCCAGGGTTGGCCGCGTTATGGGGAGTACCCTGTATCTCGCCAAAGAGCACGCGCTCCATATCGGTCGCCGGGCGCCAGGCGTCGGTCGGCAGGCGGATGGATGAGGGATTATCGATCGGCCGCACGATGTAGGGGGTGACGACGATGATCAGCTCCGATTCGTTGTGTTGGAAAGAGGTTGAGCGGAACAGCGGCCCCAGCACCGGCAGGTCGCCAAGCCCGGGGAACCGCTGAATGTCGTTGCTGGAATTGCTTTGAAGCAGGCCGGCAATGGCAAAGCTTTGACCGCTGCCGAGCTCGATTGTGGTGTCGGCGCGGCGCACGGTCAGTGCCGGGATGGTAAGGCCGCTGACCGTGATGGCGCCCTGGTCGGTGATCTGGCTGACCTCGGGCTTCACGTGGATGCTGATGTCGTTGGGTGCCATGACCGTCGGAATGAAATTGAGGCTGACGCCGTAGGATTTGAATTCGATCGTGGTAACGCCGAGGGCCTGCGACACCGGGATGGGAAATTCGCCGCCGGCAAGGAAGCTGGCCGGTTGCCCCGAGATCACGGTCAGGCTGGGCTCGGCGAGGATGGTGACAAGGCCCTCTTCGGCCAGGGCGTCGATGACGCCGTCGATGCTGCTGCCCGCGAACTTCCCGGTGTTTTGGGCAAAGCCGCCGGTCGCCGACGCGATGGTTCCCGTCGGCAGACCGGGGGTGAACCCAAGGCCGAATTTGATCGCGCTACCCCCGGCGGCGTATTGACCCAAGGCGTTCCAGTTGATGCCGAGCTCCTTGCTGATGGTCCGGTCTACTTCGGCGATGCGCACCCGCAAGGTTACCTGGACCGAGCTGCGCACCTGGACGCGGTTGTCGATCGGCGCTTTCAAGGGGGCATTATCCGCGGCGCTGCGCGCGGCGAGCGCGGCGGCGGCGGGGGTGGCCGCGCTGCCTTGCAGTACGAGCCCGTTATTCGTCGTGCCGACATGAATGCCGTCGGCGCCGGGGGTCTCCTGGGTCTGCGCCTGCGCGCGCACGGTCGGATTGGAGACGTCGATGGCGATGGCGCGCAAGAGGACGCCGTCCGCGCCGAGCGCATAGAGGCTGGTGCGACCGGCTTTCTTTCCGAACACGAAGATGTGGTCGGCATTGGCAACCTGGACGTCGGCGATCGTCGGGTCGGCGACGAAGACGTTCTTGGCCGGCGCCCGCAGCACGACCAGTTTTCCCTGCGAAACCTGAAGCGCTATCCCGACGCCGCGATGGTATTGCCGCGTCGGCGTGGTGCGGTGGTTGGCGAGCTGCTCGTTCTGGGCGTGGGCGGGCATGGCGATGAGGATCGCGACAAGCGCCAACAGCCCGACGATTCCCGGCCATCCCCCAAGATCCCGCGCGGCACCGCGCTGGCGGATTCTGGTCATGCTTTCGTCCTCCTGTCGTGCCGCGTCATGGCAGCACCACGTTTTCGACCTTGGCGCCGCGCAGGATGCGAAGCTGCGGCTTCGGGCCACCGTGATGCGGGGCGTGCACCTCGGCCGTCGCGGGCGACAGGTCCTTGGCCCAGACACCCGGCGGCGCGGCGTTCGCTTCGGCGCCGGCGGCGGTCTGCTGGACGCTGCGGATCGAGAGCGCCAGCTCGCCCATCTTGGTCGCGACATTGATCTGCTCCGCCTGGAGCGGCGAGACTTCCAGCGTCACCGTCTGTTCGGGGTGCGTCGCCTTCTGCTTCATCTGCCCCGCCTGGACGCGCTGATCGACGGCGACGACGCGCAGATCGGTGGCGATGGTCTCCGCGACCGAACGGTTGCCCGGTCGGATCTGGCGCGGAAACACCTGCGTCAGCACGACATCGACATGATCGCCGGGATGGACGAGCCCGGCGGCGCCGGTGACGACATTGACGGCGATCGTGACGGCACGCATGCCAGGCTGCAGGACGGCGGCGAGGAAGCCGGCATCGCCCGGATGGACGATATCGTTGCGCTGGACCGGGTCGCCCTGATCGAAGCGCGCGCGGGTCACCGCGCCGATGACCTGCTGGAACGATTTGCGGTCGGCGTTCTGTTGCAGATTGGGTTTCGGTTCCTTGACCCGGACATATTCGGCGGCGGTGACCTTGTTCGGCGGGATCGGGGCGAAACGGATGTCCTGCGGTGCAATCAAGGTCCCGGTCGGGATCGGCTTGGCGGCAACGATGACCATGGTCTTGGGCGGCGGCGGCGGAGTCGGCGCCGCGGTGGCTTGCTGCTTCGGCGTCGAGGTGCCGAACACGCCATAATACCCTGCGGCCGCCAGCAATACGCCGGTGACGAGCCCGAGCAGGAGAAGGATGACCCTGACGATCATGGCTGTTGCCTTTTCATCCCGTGCCTTGATGTTACGCCGGCCATGACCACGGACTCTCGGCGGCCATCATTACGATTGCGGCGGCTGCGATGGCGACGCCGTAAGGGATGGTCGGCGTCGCCATCGCGGCGTCTCCTGCGTCGGCCGGCTGTAGCCGCGCCTGGACCAGTCCGAGCCGCAGCAGGATAACCACCGCGATCACCCCGCCGATCAGCGCCATGAGCAGCAGAAAGCGCGGTGTCGCCGGTGCGCCAAGCAGGAATACTGCCGCCGAACCAAGCTTGACGTCGCCGCCGCCGATCCAGCCCTGGGAAAACAAGAGGGCGGTGACGACCAGCACCGCCGCGGCCGCGGCAAGCGCCCATAATGCCGCGGCCAACTGGCCGATGATCAGCCATTTCATCACGGCCAGCACGGTCACCGCCACCGGAAGCATGTTGGGAATGCTGCGATGGCGGATATCGTGATAGCACGCGATCAGAAACACGGTTACGGCCGCCGCGCCTAACAGAAGCAACAAAGCCATTCCCCTTCAGCGGGAGTCCCGTCATCGCGGATCCCTGAACGCATGCCGCGAGGCCCTGGAGATACTCGCCGCGCCTGGGGCCACCCCACGCATCAAATCGTGTTGGCGACCGTCGAGAAGACCGTGCTGATGCTGCTTCCCAGCATGCTCACGGCGCCGATGATCACCACCGCGATGAGGGCGGCGATCAAGGCATATTCCATGGCGGTCACCCCGCGCTGATCACCAAAAGTCTGCCGTAGCCTTTGCAACATGGTCGTTCTCCGTTGGGTTAATGAGTGTGGGTTGAAGGAAAGGCGTGTGATTTCTTGCACGTGATGAGGGGCCGAATTGCCACGCATCAGATCGTGTTGGCGACGGTCGAGAACACCGTGCTGATGCTGCTACCCAGCAAGCTCACGGCGCCGATGATTACGACGGCTACCAATGCGGCGATCAGCGCATATTCCAGCGCGGTCACCCCGCGCTCGTCCCGAGATAACAGGCGAAGCGATGTCAACATGTTGGTCTCCGCCTCGATGTGTCCGCGTCCGGTCTCGTTGAACGTGGGCAAGTGCCCCTGCGTACCCTTAATTCCCCATACTGTATTTTGGGGTCGTTAACAAAATCCTAACCAGCATTTGTTATACAGATAGAAGCCACTTTTAGGTCGGTAACATAGATTCGACCGCCATTCAAGTGTGACTAAAAGAAAAAATCAGGTTATTAAGGACGCGACCGCGCGTCATGAGGAACGGGTCATGCTGGACGAAGCCGTCGCCGTTGTCATTCCGGTGTGGGACGATTGGCCCACCTTTCGCCGCTTGGTGGGTGCACTCGGTGCCATCGCCGCCTCCGAACGCCTCCCGCCGCTGGATATCGTGGCGATCGATGACGGCTCGAATCGCGCCTTTCCCGAGGAGATGTTGCACCTGCCCGCGGCTGGTCCGATTCGCAGCGTGACCGTGGTGCGCCTAGCGCTCAATCTCGGCCACCAGCGGGCGATCGCGGTGGGCCTTTGCGAGGCGGCGTCGCGGCCCGGCGTTGCGGCGGTTCTGGTCATGGATGGGGATGGCGAGGATCGGCCCGAGGATGTGCCGTTGCTTCTCGCCGCGCACGAGGAGCGTCCGGACGAAGTCATCGTGGCACAGCGCGCGCGGCGTTCCGAGGGGCGATGCTTCAAGGTCGGCCTTTGGATATACCGGCGGATGTTCCGCCTCTTGGCGGGGCGGAGCGTCGATTTCGGCAATTTCTCACTGTTGCCGATCGCGATGGTGCGCCGGCTCATTTTCATGTCGGAACTGTGGAACAATTTGCCGGCGGCCGTGATGCGCTCGCGCGTGCCCTATCGCCTCGTCGCGACGTGCCGTGGCCGGCGCTATGCCGGCCGGTCGAAGATGAATTGGGCGGCGCTCGTGATTCATGGGTTGAGCGCCCTTTCCGTTTTTTCGGACGTGGTGTTTGCGCGCCTTTTGGTTGCCGGTGCCGGGGTTGGCGGTGTGGCGCTCCTCGGCATCGCGATCGCGACGGCGATCCGACTCGCCACCAATCTCGCGACCCCTGGCTGGGCGACGACGGTGGTCGGCATATTTTTCATCGTGCTGGTTCAGATCGTGGGGGCGACCATTGTTGCCGCGCTCGCGCTGTTGGGCGGCCGCAGCCGGCGGCCGTTCGTCCCCAAGAGCGATTGCCCGCAATTTGTCGCCGATCGCCGCATGGTCGCGCTGCGCGAGCCCGCCCAATACGAGACAGTCGCATGAGCCGGACGCATGGGGGCTCGTTCGCCACGGCGAATCCCCTTGCGGCAGCGGTGAGGGACGCCGCACCGTCAGATGCGGTGCGATGGGTTGTAAGCCTCGCCCTGTTTTCGCCAATAATCCTATATTATGCCGCGCATTTCTTCTTCGCCGCGCCCGGAATCACCTTCACCGGATTCGTGCAATATGATCAAGCCTCCTACATGGCCGATGCCCGCGCGTTTTTTGCCGGTGGTCATTTTCATTTTCTCTATGGCCTGCCGTTCAGCCCGAACCCAGCGACCCCGCACGTCTATTTTCAACCGCTGCTGCTGCTGCTCGGGATCGTTCAACATCTGACCCATGCCGATCCCGGCCTCGTCTATGTCGTGGCGGGGCTGGTTTTCGGCGTGCTGTGCTGTCGCGTCTTTGTCGAATGCTATGACGAGGTGATCGGTCTCGCCGGACCGGCGCGGCGGCTCGGGCTCGTTTGTTTCGTCTGGGGTGGCGGCGTGGTGATCATCGCCGGAATTGTCCACGCGGCCATGCTCGGTGCCCCGATCAGCAAGCATTTGCAGGATTTCGGCGATGGCTTCGGCGGCTGGTGGTTTCTCAATCTGGGCCGCAATCTCGTCTTTCCGGTCGAGGCGTTCTACCACCTCGTGTTCTTCGGCGGCGTTCTCCTGGTTCTGCGCCGCCGCTTCATCGGCGCGCTTCTATGCGTAGTTCTGTTGTCGATGAGCCACCCGTTTTCGGGGTTGCAACTCATCCTCGTTCTCGGCGCCTGGGCGGCGGCGGAGACCGTGTTCCGATCCGCCGCGCGTCCACCCCTTTGGTTCACCGCGGGCCTTGCGGTGACGGGCGCGCTCCATCTCGGCTATTATCTTGTTTTCCTGCCTTATGCCTCGCCCGAGCATCGAGTTCTCGAGCAGCAATGGGCGCTGCCCTGGCTTTATCATTATTGGAATTTCCTCGCCTCCGACGGACTGGTCGCAAGCCTGGCCGCGGCGGCGCTTATTCTGCAATGGCGCAAGCACGGCCATATCGATTGGCGCCAGCGGCTGTTCATCGCCTGGTTTGCAATATCGCTCGCGCTCGCCAATCACGATCTCGTCATGCATCCCGTGCAGCCGCTGCATTTCACCCGCGGCTACATCTGGTCGCCGCTGTTCCTTTTGGGCGCGCCGATCCTGGTGATGATCTTCGATTGGGCACTGCGTCGGCACGTCGGCGTCGCGCTGATCCTGTGTCTGTTCGCGTTCGACAATACGATATGGTTCGGGCTCAGAATTACGGCGGCAGCTCTATATCACAATGAGGAAAATGCGATCACGCTCGATATCGCCGAGCGCCAGGTATGAAGGCGCTCGCCGCGCCTGATCTTCGGCATGATCTGCTGGTGAGCCAGGATCATGAGATCGGCTATCTCGCGACCGTGTATGTTC
>JBOHLV010000299.1:0-61253 GCA_050729815.1 Allostellaceae bacterium
GAGGAATGGCCCAACCTGCAATTCCTCTTCATCCCGTTTTCCTACGGCTCGGACCCGGTCGGCCGGAGCTTCGATTCCTATCCCGCCCTCACCCTCTCGGTCTATGACGTGCGGCCGACGAGCCGCGGCAAGCTGTGGCTCAAGAGCGCCGATCCGACGACGCCGCCGGCACAGCGCTACAACTACCTCGCGACCGAGCGCGACCGGCGCGTCGCCGCCGATGCGGTGCGCGTCACCCGGCGGATCATGGCGCAGCCGGCCTTTGCCAAGCATCACGCCGCCGAACTCGATCCCGGCCCCGAAATCGGGGACGATGACGCGGCACTCATCGCCTTCGCGCGCCGCAACGGCACCACCGTGTTCCATCCGGTCGGCAGCGCCAAGATGGGCCTCGACAGCGATCCCTTGGCCGTGGTCGATGCCCGGCTCAAGGTCATCGGGATCGACCGGCTCCGCGTCGTCGATGCCGCGGTGATGCCAGCGATCACCTCGGGCAATACCAACGCGCCGACCCTGATGATCGCGGAAAAGGGCGCAAAGATGATCCTCGATGACGCTAGAGCGTGATCCAATAGCCGCAGCGGCCCGGCCCAACGAGGCCAGTCGCCGGCGGCGTGCCGCGCCCGGCGAGCCGGCCGCCATTCCTCTCGATCACCTTGCGCGAGGCGACGTTGCCGGCGTCGCAGATCAGGAACACGCGGGCGAGCCCCACCCCGCGTGCCACCGGCAATATCAGGCGGAGCGCGCGCGTCGCATAGCCGCGGCGCCGCTTCCACGGCACCACACCATAACCGATATGACCCTTGACACCGATATGACCCTTGACATAGTGCGGCAGCGCCGCGCTCCACGGCTGATAGCGCAACCCCGCCATGCCGCAGAATTCTCCGTCCCACAGCCAGAAGGTGAGGTTCGGCAGACGCTCGGTCACACTGCCATCGGCATGGCGGATCGGTCCCACCTCGGCGACGAGATCGGCGAGGAACGCGCCGGCGTCGCGGCGAAGCGCGGCGAGTTGTTCCTCGTGGATGTCCTGCGTCGTGTCGGGCGACCAACCGGCTTCGAGCGCCGCGACATAGCCCGGCAGATAGGCCCGGCCGGGCGTCACCAGTTCGAGCTTGATCGCCGCCGCCGACATGGGCGGAGTCTAGCACCATCCGCCGTGCGGCTTGAGCGAAACCCGCATTCGCGCGACAATGGGTGAAACAAAAGCGTGCAGGGAAGAGGAGCGTTGGATGAAGACCTTGCTGGCCGTGATCGGCGACGGGCAGGCGGTGTCCCTCCTCGAGACCGCGCTGTTGGCGGCGCGGCGGTTTGACAGCCGCATCATCGGCCTCAATGCCGTGACGGCGGAATATGCCGTGGTGTTCGGCGGCGAGATGGGCCTCACCATCTCCTCCGAGGTCGACCGCTCGGTCGAGCAGGAAAGCGATCTGAAGCGCAGCGAGGCGCGGCGCCTTTTTCACGATATCATGGCGCGGCACGACATTCCGGTTGGCGCCTTGCCCGATCACGGCCCCAGCGCCGAATGGCGCGAGGAAGCCGGCCGCCAGAATCTGGTCGTGGGCACGCTCGGTCGCGCCTTCGACCTCATCCTGTTGGAGCGGCCGGCGCGGCTCAACTCGCTGGCCGAGGCGACGCTCGAGGACGCGCTCTTCGAAAGCGGCCGGCCGGTGCTGATGACGCCGCCCAATCCGCCACCATCGCTGGGCGAGCGCATCCTCGTCGCCTGGAACGGGTCGAGCGAAACCGCGCGCGCCCTCGCCTTCGCGATGCCATTCCTGAAACAGGCGAAGGCGATCGAGGTGGTCTCGGTCGAGGGCGGCACCCTGCCCGGCCCCCTGGCCGAAATCGTCGCTCAGAATCTCGCGCTCCACGGGCTCGCCGTCACCGCGCGGCACATCCCGGCCAAGGGCCGCGCCGCCGGTGCGATCTATCTCGATGCCGCAAAGGAATGGGGCGCCGACCTCATGATCAAGGGCGCCTATACCCAAAGTCGCCTGCGCCAGCTCATTTTCGGCGGCGCCACGCGCTATATCCTGTCCGAAGCCCCGATCGCCGTGCTGCTCGCGCATTGAGCCGCGCCGGTCCTCGCGATCATGCCCATACGGCACATCCGCGGCATGGTCGTTCCGCATCTTTATGGCGCGCTCGCCCCGCACCATGTTAAATGGATGTGGGGAACTGCCGCTCGGGGAGGCCGACGTGCATGTCGTTCCCGCGCTTGAGTGAGACGCGATGTTGGCCGACTTGGCAATGCCCCTGCTGCGCCGTCTGCCGCCTGAAATGGCGCACCGCGCGACATTGCGCGGCCTTGCATTGGGGTTCGGCCCGCATCCGCGCAACCCCGATCCGCCGAGCCTCGGTACCCGCCTCTGGGGCCGGTTCTTTCCAAATCCCGTAGGTCTCGCCGCCGGCTTCGACAAGGATGCCTCGGTGCCGGACGCGCTCTTGGCAATGGGCTTCGGCTTCGTCGAGATCGGCGCCGTCACACCACAGCCACAAGCCGGCAATCCGCGCCCGCGCCTCTTCCGGCTTGAGGAGGATCGCGCCCTCATCAACCGCCTCGGCTTCAACAGCGGCGGGCTTGCGGCGATGGCGCGCCGCCTGCGTCAGCGTCGGCGGCGCGTCGGGTCCGGGCTGGTCGGCGTCAATATCGGCCGCAACCGCCGGACCGGCGACGAGATCGAGGATTATGTTCTGTGCGTCAAGGCGCTGGCGCCGCTCGTCGATTACATCACCGTCAACATCTCCTCGCCCAACACGCCGGGCCTGCGTGAATTGCAGCGGCGCAGCGCGGTCGAGCGGCTAATGGAGGCGCTCCTCGCGACCCGAGCCGAGGCGGTGCGCGAGGACCCGCCCCCGCTGCTCCTCAAGATATCGCCGGACATGGACGCGGTGGAGTGCCGCGATCTCGCCGAAGCGGTGATGCGAAGCGGGGTCGAGGGGCTGATCATCGCCAACACCACGGTGGCGCGCCCCGCCACCTTGCGCGGCATGGCGGCGCATGAGCCGGGCGGGCTTTCGGGCAAGCCCTTGTTCCAGCCCTCGACCGCGCTCATCGCCGAGATGTCGCGCCTCACCGGCGGCCGGGTGCCGATCATCGGCGTCGGCGGCATCGCCTCAGGTGCCGATGCCTATGCCAAGATCAGGGCCGGCGCCAGCCTCGTTCAGCTCTATACCGCGCTCGTTTATCAGGGGCCTAGCCTCCTTCCGCGAATCAAGGCCGAACTCGGCGCCCTCCTCGCTCGCGACGGTTTCACCAGCGTCGCCGACGCGGTCGGCAAGCTGTCGCCGCGCAAGACCGAACCCGCACCGTGAGCCTCCATATCCTCGCCGGCCTCGGCGAGATCGCCGCGCGCTATGACGGTTTCGTGCTCGATCTCTGGGGCGTGTTGTTCAATGGCCACGAGCCGACGCCTTACGCGCTCGACGCGTTGCGCGCGCTGCGCCGCGACGGCAAGCGAAGCGTCATCCTCTCCAACGCGCCGCGCCGCGCCCATCTCGTCGAGCGGCGCATGAATAAGGCCGGTATTCCGCCGGGGCTCTATGACCATCTCCATTCCTCGGGCGAAGAGGCCTGGCAGCATCTGAAGCATCGCGACGATCCATTCTATGCCGGCCTCGGCAAGCGCTGTTTTCATATCGGGCCACAGCATGACGACAACATGGTCGAGGGCGTCGGCCTTTCCCGCGTCGCCGCCGTCGAGGACGCGGATTTCATCCTAAATACCGGGCCCGGCGCCGGCGAACGGCTCGAGGATTTCGAGCCGATGTTGCGAGCGGCGCGCCTACGCGACCTCAAGATGGTGTGCGCTAATCCCGATCTCGTCGTCGCCTATGGCGACGCCCTGCATCTTTGCGCCGGCGCGGTGGCGCAGCGCTATGAAGAGTTGGGCGGCATGGTGCGCTGGCACGGCAAGCCGCTGCCCGAGATATATGGCACCGTGTTCCGCCTGCTCGGCATCGCCGACAAGGCACGCATCCTCGCGGTTGGCGACTCGATTCGCACCGACATTGCCGGCGCCAATGCCGCCGGCATCGACAGCGTCTTTGTCGCGACCGGCATCCATGCCGAGGAATTGTCGGCGATCGAGCCCGAGCGCCTCGCCGCCGCCTTCGGTCGGCACGGCGAGACACCGACCGCCGTCATCGATTATTTCCGCTGGTAGCCTAAATTTCGAAATCCGCGGCAAAGGCGTTGCCGGCACGACGGATATAGGCGGCATGAGGCGCGGCGAAATGTGCCGGCAGCAGCAGCGCATGATGCTCGGCGCATTCATCGAGAAGCTGGCGCCGCGTCGCATGGGCCTGCGCCGGATTCTCATCGACGCTGACGTTCCATTCGGGATGATAGACCTGGATCGGATGATGCAGGCTGTCGCCGGCGAAGAGGCCGCGCGCCTGACGTGACGCCGCTTTCAGCACCATGTTGCCAGGAGTGTGGCCGGGCGCCGGATGAATCTCGATCCCGGCTTCGATCTCGTGAATGCCCTCAACGAGGTGCGCCTGCCCCGATTCGATCACCGGCAGGACGCTTTCCGTGAACATCGTTTCGTCCATCGCCATCGCCGAATGGCCGCCGGTCTTCGGGTCCCAGTAATCGCGATCGGTGCGGGAGAAGAGATAGCGCGCATTGGGAAAGGTCGGAACCCAGCGGCCGTTTTGAAGGCGCGTGTTCCAGCCGACATGATCGACATGGAGATGGGTGCACATCACGATGTCGAAATCCTCGGGCTGAAACCCAGCGGCCTTGAGATTGTCGAGCCACGGCCCCTTCGCGCGGTGCGAGTTGGGAAAATTCGGCAGCGTCTTGTCGTTGCCGATGCAGGTATCGAGGAGGATGGTGTGATGCCGGGTCTTCAAGATCCAGCTATGGAAGCTGCCGACGAGGTTGCCGGACACGGGATCGAAATGCCCCGGCACCAGCCAATGCCGATGCGGCTCGACATCCGCCATATTCCAGGCAGGGATGAGGCCGTTCGGCTCGAACACCGGCCCGGCCTGCTCCTCGATCCGCGCGACGCTGATATCGCCGATGGCGATGGTCATCCCACTCCCTCCCCTTTGATTCTGCGTCAGTTGCCTTCGGGATAGATCTGGCCGTTCGGCTCGACGGCATAGCGGCCATAGTGGCCGTTATGATTGGCGAAGACATGCCAGACATTGTCGCAGCCCTTCTGGTCGATCTTGATGTTGGTATACCCGTGCCGCTTGAGGAGGTGCTGCGTGCTGGTCGCGGTGGTGCCGTTGACATGAGCGGTGGGGCCGCAGGCGGCATAGGCGGGCGGAATCGCCGCCGGCAGGCTTACGATGCCGGCGCCCGCCAGCGCCATCGCCGCCGCGCCGAAAATCAGATGTTTTGCGATAGTCATGGCAACACTCCTCTTGGGTTAGACCACGAACACGGTCGAGCCGGTGGTCCGGCGCGCCTCTAGATCGGCATGGGCCTTCGCCGCATCCTTCAACGGATAGGTCTGGCCGACCGCGATCCGCACCTTACCCGACAGCACCATGTCGAAGAGGTTTTTGGCCATCGCCACGAGATCGGCGCGCTTCGCGGCATAGGTCGCGAGTGTCGGGCGCTGGACATAAAGCGAACCTTTGGTGGAAAGGACAACCAAATCGACCGGCGCGCTCTTGCCCGAGGACTGGCCGAAGCTGACGACGATGCCGTGTGGCCTGACGCAATCCAGGGACTTCATGAAGGTGTCCTTGCCGACGCCGTCATAGACGGCCGCGCATTTGGCGCCCTTGGTGATCTCGCCGACGCGCGCGACGAAATCCTCCTTCGAATAGTCGATGACATGGTCATAGCCATGGTCGCGGGCGAGCTTGACCTTCTCTGCTCCGCCGGCGGTGCCGATCACGGTCGCGCCTTTGGCCTTCGCCCATTGCCCGAAGATGAGGCCGACGCCGCCCGCGGCGGCGTGATAAAGCACCGTGTCGCCGGGTTTGATGTCATAGCTGCGGTTGACGAGATACTCCGTCGTCATCCCTTTCAGCATCATCGCCGCCGCGACCTGGTCGGAAATGCCGTCCGGAAGCTTGACAAGCCGGTCGGCCGGGACGAGCCGCGCCTGCGAATAGGCGCCCTGGGGTGCCGCGCCATAGGCGACGCGATCGCCCACCTTGAGATCGGCGACACCGGGACCGACCTCTTCCACGGCGCCGGCACCCTCACCGCCCAGGCCGGACGGCAGCGGCAGCGGATAAACGCCGCCGCGCAAATAGGTATCGACGTAATTGAGGCCGACCGCGGTATGGCGGATGCGGACCTCGCCCTGGCCGGGCTTCCCGACCTCGACCTCTTCCCATTGGAGGACCTCGGGGCCGCCCGTCTTGTGAATGCGAATGGCATGAACCATGTGACGTCTCCGATCAAGCGAGATTCTGTTTGAAGAACGCCGCTGAGCGCTCTCCCTATTGCCTGAGCCAATTGGCAGGGAGATTAGAAGCGCGGCGGCGAAGGGGCAAGCCTGCCGCCTATTCGATCGGGGCTCAGCTCGCGTATCCCGCACCGCGCAGCAACGCCGCGACGTCGTCGCGAGTTTTATGCTCAGAACGACTCTACCCATGGTCGTGCCTGCAACCGCCCTCCGATTCAGGAGCGATGCACCAGCGCTTCGCTCCGGGACGGGTCAACGATACGATCACTCGCCGCCGGAAACGCGACGACTTCGCCCGCGACGGACAGTGTTACTTCCGTTCCCGTCGCCGGGCTCAAATGCCCGGCAACCCGCGCCACCACCGAGAGCGACCCGCCGCAACCGGACAGCAGGAGACTGACGCTGGCGTCATGGCCATAGAAGGTGACGCCGCGGATTCGGGCCGGCACGCCCGCTTCCGCGCTGGCGCCAAGCATGATCTGTTCGGGGCGCACCAGCACCTCGACCGGTCCCTCCGGGGCTTGCGATACCAACCGCAGCCGGCCGAGAACACAATCCACGAAGCCGTTCGCCGCGACCCCGGGCAGCAGCACCGCCTCGCCGACGAACCGCGCGAGGTCGGCATCGCGCGGCCGGCGATAAAGCGTGACCGGGTCGGCGACCTGCGCCAGCCGGCCATTCTGCAGCACCGCTACTTCATCGCCCATCGACAATGCCTCCGCCTGGTCGTGCGTTACGAGCAGCGTCGTCGCGCCGGACGCCGCCAACGCCGCCGCCACGGCGTCGCGGGTCTCGGCCCGAAGCGCCGCGTCAAGCGCCGAAAACGGCTCATCGAGCAGTACCAGCTTCGGTGACGGGGCGAGCGCACGGGCCAGCGCGACGCGCTGCTGCTCACCGCCCGAGAGGGCTCGTGGCGGCCGGTCGGCGAAGGCGACCGGCAGCCCGACCAGATCGAGCAGCTCGGCAACCCGGCGACGGGCGCGACGGCGCCGCCGCGGCAGGCCGAAGGCAATGTTGTCGGCGACCGAGAGATGCGGAAACAGCGCGCCTTCCTGGGCGACATAGCCGACTTGCCGTCGCTCCGGCGGAACATGCGTGTCGGGCCCGGCGACGAGCCGCCCGGCGATTTCGATGGTGCCGGCATCGACGCGCTCGAAGCCGCAGATGAGACGCAGCAGCGTCGTCTTGCCGCTGCCCGAGGCGCCGAGGATCGCCAGCAATTTGCCCGCCGGCACGGAGAGCGTCACGCCGCTCAGCACCCTCGTATCGCCGAAACGCTTCGCCAAATTGTTGAGATGGAGATGGTCCATGTTCCGCCCGGCCCGCGACCTTAGAGGAACCGCGTGGCGCCGAACCGCCGCGCCAACAGCCAGGTGGAGAGAAACGACAGCGCCATCATCAGCGCGGCATAGGGCGCCGCCGCGGCGAAGGCGAGGGTCGAGGTATCTGCCCAGACCACGATCGCCAGTGTTTGCGTGCCGATCGGCGCCAGCAGCAAGGTCGCGGTCAGCTCGGTCACGATCGAAACGAAGACCAGCGCCGCCGCCGCGCCGAGGCCGGGCCCGATCAGCGGCAGAAGAACGCGCCGGATGACCGCAAGCCAGCCGAGGCCGAGCGAGCGTCCTGCCTCCTCGAGGTTGCGCTGCGCCTGCGCCACGGCCGCGCGGACGCTGACAAGGGCGAGCGGCAGGAAGACGATGGCATACGCAACCAGCAACAGCGCCGCTGTTTGATAAAGCGGATAGACGACGCGAACCGTCAGGGAGATCAGCGCGAGCGCCACCACGATGCCCGGCACGCCCTGCGCCAGATAGGCCGCGCGCTCGATCATCGTGACAAATCGCCCGTCGAAGCGCACGGCGAGGAACCCGAGCGGCAATGCCAGCGCTACCGTCAGCGCCGCACCGGCGAGGCCAAGCCACAGGGACGACAGCGTGGCGCCGATCAGGAGCGAGGCCGACACCTCCGCCGGCGAGATCGCGGCGGCGCCATGCTGGGTCAGCCAATAGAGGATCATGCCGAGCGGCACGCAGAGTGTCACCACCGCCAGTACGATGAGGGCGAGGAGCGCCGGCAGCCGGAACCGGCCCAGCGCGTGACGCGCGGCGCGGCGGCGGGTGCCGCGGCCGATCCGGGCATAGTCGGCGCCGCCCCGCACCTTCACCTCGGCGAAGAGACAGACGAGACAGAGCACGAGGAGGATGACGGCGAGCAGCGCGGCGCCGGAACCGCCGAATCCGGTCCGGTATTCGGCATAAAGTTCGGTCGTGAAAGTGCGAAAGCGCAAGAGCGCGAAGGCGCCGAATTCGACCAGCACGTTGAGCGCCACCAGCAGCATGCCGCCGAACAAGGCGGGCCGGAGCTGTGGCAGCACGATGCGGCGAAAACAGCTCCAGCCGCCCTGGCCCAGCGACCGTCCGGTTTCCTCGAGCGCCGGATCGAGGCCGCGCAATGCTGCCGCGACCGGCAGATAGACGAGCGGGAAATAGGAACAGGTCACCACCAGCCAAGCGCCGAGAAAATCCTGAAACGCCGGGCTTAGCGAGACCCAGGCATAGGAGCTGACGAAGGGCGGCACCGCAAGCGGTACCGCCGCCAGCACCGCCCAGACGCGGCGGCCCGGCAGATCGGTGCGCTCCACGAGCCAAGCAGTACCGGTGCCGATGATCGCCGTCGCAACCGTCGTCGCCACCACCAACCCGACAGTATTGACGAGAAGCTCACCGACCAGCGGCCGCACCAGCAGCTCTATCGCCTCGGCCCGGCCGGCCCCCGTCGCCTCGAACACGGTATAGCCGAGCGGCAGGAGCACGAGCAGCGGCCCGATCGACGCCGCAGCCAGCAACAAGGCCGACGGGCGGCGGCGGACCGCGACCCGGCGAACGTCCGATCCCGAGGCGACCGCCGCCGACATCAGATGAGGCCGGCCTCTCTCAAGAGCCGCGCCGCCGCTCGATCGTCGCCGAGCTGCGCCACGCTGACCGACGGCGGCTCAAGCCGATCGAACGGCTTCAACAGCGGATTCGGCTTAACGCCCCTGGCAAGGGGGTATTCATAATCGATATCGCTCTTGCCGAGCATCGTTTGGACCCGTTTGCTCACCAGAAACGCCACAAAACGCTGGGCCGCTTTCGGGTGTTTCGACGACGCCAGCACCGCCGCGCCGGAGATATTGATCAGCGCGCCGACATCGCCATGGGAAAAGTGGTAGATGCGGCTATGGGTCTTGTCCGCCCCTTCCTCGGTCCGCAGCCGGGCCCAGTAATAATTGTTGATGATGCCGGTCGCGACGGCGCCGCGATCCACCGCCGCGACCACGCCCTCGTCGTCCTCGAAAATTTGTGCATTTTGTTTCAGACCCTTAAGCCAACGAAGCGCCGCCGGCTTCCCTTTCAGCGCGACCACCGCCTGAACCAGCGGCAGGAAATCCGCATCGCTCGGCGCAATCGCGACCTTGCCCTTCCAGGCCGGATCGGCAAGGTCCATCAGCGATTTCGGCAGCACGCTCTCTTTGATCATCGCGGGATTGAAGGCCAGCACGTTCTCCCGCGCCAGGACGCCGACCCAATGGCCGTCGGCGGCGCTATACTTGGCCGGAACCTGGGCCAGGGTCGCGGGATCGAGCTTGGCCAGCAATCCCTTCTCGTCGAGCAGGGTCAGTTCCGGCGAATTCTCGGTGAAGAATACGTCCGCCGGCGACCGGCCCCCTTCGAGCGCGATCTGATTGGCGATCTCCGGCCCCTCGCCCGAATGGACACGAACCTCGATGCCGGTATCCTGGGTGAAGGCCCTGGTCACGAGATTGACCATTTGATGGTGCTGACCGCTATAGAGCGTCAGCGTGATCGCGTCCGCCGCCTTGCCGGACGTCGCCGTCGCGCCGAGGAAGACCGCGACGAGGGCGATGAAGGCCATCGACCGGGCGAAGCCGATTTTGGGACCGTTGCTCGCAGACAAAGGGGATTCTCCAGGATCGGGATAGGCAATTGCGATCAATTCTCAATCGCAACTCACCATTACAGCCTGTGTCACCTTTGGTCAACCGGATACCCGTTTATGGATCGGCGCGTAACGCCGATGCCTTCGAAGCAGCCGATCACGCGCGGCGGAAGGAACGCCCGGGCGGCAGCGATGGTGCCTCCATCAGCGGCGCGTAATCGCGTAATACGGGGCTTGCGGACCTGCTCCACGAACGCGTCGAACCCCGCCTCCCGCACTCAGCTACATGGCTTTGCGTTGGCGCCGTCGCTCTTCATCGGCGGTCTGGGCATCGAGCTCGGCCTGATACGTATCCCGATGAGCATGACTCATCGAGATATGGTATCGCGAGCAAGTGCGAGCGCGCGCCCTATGGCGCGGAGCCAAGCGCGCGGATGCGCGCGCCGGCGATTGAGGTCCCACTGAGCCGAACCACCGGTTCGGATCAGCGGGATTTGGTATAAGGCCAGCAGAGACTTTGGTCCGAAGGGGCTGGGTGGATCGCCGGTGCGGTAAAGAACCAATCTATTCTACCACAATTCGCGGCGGGGCGGGGGCCTCGGCGCCGAGGGCGGCGGCGATCGTCGCGGCCATGCGGCGGAAGATTTGGGCGTTCTCGCTCTCGGGCGCGGCGGCGACGATGGGCTGGCCGCCATCCGAGGTCTCGCGGATGGCGATGTCGAGTGGCACCTCGCCGAGGAACGGCACGCCCAGCTTCTCGGCCTCGGCCTTGGCGCCACCATGGGCGAAGATTTCCGTGCGCTCGCCACAGTGCGGGCAGAGGAAATAGCTCATATTCTCGACGACGCCGAGCACCGGCACCTCGACTTTGCGGAACATGGCGATGCCCCTGCGCGCATCGAGCAGGGCGAGATCCTGCGGGGTCGAGACGATGACGGCGCCGGCCAGCGGCACCTGCTGTGCCATGGTGAGCTGGGCGTCGCCGGTGCCGGGCGGCATATCGACGATCATCACATCGAGCGCACTCCACGTCACGTCGCGCAACATCTGTTGGAGCGCACTCATAACCATCGGGCCGCGCCAGATCATCGCCTGGTCCTCCGACACCATGAACCCGATCGACATGACCTCGATGCCGAAGGCGGTCATTGGCTCCAGCGTCTTGCCGTCCTTGGTGGTCGGCTTGCCCTTGAGGCCCAGAAGCCGCGGCTGCGAGGGCCCGTAAATGTCGGCATCGAGCAAGCCGATCTTAAGACCATTGGCGGCAAGCGCGAGGGCAAGATTGACGGCGACGGTCGATTTGCCGACGCCGCCCTTGCCGGATGCGACCGCGACGATGGAACGCACCTGCGGCACCAGTGGGCGCGCCGGCGTGTGGCGATGGCCCGGCTGTGCGCGCGGCGGCGGTTTGGCGCCCGGCTTTTCCGCCGTCAGCACCACAGAGACGCTTAAGACGCCGTCCAGCGCCTCGACCGCCCGTTCCGCCGCCTGGCGCAAGGGTTCGAGGCGCGGCCCGCGTTCCGGCTCGACCTCAATGGCGAAGCCGACATGGCCCTCTCTCACCTGGATGGCGCCGACCATTCCGCTGCTGACGATATCGCTGCCGCGCTCAGGGTCTCTGACCTGGCGGAGTGCGTCGAGAATCTTCTGCTGGGTAACTTCTGCCATGGGGAACCCGCGCCCTCTCAACCTTGACAAGCCGCGCGACCGCTGAATTTATCGACGCCGGGGCGCAAGCCTGGATATAGGCGAAGCGGCGGGTTTCGTAAAGCGCCCGCCCGTTCATGCCGGAAGGACGGCTTCATTTGTCATGGAATAACAAGGGCGGCGGCGGTGGTGGTGGTGGACCGTGGGGCGGACGGCCCAGCGGCGGCCCGAGCCCGTGGGGCCATGGTCCGGGCGGCGGCCCACAGCCGCCGTTCGATGAGCTGTTCCGCCGCGGCCGGGATCGTTTTCGGCGGCTGCTGCCGGGCGGCTGGGGTCCTGGCCGGTGGGTGGTGCTGGGGCTTATCGTCATCGTTCTCATCTGGCTGGCCAGCGGCTTCTATCGGGTCGAGCCGGATGAAGTAGGTGTGGTGTTGCGCTTCGGCGCCTTGAACCGAATAACCCAGGCTGGGCTCAACTACCATCTGCCCGGACCGATTGAGACGGTGCTCCTGCCCAAGGTGACGCGCGTCAATCCGATTGAGATCGGTTTCCGGCTCGCCCCGGACGGCACGACCGAAGAGGTGCCGCAGGAATCGTTGATGCTGACCGGCGACGAGAACATCGTCGATGTCAATTTCACCGTCTTCTGGGTGATCAAGGACGCGCCCGAATATCTCTTTAACATCCGCAATCCGCCGCTCGTGGTGAAGGCGGCGGCGGAAAGCGCGATGCGCGAGGTGATCGGCCACACCAACATTGCCGATGCTCTGGCGCAGGGCCGGTACAAGATCAAGACTGAAACGCAAAAGCTGACCCAGCAGATTCTGGATTCCTACAGCGCCGGAATCGTGATCACCGATCTGCAACTTCAGAAGATCGATCCGCCCGCCCAGGTGATCGATGCGTTCCGCGACGTCCAGAGCGCCAAGATCGATCTCAACACCCTGGTCAATCAGGCGGAGGCCTACCGCAATTCGGTAGTGCCGCGAGCCAAGGGCAATGCCTCGCAGATCATCCAGCAAGGCGAGGCCTACAAGGCGCGGGTCGTTCTCCAAGCGGAAGGGTCGGCGAACCGGTTCGATTCGGTATTGAAGGCATATGATCAGGCCAAGGACGTGACCGCGACGAGACTCTATCTCGAGACGATGGAACAGGTGCTCGAGGGCGCAAACAAGGTGATCCTCGGGCACGGCGTTTCCGGATCGGGGGTGCTGCCCTATCTGCCACTGCCGTCGCTACACCCGGCGGCGGCGGTGCCCGCCGTGCCCAAACCGAAACCGGCCGCTACCGATGCCGAGGAGATGAAGCCATGACGCCGGCCGGGCGCCGCGTCGCCATCTTCGCCGGCCTCGTCATCGTGGTCGCGGCGATCTTTCTCCTGTCGACCGTACCGTTCACCGTCAACCAGACCGAAGAGGCCATCGTCCTCAGCTTCGGCAAGCCGGTGCGCGTGATTCACAAGGCCGGACTCCATTGGAAGGAGCCGTGGCAGAGCACCATCTATTACGATAAGCGGCTGCTCGATTACGAGCCGCCCGCGGAAGAGGTGATCGCCGCCGATCAGAAGCGCCTCGTGGTCGATGCCTATTGCCGCTTCATCATCGCGAAACCACTGCTCTTCTATCAGACCATGGGAACCGAGGCGGTGGCGCGCACCCGTCTCAACTCGATCATCAGTGACTCCTTGCGCCGGGTCGTCGGCGACGTCGTGCTTCAGGCGGTGGTGTCGTCGAAGCGGGCCGAGATCATGCGCGAGATTCGCGACCAGGTGAACGCGCAGGCAAAGGGCTTCGGCATCGATGTGGTGGATGTGCGGATCCGTCGTGCCGACCTTCCCGAGGAGAATTCGAAGGCGATCTATGCTCGCATGACTGCCGAGCGTCAGCGCGAGGCCGCGCAGTTCCGTGCCGAGGGCGCCCAGCAGGCCCAGACCATCCGCGCCGAAGCCGACAAGGAGAAGATCGAAATCGTCGCCAATGCGCAAAAGCAGAGCCAAATCCTACGCGGCCAAGGCGATGCCAAGGCGACCCTCATTTATGCCAAGGCCTTCGACCGGGACACAAGTTTCTTCGCGTTCTATCGTTCGCTTGAAGCCTATCGCCATGCGCTTGGCGGCAAGAACACGACGTTCGTCCTGTCGCCGGACAACACGTTTTTCCGTTATCTCAAGGCGCCAACACCGGCGATGAAACCGGCGGCGCTACCGGGAAAGTAGGCCATGCGCGATCTCTTCACGGCGCTCGCGCTGGTATTCGTGATTGAAGGCATCCTCTATTCCCTCTTTCCTGAAGGCATGAAGCGGATGGTGTCGCAGGTCACGGTCCTGCCGGCCTCAGCCTTGCGCCTCACCGGTCTCGTCGCCGCGGTGATCGGCGTTGCGGTCGTCTGGCTCATCCGTGGCTGACACGCAGGAGCTTGGCGAGCAGCGTCGTTTTCCTTAGTATCCGCGTCCTTCCTAAGTGATGGAGTGTCTCGTGGTTGGTCGCGCCATGTTCAAGCTGGCTGTCGTTCGGATTGCCCCTTCCCTAATCCTGGCATTGTGGTTGGTGGGAACGCCTGGGTTGGCTGCGGCCAGATCCGCCCCATCCAGTTTCGCCGATCTGGTGGTGAGGCTTCTGCCTGCGGTGGTGAATATCTCGACGACCGAGACCCTTCCCGCCGACAAGGCGTCGAAGGATGAGGGCGCTCCCGCGCCGCAAGCCGAGCACGACCGAAAGCAAGCCCCATCCGATGCCGCGCCCGGGCGGGAGGCACAGAAGAATTCGCCATTCGATGATTTCTTCAAGGATTTCTTCGACAAGGAAGGCAAGCATCCGATGCCGCGCCATGCGATCTCGCTCGGCTCGGGCTTCATCATCAATCCGTCGGGCCTGGTCGTGACCAACAATCACGTCATCAAGGGAGCCGATACCATCACCGTGACCTTGCAAGACGGCACCAATTACAAGGCCAAGCTGGTCGGCAAGGACGCCAAGACCGATCTCGCCTTGCTGCGGATCAGGCCGAAAAAGCCGTTACCCACGGTGTCGTTCGGCAACAGCGACCTCACCCGGGTCGGTGACTGGGTATTGGCGATCGGCAATCCGTTCGGCCTCGGCGGCAGCGTCACCGCCGGAATCCTGTCGGCGAAGGCGCGCGAGATCAATGCCGGCCCCTATGACGATTTCCTGCAGACCGATGCCGCCATCAATCGCGGCAATTCGGGCGGGCCGATGTTCAACATGCAAGGCCAGGTAATCGGCATCAACACCGCGATCTATTCGCCGAGCGGCGGCTCGATCGGGATCGGCTTCGCCATCCCGTCCAACCTCGCCAAGCCGATCATCGAGCAGTTGCGGAAGTACGGCCATGCGCGGCGCGGTTGGCTCGGTGTCCATATCCAAAGCGTCGATGGCGACGTCGCCGATGCCCTCGGCCTGCCGAAGCCCGAAGGCGCGCTCGTCGCCTCGGTCGATGCCAACGGCCCCGCCCGGAAAGGCGGCCTTGCCTCCGGTGACGTCATCTTGGCGTTCGACGGCAAGCCGGTGCGCGATATGCATCATCTACCGCCGATGGTCGCGGAAACGCCGATCGACAAGGTCGTCAAGGTGGTGGTGTGGCGCAAGCGCAAGAAGGTGACGCTCAAGATCAAGGTCGGCGAGCTCAAGGAGACGCAGGAAGTCGCGTCGACGGGCAAAGACAAACCCGCCGCGCCGCCGCCGGTCGGCATCGAGATTCTCGGCCTCCGGGTGGCGGGCCTGACGCCCGATCTGCGCAAGCGCTATTCGATCGCCGACGCGACCGCCGGGGTGGTGATCACGGATGTCGCGCGGGCCAGCGCCGCGGCCACCAAGGGCATCCGGGCCGGTGACGTGATTGTGGAGGTGGCCGAGCGGGAGGTGAAAAACCCGCAGCAGATCGCCGGAATTCTCGCCCGAGTCCGCAAAGAAGGACGCAAATCGGTGTTGTTTCTGATCAACCGCGGCGGCGATCTGCATTATATCGGCCTCCGAGTGGATCAGGGCTGAGGCGATGGATGCGACGGAACGACTTCGGGCGCTGAGGGCGGAACTCGAACGCCGCGACGTTGACGGCTTCCTCGTACCGCGTGCCGACGAACATCAGGGCGAATACGTCCCGCCTTCGGCCGAGCGGCTCGCCTGGCTTACCGGATTTACCGGCTCGGCCGGGCTTGCCGCGGTGCTGGGAGAGCGCGCAGCGCTGTTCGTTGATGGCCGCTACACCCTCCAGGCTCGGAACGAGGTCGATGCGGCGCTTTATGAGCAGCGCCATCTGACCGAGGCGCCCGCAAGTGACTGGATCGCCGAAACGCTCCGCCCTGGCGAAGCTCTGGGGTACGATCCACGCCTTCATACCCTGCCGGAGATTGAGCGTTATGCGGCCGCGGCGGCGAAGGCCGGCGGGTCGTTGCGGGCCCTTCAAGAAAACCCGCTCGATATCGTCTGGCGGGATCGTCCGGCGCCGCCACTCGCGCCGGCGGTGCCGCATGAGCTGCGTTTTGCTGGCCGGTCGAGCGAGGATAAGCGCCGCGAGATTGCCGCGAGCCTGGCGGCCGACCGGATCGATGCCGCGGTGCTGACGGCGCCCGATTCGATCGCGTGGCTGCTGAACATTCGCGGCGGCGACGTGCCCTATACGCCGTTGCCGCTGTCCTTCGCCATCCTCAACGCCGATCGGACGTTGGCGCTGTTTATCGACCCGCGGAAGCTTACCGCGGCGACGCGAGGCTTTCTCGGCAACGCGATCCGGGTGGCGAAGCCCGACGATTTCGGCCCGGCGCTCGAGACACTGGGGCATGATGGCAAGCGGGTTTCGGTCGATCCGGCCCACGCCTCGGCCTGGGTGTTCGATCGGCTGAAAGCGGCTGGGGCGCAAATCCATCGCGCCGCCGATCCCTGTCTTTTGCCCAAGGCCTGCAAGAATCCGGTCGAGCTTCAGGGCTGCCGCGCGGCCCATCACCGCGACGGCGCGGCACTGACGCGCTTTCTCGCCTGGCTCGCCGCCGAAGCCTCCAAAGGCGAGCTGCGCGAGATCGCGGTCTCGGACCGGCTCGAGGAATTCCGCCGCACCGGCGAGCATTTCCGCGGCCTCAGTTTTCCCACCATTTCCGGCGCCGGCGCCAACGGTGCCATCGTCCATTATCGTGCCCAGCCTTCGAGCGAGCGGCCGCTCCAACCCGGCTCGTTTTATCTCGTCGATTCCGGGGCGCAATATCTCGACGGTACGACCGACGTCACCCGCACAATTGCCATCGGCGAACCCAGCCCCGAGATGCGCGATCGCTTTACCCGGGTGTTGAAGGGCCACGTTGCCCTCGCCATGTGCCGCTTTCCCAAAGGCACGACCGGCTCCCAGCTCGACGCGCTCGCCCGTCACGCGCTGTGGCAGGTCGGCTGCGATTACGATCATGGCACCGGCCATGGGGTCGGCTCCTACCTCGCGGTACATGAGGGACCGCAGCGGATTTCCAAGGTTCCGAGTGGGCAGCCATTGCTGCCGGGCATGATCGTTTCCGATGAACCCGGCTATTACCGCGCCGGGGCCTATGGCATTCGCATCGAGAACCTAGTCGCCGTCGTCGAATTGAAGGACGAATCGGCCGAGCGACCGCTCTACGGTTTCGAGACCCTGACCCTGGCGCCGATCGACCGCAACGCCATCGAGCCGGCGCTCATGACCGACGGGGAGATCAACTGGCTCGATGCCTATCATGCCCGGGTCCGCGACATGCTGACGCCGGTGCTCGATCCCGCCACCGCAACCTGGCTTGCGGCCGCGACCGAGCCGCTCTCCTGATCACAGCACGGTCAACATGCCGGTGACCAGCGGGTCTCGGACGATATCCTTGTCGGAAACGCGGATCACCGCGATCTCGCGCCCGCGCTCAACGAGCGTATCGGTGGTGGCGACGGCCCCGACGGCCCTTTAGGGCTTGATCACGACCTCGGTGCCGTTGGGCACGGCGTCCCAGATCTCGCGGATCGCAGGATCCGAAACCGCGATGCAGCCTTCGGTCCAATCCTTGAAGAATTTAACGGGGTCGGGATCGGCGAAGCCGTCCGGCAAGCCATGGATATAGATCGCCCCGCCCGGATCCGTGTGGAAATAGGCGGCGACCATCCGGTCGACGGCGTTGGGATAGGAAAGATGGAGGGCAAGGTAGTAGGGCGTGTTGCGGGTACGGTAGTCGATGATGTAATAGCCCTCGGGCGTGCGGCCGTCGCCTTCCCGTTCCTTGGGGCCGCGGGGATGCGGGCCGAGCGCGATCGGATAGCTCTTGATGATATGCCCATGCTGCATCAGCAACAGAAGACGCCGATGCTTGATGATCACGATTTTGTCGGCATGAAGCCGCATCTGGGCAACGGCACTTTGCGGCAAAAGCGCGGCGCCCAGGCCAAGGCCCAGCGCGGACAATAAATAACGTCGCGACGGCAATTCTTTCACGGCGAGGTTTCCCCCTCCCAAGGGTCGTCCCAGGCCCGGACTATAGGGCCGCGCCCGTTGCCATCAAACCCGTGAGCCTTCGAGTCGCGATCGAAATTTATGATCCAGCGCCTCCGACGATGGGACCGGCCACGGCGTCACTCGCCCGACTCGGCTTCGCCCTTGTGATGAGCCTTCACCATCCCCTTCAGCTTGTCGGCATAGTCCTCGAGCTGGCGGCGCATCTCGTCGAAGGCATCGCGCACCGCGACATAGATGTCCTCATGCGCGTGCTTCTCGGCGGGATGGCGCTTGGTGACCAGCACCTTGCCCGGCACGGTGACATCGACGAGGAGGTAATAGAGCTTGCCCTTCTGGTGGCTGCGGGCGGTCGATTCCACCACCACCTTGCAGGCGACGATGTTGGGGAAGAATTTGCCCAAGGCGTCGGCGCGCTCGCGAATCCTGCTCTCGACCGTCTCGGAAACCGGCATGTTGCGAAAGGTGATTTGAAGCGGGACCTGCATGAATGCCTTCTTTCTATCCTATGGCGGATGGTTTGCCACTCCAATCATCGTGGCGCTGTTGAAATCCGCGTTCCCCCAAATCAAGAATGGGCACCGATCATCGCCATGCAACGCCCTGGCACCATTTACATCGGGGTGAAGGCGAGGAGCAGATAGCCGCCGGCGATGGCGAGGTTGGCGAACCAGAGATTCTTGTTGAGGAAGCGCATTTCGCCGACCGGCATTTTGCCAGCCGGCATCTTCCACCAGGTATGGGCGAGGCTCGGCACCACCACGCACCAAACCGCGAGCACCAGCGCCGAATAGATCGCCACCGACGGAATGAAGAGACAGACGACCGAAGCCGCCTCGTAGAGGATCACAATCGGCAGGAGAACGCGCGGCAAGGGCAGGCCGATGACCTTCATCAGCCCGACCGTGTCGCCGAACCCGGTAATATTGTTCCAGACGCCAACTACCATATAGAGGGCGAGCAGCACCCGCCCCAGCATGCGCAACTCTTCCATGGCATTCCCCCCGCTTGATCAGGGCGGCGACCTTAACTCGGTTCCCGGCGGCGGAAAACCATGGGCAACGGGTCATGCCTCCTCGTCCATGAGCAGCGGCTGCCAGTCGGCCGGCGCGGCGGCGATGGCGGACATCGTTTCCGCGTAGAGGAGGCGTGCTTCGGCGGCGGGACCGCGGCGCTGGCCGAGGGCGCGAACCTCGATGGTATGAGAGACGGCGCCGTGGCGGATGATGAGGCGATCGCCGATCCGGACCGGGTGATGCCGCTTCACCCGGCGGCGGCCGAGCGTCACCGCCCCTTTCTCGACGAGCCGGGCGGCGAGCGCGCGGGTCTTGGCAAAGCGCGCCTGCCACAGCCATTTGTCGAGTCGCAAGCTCTCGCTCATCGCCGGAAGCGCAGCTCCTTGAGCTTGGCAAAGGGATGGTCGTTCGCGGTCTCGGGGTGATGGACGGCGCGGCGGGCAGGCGGGCTGCCGCGCTTTGCCGCATGGCCCGGCCGCGCATGGAAGGTGACGGCGCCCTCGGCGTCGGCGATGGCGCGATAGCCGAGCAGCGGCAGCATCGCCGGAAATTCCGTGATCGGCGCGCCGGCAAGCCGCGCCAGCTCCGGCGTGGCGGTGAACGGCCCCTGCCGGCCGAGCCGGCGCAACGCGGCCGTCAGTGTCTCGACCCGATCCACCCGCAGTACGCGCTCGCCCAATACGACGAACCCCATGGCGCGATAGAATTCTTCCGAGATCGCCTGGTCGCGCGGCGCCGCGGTGCCAGATGTCAGCGCCGGCAGGCTGGCGCCATGTATGACCGCCCAGAGCAGCGCCCGTAAATCCTGCGCCGGCGGCTTGAACAAGGCGGGGGCATAGGTATGGCGGATGCCGAAACGCAGGCCCGTCCGGGCCAGCGCCCTGCGGTCGGCCGGCGACAAGGCCGTGATGAGGTCGGCGATCGACGCGGTCGGCACCACGCCGAGGCCCTCACCTAGGCGATAGAGGATGGCGCGCGCCGGGCCGGACCAGACGGCTTCCGCCGGTTCGGCGAGATAGAGCGGCGCCAGCACCCGGCGCAGCTCGGCGCGGATGAAATCGCGCAGCCGCCGGCGCACCACCTCGCGGGCGGCGCCTTCGAGATCCTCGCCCGGCAACAGCTCGATGCGCGGGCTCAAGGCATCGTCGCCGGCGACGAGCCGCCCGACCCGCTCCTCTCGCCATGACAGCGTGCCGTCCGGGGCAAGGCGCAAGGCATCGTCAGAGGCCTGGCCGAGGCGCCGTGCCCGCGATGCCACTTCGCCACGGAGCACGCGCCGGGCCGCGGCGATCAGCGGCTTCGCCTCGGCCATGCCGTCATCGGGACGGAAGCGGAAGCCGGTGAGACGGCCGACCGGCTCGCCCTCGACCGCGACCTCGCCCTTCGCATTGATCGAGGCGAGAAGGTCGGCCCGCTCGCGCCGGCGGCGGGAAAGGAGCGCCGAATGGCGATCGACGAAACGTTGCGTCAGCCGGTCATGGAGCGCGTCCGACAGCTTGTCCTCGATGGCGCGGGCGCGTTCCTGCCAATGCGCGGCATCGGCGAGCCAGTCCGGACGGTGGGCGATATAAGTCCAGGTGCGGATATGGGCGATGCGGTTCATCAGGGTGTCGATATCGCCATCGCCGCGATCGAGCCGCGCCACCTGCGCCGCCACCCAATCGGTCGATAACCGGCGGCCGGGGCCGCGCAGATGGCGGAAAATCTGACCCAGGAGCCGGGCATGCTGGTCCGACATCACCTTGCGGAAATCGGGTATCTGGCACACCTCCCACAGGAGCCGCACGGTGTCGCGCGTCGGTGCCAGCGCCGCGATCTCGGCGTCGCGCGCCAAGGTCTGGAGCACCTGATGATCGTCGGCGTCGCGCTTCAGGACGAGGCCCGGGTTGCGCGGCCGCTGATCGAGGCTCTTTAAGAGCGAAGCGAGCGAACCGAAATCGAGCTTGGCATTGCGCCAATAGAGCCGGGTCAGCGGCTCGAAGGAATGGGCCTCGATCGCCGCGACCAGAACCGGCGCCAAGGGCGGCTCGTCGGCGGTGACGCCGAAAGTCCCATCGCTCATATGGCGGCCGGCGCGACCCGCGATCTGCGCGATTTCGGCCGCGGCAAGCCGGCGTGGCGCGCGGCCGTCGAACTTCACCAACTTCGCGAAGGCGATATGGTCGAGGTCCATGTTGAGACCCATGCCGATGGCGTCGGTGGCGACGAGGTAATCGACCTCGCCGGCCTGGAACAGGCCGACCTGGGCGTTGCGGGCACGGGGCGAGAGCGCCCCCATTACGACGGCGGTGCCGCCGCGGCGATGGCGGATCGCCTCCGCCAGCGCGAACACGTCGGCGACGGCGAAGGCAACAACCGCGCTGCGCGGCGGCAGGCGCTGAAGCTTCTTCTCGCCGGTATAGGCGAGAGTCGAGAACCGCGGGCGGGCGACGAGCTGTGCCTCCGGGACGAGGCGCTTCAAGAGCGGCTTCACCGTCTCGGCGCCCAAAAACATGGTCTCGGCGAGGCCGCGGGCATGGAGCAGCCGGTCGGTGAAGACATGGCCGCGCTCGGCATCGCCGCAAAGCTGGATCTCGTCGATCGCCAGAAACTCGTCCGCGCGGTCGAGCGGCATCGATTCGACGGTGCAGACGAAATAGGAAGGATTGGGCGGGAGAATCTTCTCCTCGCCGGTGATAAGGGCGACCGCTCGTGCGCCTTTGAGACGCACGACGCGGTCATAGTTTTCGCGTGCCAGGAGACGCAGGGGAAAGCCGATCATCCCGCTTTGATGGCCGAGCATGCGCTCGATCGCGAGATGGGTCTTGCCGGTATTGGTCGGCCCCAGAACCGCGGTGACCCGTGGGGCAAAGGCGAAAGCGCCCATGCCCTTTAGATCACCCCATCCGCCGTGAAAGGCAAGGGCGCCGTCGGATTTCGCTGTTCCTGCAGCGAATCTGCCGCCAAATGGTTAACGCCTCTCCATATAAGTGCAAAAGCTGGCCTGATCTCGCCCGGAAAACGATCCAAGCAATATAGAACATAATGGAAATTTTTGTTAAGCGAGATCACGATCGTCGGATTCCGCATCTTCATCCTCGTCGTGCCAGGCCTCGATACCCTCCCTGACGACGAACCACAGAATGCCGAGCGAGGTCACAGCATCCACCCACCAGGCGCCGGTCAGACGCTGGATCGCCAATCCCCCAACGACCACGAGCGATAGCCAGATGCAGGTCAGGCTTTCCGCCGCGTCGGCCCGCAAGGCACGGCTCTTCAAGGCATCGGCGACCGCAATCTTGCGCCGCGCGAGGAGGTACATCACCGGCATCGACGCGGCGGCGATGCCGAGCCCCGACCAGGAGAAGGCCTGGCCCTCGCCGGCGGCGAGCTTCCCACCCGCGGCGATGAGGATATAAGCCGCCAGCACCAGCAACAGCCCGCCGGCGAGGCGGCGCGCCAGGCGTTCGGCGCCTTCGGCGACGGTCGCGCCCCGGCGCAACTCGCGATCGAGCCGCCACATCAGGACACCGGCCGACGCGAGTTCGATGACGCTGTCGAAGCCGAAGGCGGATAGCGAGACGCTGGCCGCCATGATCCCGCTCCAGGTGGCGACCCCGGCCTCGATCGCGAGCCAGGCGAGGGCGGCCGCTTCGAGCCGCAAGGCGCGCCGCACCAGGGCGCGGCGGGCCGGGTCATCGGCGATTTCGGTCCGGCGATCCGGGGCGGAGGTCATTCCCAAGCTTGAGCATGGAAGGGGCAGGGTATGTCAAGGGTGTCTCGGGCGGCGCCCGCCCGAAGCGCCAGCCGCCCGGTTGACGAACCGGCCGGCGCTGGCCCATGGTGCGGCGGCGACGCGCCCGCCACCCTCCCGAGCCTTGAGGCCATGACCCACGACGAACTTGCCGCCGCCATCGATGCCGCCTGGGACGACCGGGATAGGGTCTCGCCCGCGACGCGCGGGCCGGCGCGGGACGCGATCGAGGCGGCGCTCGACGGGCTCGACGGCGGCCGCTTCCGTGTTGCCGAGAAGCGCGACGGGGCATGGCGGGTCCACGAATGGCTGAAGAAGGCCGTCCTGCTGTCGTTCCGCCTTACCGATTCCGTGGTGATCGCGGGCGGGCCGGGCAATGCCGGTTGGTTCGACAAGGTGCCGGCGAAGTTCGAGGATTGGGATGCCGCTTCGTTCCAGAACGCCGGGTTCCGCGCCGTGCCGGGTTCGGTGGTGCGGCGCTCGGCCTACATCGAGCCGGGGGTGGTGCTGATGCCGAGCTTCGTCAATGTCGGCGCCCATGTCGATCGCGGCACCATGATCGATACCTGGGCGACGGTCGGCTCCTGCGCCCAGATCGGCAATAACTGCCATATTTCGGGCGGCGTCGGGATCGGCGGCGTCTTGGAGCCGGTCCAGGCGGCGCCGGTCATCATCGAGGATGATTGCTTCGTCGGCGCGCGCAGCGAAATCGCCGAGGGCGTCATCGTGGAACAGGGCGCGGTGATCGCGATGGGTTGCTTCATCGGCGCCTCGACCAAGATCATCGACCGCGCCTCTGGCGAGGTGTTCCTGGGCCGGGTGCCATCCTATGCCGTGGTGGTGCCGGGGAGCCTGCCGGGCCGGCCCTTGCCCGACGGCGCGCCGGGACCGTCGCTCTATTGCTGCGTCATCGTGAAGCGGGTCGATGAGCAGACCCGGCGCAAGACCTCGATCAACGATTTGTTGCGCGACGATCATGGCCGTGGCCGCAACGATTGACCCTGTGGCGCTCGCCGAGGCGCTGATCCGGCGGCCGAGCGTCACGCCGCGCGACGAGGGCGCGCTGCCGCATCTCGCCGGGCTGCTGGAAGGGCTCGGCTTTCGCTGCACTTTGAAGGAATTCGCCGCGCCGGGCACCGCGCCGGTCTTGAACCTCTATGCCCGGCTCGGCACCGGGGGGCGCAATTTCTGCTTTGCCGGCCATACCGATGTGGTGCCGCCGGGCGCGCCGGAAAACTGGGATAGCGACCCGTTCACGCCCGCGACCCGCGACGGCATGCTTTATGGACGCGGCGCCGCCGACATGAAATCGGCGATCGCCTGCTTCGTCGCGGCGGTAGACCGGTTCCTCGCCGAGCGCGGCCGGGAGTTCGGCGGGTCGATCAGCCTTCTCATCACCGGCGACGAGGAAGGCGTCTCGATCAACGGCACCCGGAAGCTCCTCGACTGGATCGTTGGCGAGGGCGAGCGGCTCGATGCCTGCCTCGTCGGCGAGCCGACCTCGGTCGCGCAGCTCGGCGACATGGTGAAGATCGGCCGCCGCGGCAGTCTCAATGCGACCCTGACGGTGCCAGGCGTCCAGGGCCATACCGCCTATCCCCATCTCGCCGACAATGCGGCGCATCGCCTCGTCGGGATGCTGGCCGCGCTCCTCGCCGCGCCGCTCGATCAAGGCTCGGCGCATTTCCAGCCCTCGACGCTACAAATCTCGACCATCGATATCGGCAACCCCGCCACCAACGTCATTCCGGGTGAGGCGCGCGCCGTCTTCAATATCCGCTTCAACGACCGCTGGACCAGCGACAGCGTCACGCACTGGATCCGGGACCAACTCGATCCCCTGGGCGGCCGCTATGACCTCAAGATGCAGGTGAGCGGCGAATCCTTCCTGCTGCCGCCGGGCGAATTGAGCGATCTCCTCGGCCGGGCGATCGCCGCCGAGACCGGCCGCACGCCCGAACTCAGCACCTCGGGCGGAACGTCGGATGCCCGCTTCATCCATCGCTTCTCTCCGGTGGCCGAATTCGGCATGGTCGGCGCCACCATGCACAAGGCAAACGAATGCGTCAGCGTCGCTGACCTGGCGTCGCTCACCCGCATCTATCGCCGCGTGCTCGACGGCTTCTTTCCGGCGACATGACCGCGATCCCGAGCCTGCGCGAGGTGCGGTCCGGCGTCTATGGCGCCTGGCGGCTCGCGCGCCTCGATTCGAAGGCGATGCGTTGGTTCGATCGCACGCCCGAAGGCACGGCGCGCTCGTTCTGGGCGGCGATCATCTGCTTTCCGGGCTTCATCGCGCTGCTCGCCCTGCGCGTCGATCCCGAGGCTTGGATTCGCTCGGGCGTGGGCCATATCCTGTTGGTCGAGAGTATCGGCTATGTCGTCGGCTGGACTGCTTATCCCTTGGCGGCGCTCGGCTTCTGCCGCATCCTCGGGCGGGAACGGGGCGGCTTCGACTTCGTTACCGCGTACAATTGGTCGCAGATTCTTGAAACGGCGTTGTTCATTCTGGTAGCGCTGGTGTCGGCCCTTCACTTGTTATCGGACACGGCCACTGGAATCCTGTCGGCGGTCGCGCTCATCCTGGTGCTGGTCTATGAATGGTTCATTGCCCGCGTCGCCACCGGTGCCGGCGGCCTGGCCGCGACCACCCTTGTGCTCCTCGATCTCGTGCTCGGCGCGGGATTGAGCCGGATCACGCAAGGTCTCTATTGACGGCCGACCTGCGACCTCGCGACCTCGAGCCCTCGCAGCCGCCACGCAAAAGCGCCGCCGAGACGCTGCGCGGTCTTGCCGGCACCGGCGACGGCGATCGCATCACGGTGGAGGAGATCGTCGAGGCGCTCGGCGGTAATGGCTTCGGCCTTCTGGTGCTGGCGCTGGCGCTCCCCAACGCCATTCCGGGGCCGATGATTCCGGGATTTTCGGTGCCCTTCGCGCTTGGCATCATTCTCCTCGGCCTTCAGATCATGGGTGGCAACAGCCGCCCGCTCCTGCCCCGGTGGCTGCGCCGCCGCACCATCACCCGCGTTCGCTTCCGCCGCTTCATCGAGCGCGCCGATCCCTGGCTCAGCCGTTTCGAGCGCCGGTTCAAGCCGAGGGCGGCGCGGATCCTGCACGATAGCGGCCGTCCACGCGTCCTCGGGTTGCTCATCATTCTATTCGCGCTGGTGCTGGCGCTGCCGATCCCGCTCGGCAACGGCCCCGAGGCGTTCGCGATCTGCGTCATCGGCCTCGGCCTCTTCGCCAGCGACGGAAGGGTTCAGACCATCGGCATCGTCGGCGGCGTGCTTGCGACCTGCTTCAATGCCGCCATCGTCATCGCGGGCCTGCAGCTAATCAGGCAGGCGACCGGGGTTTTCGGCTAATCCTCGGCGTACCTGACTTCGACGAGGTAAAGCCCGTGCGCCGGGGCCATCGGGCCGCCGGCGCGGCGGTCGTGGGCTTCGAGCGCCTCGGCCACCCGCGCCGGCCGCCATTGATGGCGCCCGACCAGCTTCAGCGTCCCCACCATGTTGCGGACCTGATGATGGAGGAACGAGCGCGCCGCCGCGGTAATGTGGATTTCCTCGCCGGCGCGCATGACATCGAGCCGGTCGAGCGTCTTCACGGGCGTCCGCGCCTGGCACAGGCTATCGCGGAAGGTCGTGAAATCGTGGCGGCCGAGGAGGAACTGCGCACCCTCGGCCATAGCCTCGTCGTTGAGCGGCGCGCCGACGTGCCAGACGCGGTTCCGGTCGAGCATCGGCGGCGCCCGGCGGTTCAGGATACGATAGCGATAGATCCGTCCCTTGGCCGAGCGGCGGGCATCGAAATCGGCGGCAACCGCGACGACATCCCGCACCGCGACCGCCGCCGGCCGGACGTGATGGTTGATGGCGCCGCGGATCTTGTCGGGCGTGTCGGCACGCGGCAGATCGAGATGCGCCGTCATGGCGACGGCGTGAACGCCGGCATCAGTGCGCCCGGCACCATGGACCGTAACCTGCGCGCCGCAATAAAGCCCGACCGCGCGCTCGAGAATCGCCTGCACCGAGAGGCCGTTCGCCTGGCGCTGCCAGCCGACCAGGCCGGTGCCGTCATATTCGATCGTCAGTCGGTAGCGGGGCATGAGAGGCACGTGCCGGGTGGCAGCGGATGGCCGCGCAGGAATTCGGCGGCGCCCTGCGCCGCGCGGCCTTCGCGCTGGAGCCGCAGAAGCCAAAGCGCGCCGGTGCCGCAGGCAATGGTCGGCGCGGTATCGAGCACCGTGCCAGGCGCGCCCTCGCCCGCGACCGGCACCGCGGCGAGCAGCTTGAGGCGCTCACCCTCATGAAGGAACCAGGTCGGCAGGCGCGGGTTCAAGGCGCGGACGAGACGGTCGATCTCGATCGCGGGCTTGCGCCAGTCGATCGCGCCTTCCGCGCGGTCCAGTTTTTTGGCATAGGTCGCGCCATCGGCCGGCTGCGGGCGCGGCACGATCGAGCCTTGCGCGAAGGCGTCGAGCGCGTTCGTCAACAGTTCGGCGCCGCGGAAGGCGAGAAGATCGTGCAATTCCGCCGCAATCATGCGCGGGCCGATCGGAACGGGGTCCTGCAAGAGAATGGGGCCGGTATCGAGGCCCTGATCCATCTTCATGATGGTGATGCCGGTCTCGGCATCGCCCGCCAGGATTGCACGCTCGATCGGTGCCGCGCCGCGCCAGCGCGGCAACAGCGAGGCATGGACATTGATCGCGCCGAGCCGTGGCGTTTCGAGAATGCCGCGTGGCAGGAGGAGACCATAGGCGGCGACCACCGCGGCATCGAGAGGGAGCGCCGCGAATTCCGCGATCTCGCCAGGGCCGAGCCGGTCCGGCGTTCGGATCGGAATGTCATGCGCGGCCGCGAGCGCGACGACCGGCGACGGCCGCGGCCGATGGCCGCGGCCCCACGGCCGCGCCGGCTGCGAATAAACGGCGACGATGTCGTGGCCGGCAGCGATCAGCGCGGCAAGGCTCGGCACCGCGAAATCGGCCGTGCCCATGAAGGCGAGACGAAGTTTCATCGCGGATGAGATTAGCCGATTTCGCGGCGTTCGCGCGCCGGGCTATAATCGCCCGATCAACAGGTCAAGAAATGGCGATCGAGAAAACACGAAACCTTGCCGAGACGGGTGACTGGCCCTGGCTCGGCGCCTATCCCGCCGGAATCGACTGGCATGCGGCTTACCCCGGCCGGCCGATCCACGAATTGCTGCTCGATGCCGCGGCGCGCCATGGCGACAAGCCCTGTCTCGATTTCATGGGGCGCGGCTGGTCCTATCGCGGGATCGGCGACCGCGTCCGCCGCGCCGCCATGGGGCTCCGGACGCTCGGCGTCAGGAAGGGCACGCGGGTCGGCCTCCTGCTGCCCAATTCACCAACCTATGTCGTCGCCTATTTCGCCGTCGCGATGGCGGGCGGCACGGTGGTGAACCTCAACCCGCTCTATGCCGCGCCCGAAATCCGGCGCCTTGCCGAGGATTCCGGCATCGAGGTGCTGATCACCCTCGATGTGAAGCAGCTCTATCAATTGGCGGCGCCGCTGCTCGACGGCACGGCGCTCAAGACCATCGTCGTCGAGCGCATGGCCGACCTTCTGCCGACCGCGAAATCGCTGCTCTATCGGCTCCTGAAGCGCGGCGATACCGCGTCGTGGCCGCGCGATGCGCGGCACCTCGATTTCCGCGCGCTCGTTGCCAATGACGGCACGGCACCGGCCGCAACGATCGATCCCGAGCGCGATGTCGCGGTGCTGCAATATACCGGCGGCACCACGGGCGAGCCCAAAGGCGCGATGCTGACCCACGCCAATCTCTGGGCCAATACTAGGCAATGCCTCGCCTGGCTCGCGCAGATGCCGGAGGGGATGGAGCGGGTGCTGTGCGTTCTCCCCTTCTTCCATGTCTTCGCCATGACCGGCGCCATGAATATCGGCATCGCCAACGGCGCCGAGCTGCTGTTGATGCCGCGCTTCACCATCGATGACCTCTTCCGCCTCATCCGGCGCAAGCGGCCGACCTATCTGCCGGGCGTGCCGACGCTCTATACCGCGATCTATAGCCATCCCAAGGCCAAGAGCGTCGATCTCTCCTCGATCCGCATCTGCATCTCGGGCGGCGCCTCGCTGCCCTTGGAAGTCAAGACCAAGTTCGAGCAGGCGACCGGCTGCAAATTGCTCGAAGGCTATGGCCTCTCCGAAACCGCGCCGGTGCTGACGGTGAACCCGCTCCATGGCGTCGCCAGGCCCGGCTCGGCCGGGTTGCCGGTGCCGGGCACGATCATCGAGGTCACCGCGCTCGACGACGCCACCGCCGTGCTGCCGCGAGGCGAGCGCGGCGAGATTTGCGCCCGGGGGCCGCAGGTGATGGCGGGCTATTGGCAAAAGCCGGCCGAGACCGCGGCGGTGATGGTCGGCGGCCGCTTCCATACCGGCGATGTCGGCTATGTCGATGAAGACGGCTATCTCTTCATTGTCGATCGCATCAAGGACATCATCATCGCCGGCGGCTACAACATCTATCCGCGCATGGTCGAGGAAGCGATCTACCAGCACCCGAAGGTGGCGCAGGCGATCGTGATCGGCGTGCCGGACCAATATCGCGGCCAGAATGTGAAGGCGGTGGTGCAGCCGAAGCCGGGTGAGACCATCACCGAAACCGAGCTCCTCGATTTCCTGAAAGAACGGGTTTCAGTGATCGAGCGCCCGCGCATTATCGAGTTCCGCGCGGCGCTGCCGATGACGCCGATCGGCAAGCCCGACAAGAAGGCCCTGCTCGCCGAGGAAGCGGGGAAGCAGCCCCCTCCCTGACCTCAATGATTGCCTCGATCCTCGCGCCAGAGGTCGAGCTTTTCCTGCACCGGGCGGTCGGAGAAGCTGAACAGAATTGATTCGTCTTCGGCATGGTGGAAATGGCGCATCCAGCTCGGCACGACAAAGATGTCGCGCGGGCCCCAGGTGAAGAATTCGTCGCCGATATGGGTCGTGCCGTGGCCCTCGACGCAGACATAGACGGTGCTGTCGGTCGAACGATAGGGCGCGGTGGAAAAGTCGACGGGAAGCAACTGCATAAACGTGCCGATGGTCGGCATCGCATGATCGCCGGTCGCGGGGTTGATGAATTTGAGCTTGAGGCCGTGGCACGCGTCCCATTCCTCGTCGCGCTTCATGATTTCGAGCGCGCCCCGCGTCCGCTCATAGGGATAATTGAAGGTCGGCGAGGTGCGGGTCCGGGGCTTCCAATCGACCGGCATCAGGCCGGAGCCGAACCGCGCCAGCGCATCGCCGGGCCGATGCGTTTCCTCCTGGCTATCCGCCTCGGTGCGTTCCTGGAAGCTGGTATCGAGGGTATTGACGAGCGGCACGTCGAGCCCGTCGAGCCAGACCATGGGCTTCGCCGTGGTGTTGCCGTGATCGTGCCAGGTCCAGGACGGGGTGATGACGAAATCGCCGGGCTTCATATAGGTGCGCTCGCCCTCGACCGCGGTATAGGCGCCGTCGCCTTCGAGGATGAAACGGATCGCGGTCGCGGCATGGCGATGGGCGCGCGCGATCTCGCCGGGCAGGATCAATTGCAGCCCGGCATAGAGCGAATGGGTGATGGAGGATTGGCCGGGAAGGCCGGGATTTTCGAGCACCAGCACCCGGCGTTCAGCCTCGGCGGCGGTGATGAGGTTGCCGGCGCGCTCGATATAGGGCCGCACCGCGTCGTATTTCCATAGGACCGGCTTCACCGGCGTCACCGGCTCCGGCGTCACCAGATTGTGCAGCACCTCCCACAGCGGCGCCAAATTCGCCGGCGCGATCTCGCGATAGAACGCCTCGCGCGCGGGATTGCGGGCTGTGGTGGTGCCTTCCATGTCATGTCTCCTCTCAAACCTGGGCGGGCCGGTTCATAAATGTATATAGCGCCGGCGGGTGCCCCGCCCAAATAAAAGGCGCCCGGTCAGGGGGGAATGACCGGGCGCCGGAAGCGCGGCTCCAGCGCCACGTCGGGGGGCGCGGGAGGATGGCGGGAGGGTCCGCCGACCGCTTCTAGTTGCTAACATGGGCGGCGTTCCGGGGACCGAAAACCGGCGCAAAACGCATGGCGGCGTTAATCAGCCTGCATGTCTTGGGCGCAACGATCGGGGCCGGATGCTACGATATGGCGCATTTCCCCGCGCCGAGCTTGTCTTTTTCGGGACTTTTCCGGCATGGTGCAGTCTTTATCGGGACGAGCGCAGCAAAATGCCGGGCAAGGAAGGCAAAAGCGACACCGAAACGGCGCCAGTGCCGGCGATCGATCTCGGCATCCTGCCGGATCTGATCGGCTATCATCTGCGCAAGGCCCAGGTCGCGGTGTTTCAGGATTTCGCCCGTTCGGTCGGGACCGGCGAGGTCAGTCCCGGCCAATATGCGGTGCTGATGGTGATCGACCGCAACCCCGGCCTGTCTCAGACCCGGCTCGGCCAGAGCTTGGGTATCGACCGCTCGACGCTCGTGGCGGTGATCGACCGGCTCGAAGCGCGCGGCCTCGTTGAGCGCGCGGATGCGCCGCACGACCGGCGGTCCTATGCCCTCCATATCAGCGGCAAGGGCCGGGCGCGGCTTGCCGAACTGACGGCGCGCGTGCGTGCCCACGAGGCTCACATCGCCGGCGATCTCGATGCCGCGGAACGGGCGTCGCTGATCGCGCTCTTGCGGCACATCGGCCGGCCGACGCAATAGGCGCGGCAGGCCTCGCCCCAGGCGGCGAAGATCGCGCGCGAGAACGCATTCTCCTCGGCGCGGTGCTCCGGATGCCATTGCACGCCGAGACAGAATTCGGCGTCGCGGTGACGCGCCGCCTCGATCTGGCCGTCCGGCGCCACCGCTTCGACGACGAGGTCCGACGCCAGCCGGTCGATGCCCTGGCCGTGCAGCGAATTCACCGTCGCCCCGCTCGCACCGATGAGGCGGGCGAGCATCCCACCCTCGGTCAGCATCACCGGATGGGCGACATAGTCGTACCGGGTCTCGACCGGGATGTGGCGCGAGCGATGGTCGATCCGGCCGTCCATCTCATGAACGCGGCGATAGAGCGTGCCGCCCAGCGCAACATTGAGCTCCTGGAGGCCGCGGCAGATTGCCAGGACCGGCAGATCGGCGGCGATCGCGGCGCGGATCAGCGGCAGCGTCACGGCGTCGCGCGGCAGGTCGCGCTGGTCCTCCTCGGGCGGATCGCCGTCGGGATCGGGCGGGCCGCCATAGTGCCGGGGTTCGATGTTGGAGCGGCTGCCGGTGAAGACCAGCCCGTCGAGCCGCGACACCAGCGCGTCGAAATCGACACAGCTTGCGGCGGCGGGGATGAGCAACGGCGTCGCACCGGCAATCTCGCCGATGGCGGCGACGTATTTCTGCGCCACCGACTGCAAGGGGCGCTGGTTCACGATGGTGGTGGAGCAGGAAATACCGATCAGCGGCCGGGAGGACATGAGAGCAGCTTTCATCGAAGCCTTCGCCCTGGCAAGCGGATTGACGGACATGACAGCGATTTCATTGCGGCAAATGGCCCAATCCGGTGCGCGGATCGATCCATTCGAAGCGCAGGGGCGAGATCGCCATGCCGAACCGCGGGCCGGTGAGGGTCACGGTCACGGCCCGGCCCTCGGCATCGACCACGGTCCATTGCCTGAGCTCCAGCGGGCGATCCGACAGCGTCACGGTGACGCTGCCGAGGTCGGGATAGGCCGTCTCCACCATGGTCATGCGCAGCACCCCCGGCCCGCGCCCGAAATGAGTGATGGTGACATCGCCGTTGGCGCGGATGTCGGGGCGCAGGAGGAACCACGCCGGGGTATCCTCGGTGCGCGTCCGCGTCAGTTGCCGCAGCTTGCTGTCCCAATAATAGACGATGCCGTGATCGGCGATGAACAGCACCGGCACCGGCGGATCGTATTGGAGGCGCAATTCGCCCGGCCGCTCGACATAGATCATGCCGGTGGCGATCTGGCCGTTGGCATCGACCTGCTGGAAGCGCGATTGCATGGTGTGGATGTTGTTGAGATAGGCGACGATGCGCGCGACATCGGCGCGGTCGGTCGCGGTGAGGTGCGCCGGCACCGGCGCATCGGCGCGCGCCGCCACAGCGGCAAGGCTGATGCCAAGCGCGAGAATGCCGGCGCGCCAAAGCCGGCCCCAGGAAGCGGTCATCAAAGGTCGCATGCGCAAAATATGGGGATCGGAGAGGGCGATCAGTAGGGCGTACCGTCCTTGTGCTGCATCCGATAGCGGCCATCGATGAAGGCTACGGCAAGATCGTCATCGGGATAGCTGACGGTGTCTCCGGCGCCGCGGTCGCCGATCTCGAGATAGACGACATCGCCGGTGCCGCGATTGACGAGATGATGGGCATCGCCCGTGCCGGCCTTGAAGCCGGCGCAATCGCCGGGCCGGAGCGGCGTTTCGCCGGCATCGGTGACCAGCACCGGCGCGCCTTCGAGGATATAGACGAATTCATCCTGGCGGCTGTGGCAATGGCGCAGGGCGGAGACCGCGCCGGGCGTGAGCCGGGTCAGGTTGACCCCGAAATTCTTAAGCCCGAAGGCATCGCCGAGGCGCCGCTTCTCGCGCCCCTCGACCAGCGCCGCGAAAGGCGGCGGATAGTTGGTCTTGCGCGTCTGTGGCGGCACCGTGTTCGCCGCCTGCGCAATCGGTGATTTTGGTTCCGTCATCTTTTTGCTCCGGTTTTGGTTGGGCGCGGCCGTTCAATAGCGGGCGACCGGCGCCAGCGCCGCACGGATCGCGTTCTTGGTCTTGACGCGGTCCGCCGGATCGGTATCCGCCGGCGCGTTCTGCCATTGCGCGGCGGGATAGGTCCAGACCGGTTGCGTCACGCGATCCGCCGGCTCCCAATCATAGCGCGGGATGACGTGGGCATGAAGCAGCGGCATGGCGTTGCCATAGATGGCGTAATTGATCCGGCGCGGCGCCATCGCCGCGGCGACGGCGCGGCCGAGCACGCCCATATCGGCAAGGAAGCGGTCGCGCGGCGCATCCTCGAGATCTTCGAGCCGGGCGACCCGCGGCACCGCCAGGAGCACGCACCAGCCGGGCAGGAATTGCGCATCGTGGAGGAAGACGAGGCCGGAGGCGAGCCGCGCGACGAACATCGGGTTGTCGCCGCCGGGGGTGGCGCCGACGTGATCCGGTTGCCGGGAGGTGTTGTCAGTCATCGGCCCTTAGTTTTTCGCGCCGCCCCGCGGCTGACAACGGAAAACTGACGGCGGTCAATCCTCGTCGATATTCCGCGCCAGCACTTCGCGCTTGCCGACCCGGTTCGGGGCGGAGATGACGCCTTCCTTCTCCATCCGCTCGATCAGCTTCGCCGCCTTGTTGTAGCCGATCTCGAAGCGGCGCTGGAGATAGCTTGTCGTCGCTTTGCGCTCGCGGCAGACGAGGGCGACCGCCTGGTCATAGAGGTCGTTGCCGCCGGCGCCGCCATCGCCGCCGAACGGTAGGGCGCCGCCATCCTCGGCGTCGTCATCCTCCGTCACCTCGTCGATATAGTCGGGCGGCGGGCCGCTTTCCTTGAGGAAGCCGACCACCGCCTCAACCTCTTCGTCGGAGACGAAGGGGCCGTGGACGCGGGTGATGCGGCCGCCGCCGGCCATATAAAGCATGTCGCCGCGGCCCAGAAGCTGCTCCGCCCCGGCATCGCCAAGGATGGTGCGGCTGTCGATCTTCGAAGTGACCTGGAAGCTGACCCGGGTTGGGAAATTCGCTTTGATGGTGCCGGTGATGACGTCGACCGAAGGGCGCTGGGTCGCCATGATGATATGGATGCCGGCGGCGCGCGCCATTTGCGCCAGGCGCTGCACCGCGGCCTCGATGTCCTTGCCGGCGACCAGCATGAGGTCGGCCATCTCGTCGACCACGACGACGATCATCGTCAACGGCTCGGTCGCGAGCGGCTCCTCCTCGAATTGCGGGGCGCCGGTCTCGGGATCGAAGCCGGTCTGGACCCGCCGAGTCAGTACCTCGCCGCGCGCCTTGGCTTCCTTGAGGCGCTGATTGTAGCCGTCGAGATTGCGCACGCCGAGCTTGGTCATGGCGCGATAGCGGTTCTCCATCTCGCGCACGGTCCATTTGAGGGCGACCACCGCCTTCTTCGGATCGGTCACGACCGGGCAGAGAAGATGCGGAATTCCGTCATAGACGGAGAGTTCCAGCATCTTCGGGTCGATCATGATGAAGCGGCATTTGTCCGGCGCCAGGCGATAGAGCAGCGACAGGATCATGGTGTTGATGCCGACCGACTTGCCGGAGCCGGTGGTGCCGGCGATCAGAAGATGCGGCATGTGGGTGAGATCGGCCATCACCGGCGCGCCGCCGATCTCCTTGCCAAGCACGAGAGCGAGGCGATAGTTGCTGTGCTCGAAGGATTCGGTCGCCAGAAGCTCGCGCAGATAGACCATCTCCGCCTTGGCGTTGGGCAACTCGATGCCGATGACGTTGCGCCCCGGCACCACGGCGACGCGGGCGGAGATCGCGCTCATCGAGCGTGCGATGTCGTCGGCGAGACCGATGATGCGCGACGCCTTGATGCCGGGCGCGGGCTCGAGCTCATAGAGCGTTACCACCGGGCCGGGCCGCACCCTGCGGATCTCGCCGCGCACGCCGAAATCGTCGAGCACGCTTTCGAGGAGCCGCGCGTTCTGCTGCAGCGCCTCATTGTTGACGGAAGCGGTCTTCCGGGCCGGCGGCTCGCTCAACAAATCGAGCGGCGGCAAGGGATAACCCGCCGTCGGCCCGAGATCGAGCGAGGTCTGGCGTGACGGCTCGGGCCGCTTCGCCATCGGCTTCGGCTGGGCGATATCGGCGAACCGGCGCGGCGATCTCGGCCCCGCGCCAGGGGAGCCTATGGCGGGGCCGCGATCCTGATCGCCATCGACCGGACCGATCAGCGGTTCGCGCCGCTCCCGCACCGGCCGGGCCTCGTCGCGGCCTGGGTCGCGGGCAACGAGGCGCGACATGAGGCCGGCGAAGCGCGGTCGGCGCGGATGGCCCTGTGGTGTCGGCGTCGGCGCGGCGCCGATGTCGTCTTCATCTTCGTCCTCGTCCTCGATCTCGGCATCGCTCTCGACGAAGCCCGAGACATAGAAAAACAAGAGGGCCGCCATCGCCGCCGCGGCCATCGCCGAAACCGGCGCGGAGCCGCCGAAAGGATCGAGATAATGCCGCATCAGGGTGCCGATCGCGCCGCCGAAGCTCACCGCGGTGGGCCAGGCATGGGGCGGCGGCACGATCGCCAGCGCCAGCGCCGCCGCGACGACGATCGGCGGCGTCAACAGGATGCGGAACCAGAAATGGCGCAGCCAGCGCCCCGAGATCAGCCGCACCGCCCAGTCGAGCGATACCATCGGCAAGAGCAGCGCGGCGGCGCCGAAGCCCTGGACCAGCACATCGGCGATATTGGCGCCCCAGGCGCCGAGCAGATTGGTCGGCACGGCGTTGACGGCGTGGTCAAAGGACGGATCGTTGTGATTGTAGGTGGCGAGCAGCGCCATCAGAAGGAAGGTGCCGACCAGGAACAGGAAGCCGACAAAGGCGGTGAAGTGACGCAGATAGCTTTCGGCCGACTGCCGCACCTGATAGCGTCCCTTGAGGCTGTCGGTGATGCTGGCCATCGCTATAGCACCTTGACGAGCCGCCGCATTCCGGCGGCGACGGTGTCGTCATCATGCACGATGGCAAGGCGAATGTAACGCTGACCGGGATTGATCCCGGCGGCATTGGGCCGGCCGATATAGGGGCCGGGCAGGACGCGCAAGCCCGCCTCGCGCCACAGCTTTAGCGCCGCCGCCTCGCCATCGCCGACATCGAGCCACAGAAAAAACCCGCCGGCCGGGCGATAGAAGCCGAAGCGGTCGTTCAGGATGTCGGCGCAGATGTCGAACTTGCGGCGATAGCGCGCGCGGTTCTCTTCAACATGAGCCTCGTCGCGATAGAGCGCGACCGCGCCCTCCTGCAACGGCAGCGGCACCTGCGTTCCGCCGAAGGAGCGCAGCTTGCCATAACGCTGAAGCAGATCCGGATCGCCGGCGATGAAACCGACGCGCAGACCGGCGGCATTCGATCGCTTCGAGAGCGAATGGAACACGAGGATGTTGGTCATCTCGCCGCCGAGCGCGGCGCAGGCTTCGAGCCCGCCCGCCGGCGCCACGCGGTCGTAGATCTCGGAATAGCATTCGTCGATGGCGAGGACGAAATCGAATTGCCGGGCGAGGCCGATGAGTTTCTTCAGATAGCCGAGATCGGCGGCCGCGCCTTGCGGATTGGCCGGGCTGCAGAGATAGAAGAGGGCGGTGCGCGCCAGGGTCGCTTCCGGAATGGCGTCGAGATCGGGCAGGAAGCCGGTCTGGGCCGTCGCGTCGAGCGCGATCGTCTCCGACCCCGCCATATGGCCGGCGCCGGCATAGACGAGATAATAGGGATTGGGCAGCAGCGTCACCGGCCGCCGGCCGGCCTTTTCCGCGGGCATCACCAACGAGGCGGCGAGATAAAGCCCCTCCTTGGTGCCGGACAGCGCCAGGACATGGCGATCCGGATCGATCATGCCGGCGGGCAGGCGATAGCGCCCGGCGAGCCAGTCCGATGCCGCGGCGCGGAAGGCGGGCGTCCCAGCCATCGCCGGATAGCGGTTCCAGAGATGGGCATGGTCGGCGATCACGTCTTTCAGGAAGGCGGGCGGCTCGTGCTGCGGCTCGCCCACCGACATGAGGATGGGCGCTTCATTGGCGCGCGGGGCGACGTCGCTCAACAGCCGGTTGAGGTGCGCAAATGGGTACTCTTCCAGAGTTTCAAAGCGCGGATTAAGAGACACGGCTAATTCCCGGATAAGTCACAAAAAACGGCCGACCTCGCATCATAATCCAACGAGTCGCTTCCGCCAAGCACGACGTAACCTTGCCATGCTCAGAGTTCTGTCACCTGGTCGGGGATGGTATTGGGCGCGCCTGGGCTGGGCGGGAAATGCTTCTCCAGAATGGCGGTGCCGGCGTCGATGGCGCCGATCAGCGCCGCCGCGACATGGCCGGCGCGGACGGCGGCGACGAAATCGGCGATGACCTTCTCCCACACGGCCTGATCGATACGGGCGGCGATGCCGCGATCGACCAGAATTTCGACGTGATGCTCGGCCACGGAGACGAACAGCAACACCCCCACCGCGTCCGGCGTGCGGTTGCGCACGAGGGCGGCAAACTGGGCTTTAGCCAGCCGGCCGGCATGGGATTTCTTAACCCGCGCCGGCACCAGGCGATGGCGCACCGGCGACCAGTGCAGCACGAGATCGGCGACCACGAACAGCGCGGCTTGCAGCACCACCAGCCAGAAGGTCGTGAGCCGCGGTACCGCGAGCGCCACGATGTCGCCGACGATGAGCGCGATCATCGCCGCCCCGACCAGGGGATAGAGCGCGTAATCGTCGCTCGCATGCGCCACCGCCACGGCGAATTCTGCACTGGTGCGGCGCTCCGCCGCAGCCACCGCGGCTTCGACCCTGGCACGGTCCTGGTCGGTCAGCGCAGCCATGGCGCTACCAGCTCCCGGAGGCGCCGCCGCCCCCGAACGAACCGCCGCCGCCGCTGAAGCCACCCCCGCCACCGCCGCCGAACCCGCCACCGCCGAAGCCGCCGCCGAACCCGCCACTCATCATTCCCAGCCCGGACCCAAGCATGAACATGCCGAGGCCCGAGCCCGGGCCGCCGCGATGGCGGAAGAGGCGGCCTACGAAGACCACGATCATGAGAAGAAAGATCAGCGACGGGATGAAGGCGAAGGCGCCGAGGCTCTGTTTTCGCGGCGGCGGTGGAATCGCGGCGCTGGCGCCGTTCCAGCCGAGCGCACGCAGGACGGCGGCGGTGCCGGCCAGGATCCCCGCCTGATAATTGCCCTTGCGGAATTGCGGCAGGATGTAGCCATTGATGATGGTGCTGCTCACGGCGTCGGTCAGCGTGCCCTCGAGACCATAGCCGACTTCGATTCGAACCTTATGCTCCTTGGGGGCGACTAGCAGGATCGCGCCGGTATTCTTGCCCTTCTGGCCGATGCCCCAGAACCGGCCGAGCTGATAGCCGTATGTGTCGATGGTATAGCCTTGTAGCGTCGGCACCGTCGCGACCACCACCTGGCGCTTGGTGTCGTGCTCGAACGCCGCGAGCCATTGGGTGATGCGCTGGCGTGCCGCCGGCGACAAGAGGCCGGCGTCATCGACCACCCGTCCGGTCAGCGGCGGAAATTTCGGCACCGCCAGCGCCAGCGCCAGCGTCGCTCCGATCGTAATCAGCAGGACGGCGATCGGGAGGCAGCGAAGCCGCCGGAGCCGCGCCACTAGAATTTGACCTTCGGGACTTGCTGTTCCGCCTTGCTGATGGTGAAGTTCACCTTGACCTTGGCGTCGGGATAGAACAGCGAGGCATACCAGCGGCCGGGAATGGTTCGAAGCTCGGTATTATAGGCCTGGACCGCGATGATATAGTCGCGCCGGGCCACGGCGATGCGGTTCTCGGTGCCTTCGAGCTGGGATTGCAGCGCCAGGAAATTCTGGTTGGATTTGAGATTGGGATATTTCTCGACCACGACCAAGAGGCGCCCGAGCGCGCCGCCGAGCGCCGCCTGATTGGCCTCGAATTTCTTGAAGGCTTGGGGATTGGACAGGATGTTGTCAGGCAGCCGGGTCTGCGTTGCCCTGGCGCGTGCCTTCGTCACCTCGACCAGCACGCTCTTTTCCTGCGCCGCATAGCCCTTTACCGTCGCGACGAGGTTGGGCACCAGATCGGTGCGGCGTTTGTACTGATTGAGCACCTGACTCCAGGCCGCCTTCACCTGTTCGTCGAGCCGCGGGATGGTGTTGATGCCGCAGCCCGAAACGCCGACCCCGATGACCATCAATAACAGCAGTGTCGCGCCGCGATGCCGCAATGAGCCGCTCATCTCACCCCCCTCTTACGTCAGAAGATCCACCTTATACCCAATCCCGCTGATCCGAACCGGTGGTTCGGCTCGGCGGGACCTCAATCGCCGGCGCTCGCATCCGCTCGCTTGGCTGCGCGCCATCGGGCGCGCACTCGCACTTGCTCACGATACCGCATCCCGACGAGTCATCCTCATCGGGATGCGGTATTACACGGCCCGGCGGACCGTCTCCTCTTGAAAATGCGGCATCACCTCCTCGATGAAAAGTTGAAGCGAGGCGGCGCTGTCCTCGTAAGAGAGGTCGCCATAGGCGAAACGGGCGAGGAAATAATTGGCGCCGCAGGCGCCGGCGAGCTTCTCGATCGCCTCCGTGACCTCGGCCGGGGTGCCGGCGATGATGAGGCGCTGGCGGCCGGTGCCGGCGACATCCTCGGTCGGCACCATGGGCACGAATTTGCGCCACAGATGGACGAAGCTGCGATACCAGCCATCATAGCCGAATTCCGCGCGCTCCCTGGCGCGGGCGCCGTTGCGGTCGATGAAGAGATGGGCACCGACGGCAAGCTTCGGCATCGGATGGTCGCCCGCGCCATGCGCCTCGCTCCATACCCGGCGATAAAGATCGGTCATCGGCTTCGTCAGGTTGGCCGGCCGGTTGAAGGCGCAGGAGATGCCGTGCCGCGCGGCATTGGCGACGCCCTCGGCATTGCCCGGCGCCTGCCACACCGGCGGGTGCGGCTTCTGTACCGGGCGCATGGTGAAGGGCACGTCGCGGGCCTGAAAATACTTGCCCTCGAAGCGCACCGTCTCTTGCGTCAGGGCCTGGGTGACGATTTCCCATGCCTCGCCGAGGATGGCGCGGGATTGAAGATGGTCGACACCGAGATAGCCGATCTCGAAGGGCGAGATGCCGCGCCCGATGCCGATCTCGATCCGGCCGTGGGAAAGCTGGTCGAGCATGCAGATCTCTTCGGCGAGACGCAGCGGATGATAGGCGGTCATGACATAGACGAGGGTCGCGAGCCGCAGCCGCGTCGTCACCCGCGACGCCGCAGCGAGAAAGATATTGGGCGAGGGCGCGAGGCCCAAGGGCGTGAAATGATGCTCCGTCAGGTGATAGGCATAAAAGCCCGCGCGGTCGTAGGTCTCGATCAGCCGCAGGCGCGCATCATAAGTGTCTTGGTGGGCAAGGTTTTGCTGGTCGAGATGATCGACGGCGCCGAATTCAAGGTTCATGGAGAAAGTTCCTATTGCGGGCGGCGGACGACGCGCATGGTGAGGGCGCCGCCATCGATCGGGATGACCGCGCCCGAAAGATAGCTCGCCGCAGGCGAGGCGAGAAGCAGCGCGAGGCCCTTGATCTCGTCGGGCGCGGCCATGCGATGCTGCGGCACGATCGCCTCGAACCGCCTCACCACCTCCGGGTTCTCTCGCACCGGCCCGCCGCCGATATTGGTAAAGAACGGCCCCGGCGCGATGGCGTTGACCATGATGTTATGAGGCGCCAATTGCCGCGCCGCCATCCTGGCAAGATGCGCCACCGCCGCCTTCGACATCGAATAGGCATAGGAGGTTCGCTCGGCGGCGAGGCCGGCGATCGAGGAGGTGATGACGATGCGGCCGTACTGGTTGGCGATCATCTTTTGCGCCGCGAGCTGAAGAGTGTGGACGACGCCATGCTGATTGACGGCGATGACGTCGAGATATTGTTGCAACGGCAGCTGTTCGATCGCGCCATCGGGCGTCAAATTGCCGGCGCCGCCGCTGATCCCGGCATTGGCAAAGCAGATATCGAGCTTGCCCCATTTCGCCACGGTATAGTCGAAGGCCCGTTTCAGATCGGTATAATCCGTGACATCGGCCGCGATGCCCTCGACCTCGCGGCCCGCTTCCTTGAGGCGCTCGACCTCCCGGCTGAGGGTCTGGCCGTTCCGGTCGGTGAGCATCACATGCGCGCCGCTTTCGGCCAGAATCTCGGCATAGGCGAGGCCGAGGCCGGAGGCGGCGCCGGTCACCAGCGCCACCTGGCCGGTGAGGTCGAACATTTCCTGTGGGTTCATGCCGCTCTCCCTCACGCCAGCCGCATTTGCGAGGTGCCACCATCGATCATGATGACGCTGCCGGTGATGAAGCTCGAGGCCGGCGAGGCGAGCAGGAGGGCGAGGCCCTTCACCTCCTCGGTCTCGGCCATGCGGTTCAAGGGCACGATCTCGGCGAAGCGCGCCTTGGCCTCGGGATGCGTATGGAGATAGCCGCCGCCGATATTGGTGACGAACGGCCCCGGCGCGATGGCGTTGACGAGGATATTGTGGGGGCCGAGCTGGCGGGCGAGCGCGGTGACGAGATGCGCCACCGCCGCCTTCGACATGCCATAGGAATAGGACGCGCCCTCGGCGAAGAGGCCCGCGACCGAGGCGGTCAGGATGATGCGGCCGTAGTTTCGTGGGATCATGTGTTGTGCCGCGAATTTCGCCGTGGCGAGGGCACCGTTCTGATTGGTCGCGATGACGCGGTGATAGGCGGCAAGGTCCATCGCCTCGATGCCGCCTTCGGCGGTCAGCGCGCCAGCGCCGCCGCCCGAGCCGGCATTGGCAAAGCAGACATCGAGCCGGCCGTGCCCCTTCGCGACCGCGCCGATCGCCGCTTCCAGCTTGTCGAAGTCGGTGACATCGACCGTGGCGCCATCGACAGCCCAACCGAAGGCGCGCAGGCGCGTCACCTCGCGCTCGACCCGCGCCGCGTCCATATCCATGATGGTGACGGCGCAGCCATGCTCGGCGATCACCTCGGCCATGGCGAGGCCGATGCCGCTGGCGCCGCCGGTGACGATGCCGGCCTGGCCCGTCATGTCGAACATCTCGTTGGCTCTCACCCGATCCTCCCGACTTTTTCGCACCGTTATAGAGACGCCGTTTCGTTCAGGCGAGCGTTGCTTCCTTCGTGAGCGACGGCGCGATCTCTTCGGCCAGCATCTGGTACGAGCGCAATTTGGCGTCGTGATCATAGACCCCGCACGTGACCATGAGTTCGTCGGCGCCGGTCTGCGTGACAAAATGTTGGAGTTCGCGCCTGACTGTTTCGACCGAGCCGACGAACGAGCACGCCAGCATCCGCGACGCCTGCGCCTTCTCGGGCGGCGTCCAATACCGCTCGATGTCATCGATAGGTGGCTGCGTCAGGCCGCGGACGCCGCGGAACATGTTGGCGACACGCTGCTGCACCGAGGTGAACAAGAACCGCGCCTCCCGGTCGGTCTCGGCTACCACCACGCCGCAGCCGACCATGGCATAGGCGCGGGGGTTCGGTGCCGACGGCTTGTACCGCGCGCGATAGATGTCGAGGGCCGGCAACAGCGCGTCGGGCGCGAAATGCGAGGCGAAGGCGTAAGGCAGCCCCAACATCGCCGCGAGCTGGGCACCGAACAGGCTCGATCCCAGGATCCAGAGCGGCACATTGGTGCCGGTGCCGGGCACGGCAAAAATCGCCTGATTGGGTTGCGGCGGGCCGAGCAGGACCTGTAGTTCCAGCACGTCCTGGGGAAAATGCTCGGCGCTTTCGGGGTCGCGGCGCAGCGCGCGCCAGGTCCGCTGGTCGGTCCCCGGCGCGCGGCCGAGGCCGAGATCGATGCGGCCCGGATAGAGACTTTCGAGGGTGCCGAACTGCTCGGCGATGACTAGCGGCGAATGGTTCGGCAACATGATACCGCCGGCGCCGACCCGGATGCGCTCGGTGCCGCCGGCGATGTAGCCGATGACCACCGCGGTCGCCGCCGAGGCGATGCCGCCCATATTGTGATGCTCGGCCACCCAAAAGCGATGATAGCCCCACCGTTCGGCGTGCCGGGCGAGGTCGAGCGTGGCGCGCAAAGCGGCGCCAGGGGTCGAGCCCTCCACCACGGGGGCGAGATCGAGAATCGAGACCGGCAGCATGGGAGAGGCTTCGCTCCGTGTAGCGGCGTGATTGAACACGCAACATCGGCGTTACGCGGACCGGATTCAAGGATTCCGGAAAAAGCGGCGGCCGGTCGCCGCCGGCGCGCCAATCCTGGACGATGCGCCGCGCGGGACTGAGCTCTCGACAGGCTGGCGGAATTTCTTGCCGCAGGCTGACGGCGCGCTCACTGTTCGCACCATGACGCCGGAGCAGATACGCGACGAGCCGCCCTTGTGCGTCGATCTCGACGGCACGCTGATGCCCGGGGACAGCACGGTGCGGCTCGGCAGGTGGCTCGCGCTCAGGCGGCCATGGCTGGTGCCGGCGATGGCCTGCTGGAACCGCAAGAGCCGCGCCTTTTTGAAGCAGGAGATCGCCCGCCGCGCCCCCTTCGATGCCGCGGCGCAGCGCTATAATCGCGCGCTCCTGGCATGGCTCGGCGAGGAAAAGGCCCAGGGGCGGCGGCTCGTCCTCGCCTCGGGCTCCGATCACCGCATCGTTGCGGCGGCGGCGGTCCATCTCGCTCTCTTCGACGAATTCCTCGCGAGCGATGGCTCGACCAATTTCGCCGGCGCCGCCAAGGCGGCCGGCCTTGCCGCGCGGTACGGCACCTTCGATTATGTCGGCAACAGCCGCAAGGACGTGGCGGTGTGGCGCATGGCCCGGCGCTGCTATTTCGTGGGCAACGATCCATCCTTGCGAACGTGGCTCGGCCGCCGGGTGAATTTCGCCCGCATGTTCCCGGGCGACTGGACCAGTGACGAGTCGGTCATTCGCGCTGTCCAGAGCGCCGATCAGACGCTATAGAATGACAAAAGGTTTGGGGAGGATGAAGGTGAGCCGGGAACCGCTCGATCCGTCCTGGCAGCCACAGAAGCTGCCGGGCATGCTGCCGCAATTCGACTATGTCATGCAGACGCGGGTCACAACCGCGCCGCGCATGGTGCTGGGCAATTACGGCGGCACCGGCCAGCGGCTCATGATCACCGTCACCGGCGGCGATTTCGAGGGACCGGACCTCAACGGCCGGGTGGTGCCCGGCGGCACCGAATGGCCGCTGGTCCGACCCGACGGCATCGGCACCATCGACGCCCGTTACACGCTCGAAACCGATGATAATGTCTTCATCAACATCCGCAATACGGGCTATCGCTATGGCCCGCCGGAGGTGATGGCGCGGGTCGCCGCCAACGCCGAAATCGTCGATCCCAACCTATATTATTTCCGCACCTATACCGTGTTCGAGGCGCCGGCCGGCCGATATGACTGGCTGTCGCGCTTCGTCTTCTTCGGCATTGCCGAGCGCCATCCCCACCTCCTCTTCGTGCGCTATTACCGGCTGAAATAGGTCGGGAGGGGATGTCCGATCTTCTGATGAATGCGATCGTCTCCGGGATTCTGCTCGGCGGCTTTTATGCGGCCGTGACGGTGGGCCTGTCGATCGCGTTCGGGATGCTCGACATCGTCAATATCGCGCATCCCGGGTTCATTCTCCTCGGTGCCTTCGCGGCGTGGTACGCCAATGCCAACTGGGGGCTCGATCCGATCCTGGCAGGCGTGCTGTTCACGCCGATATTCTTCGTCCTCGGCGCGATCGTGTTCCGCATCTATCACATCAGCTTCGAGCGGCGGGGCGAGGCGACATTGCGCGGCCTCGCCTTCTTCTTCGGCGTGCTGTTCTTGAGCGAGGTAGCGCTGCTCCTCCTGTTCGGCGCCGGTTACCAGACCGTCAATGTGCCCTATCTCGAAATCGTGTTGCGCGACGGCCCGTTCGAGGTGCCGCTGCGCCTCTTGATCCCATTCGGCGTGTCGTTGGTCATGGTGCTGGGGCTACAGCTCGTGCTCGACCGCACGTTTCTGGGGCGCGCGATCAAGGCGGTGTCGCAGGATCCGATAGCGCTCAGGCTTCAGGCAGCCAATCCAGTCCGCATCAAGGAGATCGCGTTCGCCGCCTCGATCGCGACCGCGAGCGTGGCCGGCGCCCTCCTCGTCGCGATCGTGCCGATCGATCCCTCGACGGGCCGCGACTATATCGGCCGGGTGTTTGCGATCGCGGTGCTGGGCGGGCTCGGGAGCCTCACCGGCACCCTCATCGCGGCGCTGTCGCTTGGCATCGCCGAAAGTCTCACCGCCACGTTCTACGGCCCGTCCTGGTCGCCCGCGGTCGCGTTCGGCGCGCTTTTGGTCGCGCTCATCGTGCGGCCGACCGGATTGCTGGGACGCTAGCGTTGCGCGTGGCCAAGCCGTGGTTCTGGATCGGCGTCGTCGCCATCGTGGGCGCCGGCTATGCCGCGACTCAATTCGTCGCCAACGACTATTATTTCTATGCCGGTTACATGGTGCTGCAATATGTCGTCATAGCGACTGCGTGGAACGTGCTGGGCGGCTATGCCGGCTATGTCAATTTCGGCTCGGCGGGGTTTTTCGCCGTCGGCGCCTATAGCGCCGCCATTCTCTATCAGGCGATCGGCGCGGGGCTGCCGCTCATGATCCTCGGCGGTGCGATCGCGGCCGGGATCCTCGGCCTCGGCACCGGCTATCTGGCGCTGCGGCTGAAAGGCATCTATTTCGCCATTGCGACCCTGGCGCTGGCGGTGGTGCTGGAGACCATCGTCGACAATTGGAATTATGTCGGCGAGGCACGCGGCACCTACATCATCCATCCCTATCACGTTGCCGGGTTCAGCGATTACGGCCGGCTCCTGTTTCTGGTGATGCTGGGGCTGGCCGCGGCTTCGGTGGTGCTGGCGCGGCTCGTTGAGCGCTCGCGATGGGGTCGCGGCCTCGCCGCCATCCGCGACGATATAGAGGCCGCCGAAAGCGCGGGCGTGCCGACGTTGCGATTGAAACTCTTCGCCGCCACCTTGAGCGGCGCGCTCATGGGTGTCGCAGGTGCGCCCTTTCCCTATTATATCGCCCATCTCGAACCGGGGGCGGCGTTCAGCCTCGCCATCTCGGTCAATGCCATCGCCATGCCGATGATCGGTGGTACCATCAACTGGATGGGGCCGGTGATCGGCGCAGTGCTGCTCGGCGGCGCGGAGCAGATTGCGACGGTAACGATTTCCTCCGAGCTCAACCTGCTTATCGTCGGGCTGTTGCTGGTCGGCTTCGTCATCTTCGCGCCGCAGGGCATCGTCGGCCTGTTCCGCCGCCGGTCACGCTAGCATGGCGCAGACGCTGCTTCGGGTCGAGACTCTCGGCAAGCGCTTCGGCGGTTTCGTCGCTCTCCACGACATCGATCTTGAGGTCGCCGAGGGCGGACGGCTTGGCATTATCGGCCCCAACGGCGCCGGCAAGTCGACGCTGGTCAATTGCATCTCGGGCCTGATGCGCCCCGATGAAGGCCGCATCTGGTTCGCCGGACGCAATGTCACCTCGATGCCGGCGCATCGCCGGGCGCGGCTCGGCCTCGCCCGAAGCTTTCAACTGCCGCGCCCGTTCCGCAGCATGACCCTCGAAGAGAATCTGGCGATTGCCCAGGATTATGCCGCCGGCACGGCGCGGCGCGACGGCACGGCATTGATGCTGCTCGACCGGCTCGGGCTTGGCGACAAGGCCGGCGCCTTTCCAGGCGTGCTGACCCAGATCGAGCTCAGGAAGCTCGAGCTCGCCCGGGCGCTCGCCGCGGGGCCGCGCCTCGTCATCGCCGACGAGGTGATGGCCGGCCTTTCCGATACCGAAGTCGATGAAATGCTGGTGCTGTTATTCCGTCTCAATGAGGACGGCATCACCATCCTCATGATCGAGCACATCATGCGCGCGGTGATGAAGTTCTCGCAGCGCATCCTGGTGCTCGATGCCGGCGCCAAGATCGCCGAAGGCCCGCCGGCGGACATCGTGCGCAACAAGGAAGTCGAGCGTGCCTATCTCGGCGCCTAGGCTGGTGATCGACAAGATCTCCGCCGGCTATGGCGCGGTGCGCGTGCTCGAGGCGGTGTCGATGACGCTGGAGCCGGGCGAGACGGTGGCGCTGCTCGGCACCAGCGGCAACGGCAAGAGCACCCTCATCAATACCGTGATGGGGCTGGTGCGGCCGCGCGCCGGTGCAATCTATCTCGAAGAAGGGGGCCGCCGCACCCCGCTGTCGGGTCGCCCGACCGAGGCGATCGCCGATTTCGGCCTGGCGCTGGTGCCGGAGGGGCGACGCCTGTTCCCAAAATCGACGGTCGAGGAGAATCTCCTGCTCGGCGCCTATCGCGGCGCCGCGCGAAAGGTGCGGGCCGAGCGGCTCGCCGAATGTTTCGATGCCTTCCCGGTCCTGAAGGAGCGCCGCCGCCAGCTCGCCGGCAGCATGAGCGGCGGCGAGCAGCAGATGATCGCGCTCGCCCGCGCCCTCATGTCGGCGCCGCGGATCCTCCTCATTGACGAGCCGTCGGTCGGTCTCGCGCCGATCCTCGTCGCGCGTATGATCGATACCATCGGGATGGTGAAGGAGCGTTACCGCCTGTCGGTGCTGATGGCGGAGCAGAATTTTCACCAGGCGGTGCGGATCGCCGATCGCGGCTATGTCCTCGTCCATGGCCGCATCGAATTCGAAGGCCGCAGCGCCGACGAGTTGCGCAACAGCGAACTCGTCAAGACCTATTATCTCGGGACGTAAGGGCGGCTCTTGACGCCTATCCAAGTCGATGCCATTTGAGCCACATTGTAGCTCAGGAGGGCAGAATGGCGGCAAATTCCATCATCCGCGCGCGCATCGACGAGCATATCAAGCGCGAGGCCGCTGCCGTGCTCGACGCGATGGGGCTTACTGTTTCGGACGCGTTCCGGTTGATGATGGTGCGGATCGCGCGGGAAAAGGCGCTACCGTTCGAGCCGCTGGTGCCGAATGAAGAGACCGTCGCGGCGATGAAGGCGGCGCGGCGCGGCGCGACCGAAAAGGCTGTGTCGCCGAAAGAGCTGCTGACCCGCCTCAATGCGGACGATTAGCTATACCAATCGATTCAAACGGGATTACCGTCGCAAAAAATCCGGCCGCAACGGCAAACGCGTCGATCGATACCTCACGGAAGGACCAACTTGCTTGCGGCGGATTTGCCGTTGCCGCGGCGTTATTTCGACCACGCGCTTTCCGGCGAGTGGCAAGATTTTCGCGATTGCCATATCCGACCGGACCTGATCCTGATCTATCGCAAGCCGGATGAAGCGACCCTTGAGCTCGTCCGGCTCGGTTCTCATGGCGAACTCGGGTTTTGACGGGGATTTCCGTCACCGTGGCGCGGCTTCGATATTGCCGCCGTCGACGGTCAGGATCGCGCCGGTGGTGCTGCGGGCGATTGCGAGGGCAAGGAACGCCTCGGCGACATCCTCGGCCGTGACTTCGCGGCGCAAAAGATTGCCCGCCATGTAGGCCTCTTCGCTGACCCCGCGGGCGCGGGCGCGCGCGGCGATCATCCGATCGTCGAGCAAGCCAGAGCGAATGCGATCGGCATTGACGGCATTACTGCGAATCCCGTCCGCGCCATGGTCGAGCGCGTATTGCCGCATCAGCGCCAGCGTCGCCGATTTCGGCAAACCGTAGGGGCCGAAATTTCTGCCCGGATTGACCGCCTGCTTCGAGACATTGAAGAGGATCGAGCCGCCAAGCCCTTGGGCGCGCATCACCCTGACGGCGTTCTGCGCCACTTGCTGATGGGCGAAGAAATTGAGATCGAAGGAACGGCGCAGCACCGCATCATCGACCGTGCCGATCTCGCCCTGCGAGGCGCCGCCGGCATTCGAGACCACAATATCGACGCCGCCAAAGGTTAGGGTGACGCAGTCGAAGGCGGCACGGACCTCATCCCTGTCGGTGACATCGCAAGGGATCGCGAGCGCGCGGGACGAAATGCCGTGGGCGACGTTGGCCGCGGCCGCGCCGTCCCGGTCGAGGATCGCGATCTCGGCCCCTTCGCGGGCGAAGGCGCGGGCGGTTGCGGCACCGATGCCGCCCCCGCCGCCGGTCACGGCAACGATCTGGCCTTCGAGGCGTGGCGCCGTGCCCTTGCCGAGCTTCGCCTGTTCCAAGGACCAATATTCGACCGCGAACATCTCCGCCTCGGAAATGCTTTCGAATTGGCCGATCGCCTCGGCCGCGCCGATGACGGCGATGGCGTTCTCGGCGATGTCTGCGGCGATGTCTGCCGCTTTCGCGCTGACGCCGAGGCCGAAGAGGCCGAGCCCCGGCACCATGACAATTCGCGGCATCGGGTCGAGCGCCCGTTTCGGCGGATTCTGGTGGGCGTTGTGGCGGGCGAAATACGCGTGATAGCGGCGGCTGAAATCGGCGACGGCTTGCGATGCCGCATCGCGCCATGCGTTGAGCGCGCCCGCTTTCGGCGCCGGCACTATCAGCGGCCAGTTCTTGGTGCGGATGGTGTGATCGGGCGTGACCACCCCCGCCTGCGAATATCGGCCGAGCGCGGCGCCATTGACATAATCGAGGATCGCGGGCGAGGACCGGAAGCGCAAGATATGTGGCTTGGTCGCGCCGGATTTCGGGTCATGCGCGATCGCGGTGAGGCCGCGCAGGATCGGCGCGACCGTGGCGACGCCGGCGATCGCTTGCGGCAACGTCACCGGAACCATCTTGCGCCGGCCTTCGCCGAGCCGCGCCTCGGCCAGGCTCGCGAATTCGATCATGCGCTCATAGGATTGGCGCGCGTCGTCGCCGAAGGTGAAGATGCCGTGCTTCAGGAGGATCAGCGCCTCGACCCCCGGCGCGGCGTCGAAGATTTCGCCGGCGCGCTTCGCCAGCGCGAAGCCCGGCATGATATAGGGCACGATCGCGACCCGATCGCCGAAGACCTCACGACAGAGGGCCGCGCCTTCTGCCTGGTCGGTCAGGGCCAATACCGCCGTCGCATGGGTGTGATCGACGAACGGGTGCGGCAGGAAGGCATGGAGCAACGTTTCGACCGAGGGGTTGGGCGCGGCGCTGTCGAGGAGATGGGCGCGCTGAAAATTCACCATCTCCTCATCGGAAAGGTGCGCCAAGGCGCGCAGCCGCCGCAACGGATCGAGCCGCACCGCCGGCAGGCCGGCGGGTTCGATGTCACCCATATCGGCGCCCGAGCCCTTGATGTGCATGACCGCGATCCGCTCGCCGAAAAGGTCGGTCGCTTCGGTCTTCACGGAGCAATTGCCGCCACCATGCAGCACGAACGCGGGATCGCGGCCGAGGAGCCGCGCGCTATAGAGGCGCAGCGCGAGGCCGCGCGCCACGCCGGCTTGGGCATAGCGCGCCACCAGCGCTTTGGCGTCGCTTTCCGACCAGCGGTTTGTCATCGCGTTCTCTGTTTCATTGGGGCGAACCCTGGCGCAGATTAGCGCCTTCCCTTGAGCCGAACCAATCCCATGGCCTCAGATAATACCCCCGTCATTCTCGTCGTCGCGGTGGCGCTCATCGATGTCGATGGCCGGGTCCTCCTGGCGCAGCGGCCGGAAGGCAAGCCGATGGCGGGCCTCTGGGAATTTCCCGGTGGCAAGATCGAGCCGGGCGAAACCCCGGAGGCGGCCCTGATCCGCGAGCTCAAGGAAGAGCTCGGCATCGACACCCATGAATCCTGCCTCGCGCCGCTGACCTTCGCCTCGCATCGCTATGAGAATTTCCATCTCCTGATGCCGCTTTATGTCTGCCGGCGCTGGCAGGGCATGGCGCGTGCGCGCGAGGGGCAACGTCTTTCCTGGGTTCGGGCGGAACGGCTCGACCGCTATTCGATGCCGCCCGCGGACAAGCCGCTGATCCCGGTCTTGAAAGACCTGCTCTGACTATCGCGGCCGGATGGTGACCCATCCCATGGCGGTACGCGCCCGGATCATCGGCCGATACATATCGGACGCCGTCGCCGCCGGCAGGATGTAGGTGCCGGGGGTGATCGCACGTACGATATAGGCGATGAGGTAATTGCCTTTTGCCTCCCGCTTCGCATCGTTGATGAAGATCGACGGCGCATTGGGATGGACCGTGAAGGAGGCGACGAAGCGGTCGTCGCGCGCCTCGCTAAGGCGCAGCGCGCGCAGCCGTCCGAGCCAGGGATAGGCCGTCTTGCCGTCCTTGTCGGCCTTGACGACGCCTTCGATCTCGAGCCCGGCGGGAAGCAGGTCGAGCACCGCGATCTGGTGATGGCGGTTGTCGGCGGTCGCGCCTTCGAGCGTGACGATAAGCCGGTCGTTCTGGCGGATTTTGGTCAGATCGGCGGGCTTGCCGTCGAGCGTCCAGAACCGGCGCGTCAAGGTGATGTCGTTGGCCTCGGGCGGCAGCGGCTCGCGCGGGGTGCCTGCCACCGAGACGGATTCCCAAAGATCGCGCGAGGACTCATTCTGGACGACATAGCCCTTGGCGAGATCGGTTGCCGTCGGGTTGAGGGTGACGGGGCGATCGCGCGCCGTCATCGGGGTGCCGTTGACGACGATCTTCACCGGCGCCTCATGCTTCGTGATCTGCGCCATGGCGAGGAGCAGCCAGGCCTTCTCCTGGGTGGTGAGATCGTCGGGCTTCTCATTGACCCATTCAAGGCGGCGATAGAGCGCGGCCATCACGCCGGTCTCGCCGGCCTCGGCGGCCATGGTCATGACGCCGGCCCAGTCGCGCAGCGCCGAGCCGTAATAGTCGGGGTTGTCGTAATGACCGAACAGCGAACCGCGTTTGGCGAACGGCAGTTTTTCCGCAATGGCGAACGCGGTCTGGGCACGGGCGCGGTCGCCCTCGAACGCCATGGCGGCGCCAAGCTGTGCCGCGGCGAAGGCATTGATGCCTTTGGCCTGATCGTCGGTATCGAAGATATAGCGCAGGTCGGGAAGGCTGATGGCGCCGACCCGCGCCAGCACATAGGCGGCATAAAGCCGGGTGCGGATCTCGGTCCCGGATTGCGCGACGATGCCCCGCAGCCAGGCGATACCGCGGTCATAGGCATCGGTCGGGATGTGATAGTTCCGGGCCGCGGCCGCGGTGAGGAAATCGAGCGCATAGACCGAAAGCCAGTCCTTCGCCGCGTCGCCCCGCGCCGCCCAGAGGCCGAAATTCCCGGCCGCGCGCTGCATGTCGAGCAACTGGTCGATCGCGTCCTGGACCCGGGCCGTGGCGCCGACATCGCGCGACATGCCGGCCATCGGCGCGACATTGTTGAGATAGAGGAGGGGATAGGCGCGGCTCGTCACCTGCTCGACGCAGCCGAAGGGATAGCGGTCGAGCGAGGCGAGGAGCGCGGTGAGCGGCACGGTGCGGATGCTGTTGTAGCTGAGGGTGAGGTGGCCGGTGCCGGGCAGGAAACCGTCAAGCAGCGCGGGCGGAAGATGCACCGTCGCGCCCGGCTTCACCAAGACGATCCGTGTCCGCGTCACCGGCAATTGCGGCGAGCGTACTTCGATCTGCCATTGCCGCGCGACCGAAAAGCCGCCCGGCCCGGTAAGCGCGAGGTCGATGGTGCCGATCCCGGTCTTGCCGGCATCGAGCGCGAAGGTTTCGAGCTTGCGCTGGCCTTTCTTCAGGGCGACATCGCGGCTTGCCGCGGCACCGAATTCGACCGCGCCCGACGCGCTGAACGCGACGTGATAGCCGCCGGGTGCGCCGTCGAGATTGTGGAGATCGAGCGCGAGCCGGCTCTTGTCGCCGGGCGCCAGGAACCGCGGCAGGGTCACCTGGCTCACGACGGGATCGCGGACGATGAGATGCTGCGTTACCTCGCCGAGCTTGGTCCGGTCATAGGCGACCGCCATGAAGCGCAGATCGCCCTCGAAATCCGGAATCTTGAGCGTAATGACGGCTTTGCCCTGGGCATCGAACTTGACCGGCCCCGAGAACAGAGCGACCGTCTTGGTCGGCACCACGGTGAGCGCGCGGCCGCCGATATCGCCGCCGCTGCGGATCGCGCCGATGACCCCGTTGGCGGTGATGAGGCGGCCGTAATCGTCGCGGATCTCCACGCCCAGCCGCCGCTTGCCGAAATAATACCGCGTGGGATTGGGCGAGGCGAAATTGGTGAGCTGCAAGATGCCTTCATCAACCGCCGCCAGGGTGACATAGGCGGTGCCGCGCGAGCCGGTGACGGTGATCGGGATCCGCAACTTGTGCCGGGGCACGATTTGTTTCGGCAGATCGAGTTTGAGGGTCAGCGTCCGCGCCGCGGCGTCGATCGGCATCCAGGCGACGCCGATCGCGCGCACCGGCGTGCGCGGGTTGCTGCCGGTCAGCGGGCGGTACGCGGCGACGATGGCATAGGCGCCGACGCCCCACGCCGCGGTGACCGGCATATCGACGATAGTGCCGCCGGCCTTCACATCGATGAGCTTCGTTGCGAGGATGCGATCGTTGGCGATGATGACGAGCGCCTTACCCGAGACCGGCGGGCGGATCGCGATATGGGCGATATCGCCGATGTGATAGCGCTTCTTGTCGGGGCTGATCTCGGCCTTGTCGGGCCGGTCGGCGGAGAGCGTGCCGCCCCAGCCGGCACTAAAGCGATAGCTCGTGGCGGCGCCCGACGCGGAATCATCGACGGTAAGGCGGTAATAGCCCCAGGAGAGGACATGGCCGAGCCGCGCCAGTTTGTCGGCGGCAAGGTCGATCGTGCCGTGCGCCACCGGCTCGTCATGGGTTGCCGCTTGGAAGTGAAAGCCGTCCGCGGCCTTGTACCAGGTGTACTCCGTCACCTCGCGGACCAGCGACCAGTCGATCCCGTGCCGCGCCACCGGCCGGCCGGCCTCGTCCAAAGCCACGATCTCGAATTGGCCCGGTGTGTCTTCGGGCACGGTATCGTCGGTGAAGAGCGGGTGGATGCCGAGCATGACCGGCCGGGTGCGCACCGGCACGCTGATCTGGGTGACGGTGCTGCGTCCGCCCGGCTCGAAGATCGAGACGCGAATCTGCGCCTTCAAGGGCAGCGTCGTCGCGCCGAGATCGCCCAAATCGCCGGTGACGGCCGTGTCGCCCTTGGCGTCGGTTTGCGCCACCTTGAAGGGCACGATCTTGTCCCGAAAGCTTTGCTGAACGAGGCCGAAATGAAAGCCGGGATAGGCCCTGAACGGCGTCGGGTCGGCGCTGACGACCGCCTCTGCCTCGCCATCGAGCCCGGCCGCCGGCGCGCCATAAAGGAACCAGGCGAGCGCGCCGAGCGTCACCTTCTGGCCGGGGTGCAGGAACGGCGGCGCCCCCGACAATGTCACCTTGAGCTGCTCCGGAATGAAATCCTCGACGTCGAATTCGGCATGCCCGACCGATTTGCCCTTGGGATCGAGATAGGCATCGACGCTCCAATGGCCGTGCATCGCCGTGTCGGTGAGGACGAGTGCCTCATGCACCGCGCCGTCGCCCTGATCCATCAGGGTGACGCGGCGATAGACCGCGCCGTCGGGCCGGCGCGCCACCAGCGTCACCGGCACGCCGGTGATCGCCTCGGCATGGCGGTCGCGGATGAGCGCCATGATCTCGACGGTCTCGCGCGGGCGATAGATGCCGCGGTCGGTATAGAGGAAGGCATCGACCGGCCCCGCAAGGGCACGGCCGCCGACGCCGCGATCGGAAAGGTCGAAGGCCGGGCGCGTCAGATCGGCGAAGGTGAAATCGCCATCGGCGCCGTATGCCATCACCGCGCGGGGCGCGACCGCGCCGGTGCCGCGCAACAGGCCGGGATCGAAATGGGCATGGCCGTTGGCATCGGTCACCGCCTTTGCCAGCACCGCATTGTTTGTCGCGACCAGCGAGAGATTGATCCCGGCGAGCGGCCGCGCCGTCGCCAGCGAGCGGGCGAAGATGTCGAGCCCGCCGGCGCCCTTGAAGCTGGTGAGCGCGATATCGGAATTGATCACCCATTGGATCGCGCGGTGGGTCCACTCGTCGCCGCCGTTCTTCGGCAGCAATTGCGCCGCGTTCCGCGCGATCAGCACATAGACGCCGGGCTTCTTGTCCTTGATAATTTCGGTGAGCGGGAACAGCGTCGTGACGCTTTGGTTGGGCTTTGCGGCGACGCTCATCTCGCCGTGCCACAGCACCGCCGCCTGCTGATTCTTCAGCGACTCGACATCCCAGCCATAGACCTGCCGCTCGGTGAAATTGGCGAGCGGGATTTGCGACAGGAGCCGCGCCGGCACGCGCAGCAGGGTCAGCTTGATTTTGTTGACATTGATCGAGGTGATCGGCACCCCGGCTGCATTGTCGCGTGGCAGGATAAGGCCGTCTCGAAACGCGAGGAGCGGCGGCCGGTTGCTGAGGCTGAGATCGACCGCGTGTGCCGCGGCGAGCCTCGCCCCGTGGGCGCCAGGGAAGCCGGCGCGCAGTTCCGCCCGATAGCTCTTGCCGAAGGCGAGGCCGGTAAGGCAGAGGCGCTGTCCCTTGACCTCGATCGCGACCTTCACCGCCGGCTTCAACACCAGATATTCGCCGTAATGGACCCGGGGATCGAGCTTGCCAGTAAAGACAAGGCACGCCTGCGCCACCGGCTTCGCGGTATCGATATCGAGCCGCTGATAGGCGAAGGCGGGTGGCGGCAACGCGGAAGCGGCGCCGCCGGTCGCGGCGGGCGCGATCGGCGCCCCCAATCCAAGCGCAACCGCCGCGCCCAAGGCTATCACCCCGAGCCTGCGCCCTAATCCCAGCCGTCGCATGGTTCCCTCCTGATCGAGCCCCCCGGGTCGGTCATCACGCATCACGCATCAGGTGTCGGTTCATGAACCGGCAACCGCTTACCCCGTTACTTGACCTTCTTCGCCTCTGCCTTCGCCGCTTCGGTCATGGCGCGGCGGTGATCCTCGAATTGGAGCCGGCCGGGATCGATCTGGTCGTCGCTCGGAAAGGAAGCGAGGATTTCCTCGAACAAGCCCTGGACCTCTTCCTTGAATTCGCCATGGGTCAGGATATAGGGATCGTTGCGGCGGATACCCTTCAAGACCCGCTCCCCCATCTCCAAAGGGTTCATGCCGGCGCTGGCGGAGGATGTCGCATCGAGATGGCGCGGCGGATGCTGGGCCTCGGTCTTCAGATGCTCGGGCCGCGATTTCTCGGCGTCCATGATGTTGGTATGGACGAGGCCGGGGCACAGCACCGAAACGCCGATATCGTATTTGCCAAGGGCGAGGCGCAGCGAATCGGTGAGGCCGCGGACCGCGAATTTCGAGGCGGAATAGATGCCGCCCTGGCTGGTCAGCGGGATGATCCCCGCCATCGACGAGGTGTTGACGATATGGCCACCCTCGCCATGCGCTTTGATGCGCGGCACGAAGGTTTTGACGCCGTTGACGACGCCGCCGAAATTGACGCCGACCACCCAATCCCAATCCTCGTATTCGGCTTCCTCGATCGGCGCGTTGCCGCCGACGCCGGCGTTGTTGCAGACGACATGCACCTTGCCGAACAAGCGCTCGGTCTCGTCGGCGGCGCGGGCGAAGGCGTCGCGGTGGGTGACGTCGAGGCGGATGAAATGGTAGGGCAGGTTCGAGCCCTTGAGCGCCGCCGCCGCTTCGTCGAGATGGTCCTGGCGGACATCGGCCATCACCACCTTCATGCCGGCCTTCAAGAACGTCCGCGCCATGCCGAAGCCGATGCCCGAGGCGCCCCCGGTGATGAACGCGGTCTTGCCTTCGACGTCCTGCATATCCTCCTCCTCTTCTCGATGCTGCCATCAATGGCATGGCAGGGCCGCTCTCGTCGAGTGCGGATCGATCGCGCTTGCGCTTCATTGCGGGCTTCGCCGACAATGCCGGCCGCAATCGAGTGATTGAGGGAACCGCGCAATCATGACCATTCCGTTCAAGGGCCGGCGAGAGGATTTTCGCCTGGTGACCGGCCAGGGACGCTACACTTCCGACTGGAGCCGGCCGAACCAGGCCTATGGCTATTTTCTGCGTGCCGACCGCGCCCATGCCGAGATCCGGTCGATCGACACCGGCGAGGCCAAGGCGATGCCGGGCGTGCTCGCGATCCTGACCGGCGCCGACATCGCCAAGGCGGGCTATAAGACGGCGCCGACAATGGTGGCGTGGCCCGGCAAGGGTGGCATGAAGATTCGCCATCCCGATCGCCCGGTGCTGGCACAAGGCAAGGTGCGCCATGTTGGCGAGGAGGTGGCGCTGGTCGTCGCCGAGACCGAGGCCGAGGCCCAGGACGCGGCCGAGGCGATCGTCATCGATTACCGCGACCTGCCGCCCGCGATCGACGTTGCCGCGGCGGCACAGCCCGGCGCCGCGCTGCTCCATGACGACGTGCCCGACAATATCGCCTTCGACTACGATTACGGCGATGCCGCCGCGACCGAGGCCGCGTTCGCCAAGGCGACCCATATCGCGAAGCTGACGCTCGACGCGCAGCGGGTGGTCGGCAATCCGATGGAGCCGAAGGCGTGTCTCGCTTCCTACGATCCCGCGAGCGACAGTTACGAGGTATTCGCGCCGTCCCAGGGCATGTCGATGATGCAGGGCGCGCTTTCCGCCATTACCGGCGTGCCGGTGCCGCAGATTCGCGCCCATGCCTATGATGTCGGTGGCGGCTTTGGCATCCGTGGCGGCGCCTATCCCGAATATGCCGCGCTGATGCTGGCGGCAAAGACGGTCGGGCGGCCGGTGAAATGGGTCTCGACCCGCTCCGAGACGATGATCAGCGATCATCACGGCCGCGGCGCGCGGATGACCGGCGAACTCGCGCTCGACGAGCGCGGCAATTTCCTCGCCGTGCGCTATTACTGGCTCGCCGACATGGGCGCCTATCCGACCCCGGTCGCCGGCTTCATCAACACCCTTGCCGCGACCAGCCAGGCGACCAACGTCTATCGCATCCCGGCGGTCTATGGTCTTCACCGACTGGTCGTCACCAACGCCACGCCGACCACCGCCTATCGCGGCGCGACCCGGCCCAACGTCTCCTATATCACCGAGCGGCTGGTCGATGAGGCGGCGCGCCTTTCCGGCATCGATCCGATCGAGCTGCGGCGCCGCAATCTCCTGGCAAAGGACCAGTTCCCCTATAAGACCCCGCTCGGGGCGCAATTCGACAGCGCCGATCCGCCCGGCCTGCTCGCGGCCCTCGTCGAGGCCGCGGATGTGAAAGGGTTCGCGGCGCGCCGTGCCACGGCGAAGGCGCGCGGCCGCCTGCGCGGTCTCGGCTGCGCCATGTTCATCGAACCGTCCGGCGGCGGCGGCCCCAAGGAAGAGGTCGCGATCAAGTTCGGCGCCTCGGGCGATGCCAGCATCTATTCCCAGACCGGCCCCTCGGGCCAAGGCAACGAGACCGCGTTCCCGGAGATCGTCGCCGGCATCCTCGGCGTCGATCCCGAGCGCGTCACCATGGCGCTCGATACCAGCGATCAGGCGGTGCTGGCCGGGGTTGGCTCGATCGGCTCGCGCTCCGGCATGAACCATGGCAGCGCCTTCCTGGTCGCGGCGCGGGAGGTGGTGAAGAAGGGGTTGGAGCTTGCCGCCAAGGACCTCGAAGTCGCGGCCAGCGACGTCGTCTTCGAGGAAGGCAAATACAAGGTCGCCGGCACCGATCTTTCGGTCGGCTTCGCCGAGATCGCGAAGAAATATGGCGCCGCGCCGGAAAAGCCGCTCGACACCAGCACTGGCATCCCCAGCACGATGGCGTTCCCCTCGGGCGCCCATATCGCCGAGGTCGAGATCGATCCCGAGACCGGCGCCCTCGAACTCGTCTCCTATGTCGCGGTCGATGATAGCGGCAACCTCATCAACCCGACCCTGGCGCGCGGCCAGCTCCATGGCGGCATTATGCAGGGCATCGGCCAGGCGATCGGCGAGCACGCCGTCTATGACCCCGAAACCGGCCAGTTCATCAGCGGCAGCTTCATGGATTATTTCATGCCGCATGCCTTCGATCTGCCGGCGATGACGCTCCATGACCGGCCGGTGCCGTCGCCGAACAATCCCCTCGGCGCCAAGGGCGTCGGCGAGGCCGGCACCACCGGCGCGGTGCCGACGATGGCGAACGCCGTGATCGACGCGCTGAGGCCGCTCGGCATCCATCATCTCGACATGCCCTATTCGCCGCACCGCATCTGGACCGCGATCCACGAGGCGAGCGGGAACAATGCCGCCTCAGGTTAGAAAATTCGCGGTGCCAGAAAAATTGGGAGAATGATCACCCCAGGACGGCGGACGCGAATGCCCGAAATGGAATTCTCGAGAATTAAGTATTATGTCCCCGAAATTCCATTACGGGGACAAATACCTCGACACAATTTTGAATTAAGTATTATGTCCCCGGAATTCCCAACTAACGACAGCGAGTTGTTTTATTCCGTTTTAGCAGTTACCCTCCAGTGAAACAGGATACAAATCATGGCCGCCGGCTATGTCTTAGTCATTATAGGATTTTTCGCTATCGCTGTCTTTATCTTATTGGCGTATCGAGCCCGAAAGAACGGTTTGTGGTTGCCTACCAGGTCAAGTCCGCTGCGCGACTTCGCGTGGGGATATATATCACCACGCAATCAATCGACGACGATCAAGAAGTATATTTTGGGAGTCTCTACGATTGCTATTTTTGGGATATTTCTTGTGGTCTTTGGGATTCTTTTGGTGCTCTGGCCACAATCAGTCATAACTTTCCTGAGACACATCACATCAAGTTAGTAAGTGGATCCCAAGAAGGAAAATTGCCGAGCATCAAGCGACGAGCAATGCCACCATCGCCTATCTGAACCCCGGGCCGCAGGCCGGGGAATTCCGGGGACATAATACGTAACTCTCTTGGAATTCCGGGGACATAATACGTAACTCTCTTGATCCTTGTGGGAATTCTGCCGCTACCGAAATTCGGCGATTTGTCGCGATTTCGGTACGCAAAATCCACAATTCGGCCGGAAAACTCATCCAAAAATCGCCACCTTGTGCCGAATTCTTCCCACGCATTCACGCCTTGACAAGGAACGCATATGGCGTTAATCTAGCGTGCGTTGAATGACTCGTCGTCGTCCATCGGAGGAAAGGAACGGGGCAAACATTAATTTTACCGAACGAAGCCAATTTTTCCAGGCGACTCAACGATCGCAGGGCGAAAACCGAAGCCGATTTCGGGGCGAATCGCCGCCGCTGGCGCCCGGAATCATGTAGGATTTCGACGTTGCCGGCCAGGCGCTCGGCGTTCAGATTCTGGAAGCGGGCCGCCGGCTGGCGGGGCCAACGGAAGCTGCTCTTGAGGAAATGTGATGAGAATTTTCGCCAATGCCGCATCGGCCGGGCGCGTCGCCGCGGCGCTCGCCGGACATGAATT
>JBOHLV010000300.1:0-2855 GCA_050729815.1 Allostellaceae bacterium
CGCCTGCGGCGCCAGCACCAGCGCAATCAACTCATCCTTCGAAAGCTTGGCCAGATCATCGCGAGTCATCCCATCCTGGAATCACACCGCGATTCCCGCGTCAATCAATATCTTGCGGCTCGACGCCCGTTCCTACCCTACCCATCGTCAACCCGGGTTGACCAATTACTCAGAATATTGCATAGTGATGGAATTCGTTCCTTTATTTCGAGCGACAACCCCGTTATCTATTTTGATCCAGACGTTTCCGAGGCAACTTTACTTCCTTACGTTATCGATCGGAATAGACTCCGAATTGAGCTTTTGTTCCCTCTTGCCTCAGACTTAATGCTGCATGGGCATTCCAACTTCGTTGGACGGGAGGTTCTCCACATGGCGTTGCGCGACGGTCAGGACGTCAAGAGAATGAATAGGCAAGTTGCGCGATTTGGATACAGGTTTATTTTTGCAAATAGCCCTACGGTGAAACCGCTCGTAAAAAAATTCGCAGGCGTTTCTCCAGTATTGGCGGCAAGTAGCTCAACACTGAAAAATGGAAATGCGCTACTTCTTCAAATGAAGTTTGATCGTAGGCCACCCAAGCCAAAATGGAAACGAGGCAGAACAGAACCTCAGTGATCGACGCTGTCACAGGCTCACTTATGCTCACCCCATCAGCCAATCATCGATGAGCCGGCGGGCGACCGCGACGCGCGGCGGCACGAAGAAGTCGCTGCTGCCTTTCAAATTTGCCTTCAAGAAATCGCGGCTGAACCAGTTCGCGGCTTCGAGTTCCAATTCATCGACCTGAATATCGGTAGTCAGCGCGCGGGCATAAAAGCCGAGCATTAGCGACGCCGGAAACGGCCAGGGCTGTGACGAATGATAAGTCACGTCCGTGCAGCGGATGCCGGTTTCCTCGGCCACTTCGCGCGCCACCGTGTCCTCGAGGCTCTCGCTCGGCTCAACGAAGCCGGCGAGGGTCGAATGCATGCCCTTCGGCCAGATCTTCTGGCGCCCGAGCAAACAGCGGTCGCCATCATGAACCAGCATAATGACGGCCGGGTCGGTGCGCGGGAAATGTTGGGCATTGCAGGCCGGGTTGGTGCAGCGGCGGACATGGCCGGCCTCCTCGGACCGAGTCGGCGCGCCGCACACGCCGCAGAAGAGATGCCGCGAATGCCAGAACAACATGCCGCGGGCATAGGCCATGAGAGAGCCGTCGCGATTGCCGACCAGCGGCCCGACGCGCCGCAGATCGGCGAATTCCAAGGCCACGTCGGAGCGGATGATGTCCAACGGCTTTTCGACGGCGGAAAGATCGCGGGCGAAATAGGCGCGGTCCTCGATCTGAGCCAGAAAGATTTCGAGGCCCGAATCGCCCTCAATCTGGTCGCGGGCGAGAAACGCCGCGCGCGTAGGGATGCCGCCTTCCGCCTTCGTCGCCAGATTCTGGTTGCGCCACACCGGCACGATGCGGCTCGTCGGATGATCGCGCCGCGCCGTCACCCAGGCCTCGTCCTTGCGCTTATAGGCGGCGCGGTCATAGCCGCCGGCGGCGTAGTAATTCGGTTCCTTCGGCATGTCACCTCACAGGACAATCATTCCGGCACGCCCGCGAGGCGCCCACCCTCCGCGAGGGTTTCCATCAGTTCCGGTCGCGAGAATCGGGAAAAAAAATCGACGAAGGGCCGGCTGCGGAAGTTTGGTTCCAGCTCCAACAATCGGCGTGCGACCGCCATGGCCTCGTCGATGCGGCCCGCCTGGGCCAACGCCGCGGTTTGGAACACGTAGAGCGAGCTGAATCGCGGATTGGCCTGGATCGCGCTCGCAATGGCCAAGACCGCTTCCGCCAGGCGTCCCTCGCGCATGCGCACCAGCCCATTGGCGAGGTGGGCCTCGTAGCTCAACGGATCGAAAGGGCTGAGTCGGAGGGCACGAGGCGCGTAGGCTTCCGCCTTAGCCGGATCGCCACTGAACGCATGAATATGAGCCCCGAAATAAAGCGCGGCGGCACAGGAGGGGTTGAGGGATAGGGCGCGTTCGATTGCGCCGGACGCGGCCGTGAAATCGTTTCCAAGATGCAATAGGACCAGGCTGGCGATCGCGAGTGCGGTCGGATCGTCGTTGCCGTGGGTCAGCGTCAGGCGCGCATGACGGACGCTGGCCTCCGCGTCGGCGATGTTGAAACCGCCGCGAGCGAAACGGATTTCCAACCCCCAGGCCAGATAAGCGTGAGCGGCGGCATAGGTCGGATCGAGCTTCAGCGCTTGTTCCATCAGGCTCAACCCGGTCGCGGCGTCATCCGGCATGACCGACGCGAAATAGGGCAATGCCTGAAGATAGAGGTCGTAGGCGTCGAGATTGCCCGGCGGCTTGCGTCGCGCGCGCTCGATCTCGGCGCGCTGCAAACTCGGCTCGACCACGCCGACGACGCTCTCGGTGATCCGGTCCTGAAGCTCGAACACGTCTTCCAAGGCGCCGTCATATTTGTCGGCCCAGAGATGGGCGCCGGTCTCCGCCTCGATGAGCTGGCCCGTGATGCGCACCCGGTTGCCGGATTTGCGCACGCTGCCTTCCATGACATAGCGCACGCCCAATTCGCGCCCGACCTGGCGGATGTCCGGTGACTTGCCCTTGTAGGCGAAGCTCGAATTGCGGGCGATCACGAACAGCCATTTGATGCGCGCGAGGCCGGTGATGATGTCCTCGACCATGCCGTCGCAAAAATAATCCTGCTCGGCATCGCCGCTCATGTTCTGGAACGGCAGCACCGCGATCGACGGCTTGTCGGGCAGGGCGAGGGTCGGCGCCGAACTCCCCTCTCCGCCCTTTCGGGGGGAGAGGGAGGGGCCCGCGCCAACGGCGCGGGAGGG
>JBOHLV010000301.1:0-31446 GCA_050729815.1 Allostellaceae bacterium
GCCGACATCCGCTCCGTCGTCGAAACCGCCCGCCGACGCGCGATCCGCGCAATCGACGCCATCCGCCTGACCCTCGCAGGAACGCCGATCCCTGCACCGGCCTGACGGCAACGGCCTGAGCAATTACTAAATTTCAGTTGCTCGTCACGTGATCGATTTGGCCAAAATAAATCCAATATCACTCTTAGATTTAAAAAATATCGAGATTTCTTATCCGTAACTTGAAAGCGCATATAATCCTCAAATAAGCAAAGTTCCTTTGCTATCATTTCATTGGGTGATCCAAAATACGTCTCACCGGGTAACGGATCGCTCGGTTCGGCGGTGATAATTATGAGTTGAACTTTATCAAGTGGGCCGTTTGCACTGCCAAATCCGCTCGGAACGTAGCCTGACTCGGGAACCCACCGCATTCGGTCACGACAGATCGTTTGAAAATTCCTGCACGGGAATGCCTCTTCAAGCAGGCTGACCAGGCTACTATCTGTCATCGACCCCATCCGCGCATTGGCAGGGCATGATCAATTGATAGGCGTTGGGTTTGTGGTGGTCAACGCGACAATCGCCAATTGCTCGAATCGTGGTCGTCATTGTGGCGCTTGGCGCTACCGCGCGACTATTCCGCGTTGGCTGCTCTCGCTCCTTCTGCAGCCAATCTGCAGCCAAATGGTTAACGCGACCAGTCCCCGAGCCTCGAATCCTTTTTCAGTAGACTAGAACAAAACACGAACTATGTCAAGCGGATTTCGTCCTATGACTCGCGGCCGAGCGCCGCCATCAGCTCCGCCCATTCGCGCTTCGAGAGGCCGCTTTCGGCCTGGCCGACCGCCTCGCCGGCCAGGAGACGTTTGACGATTTCGAGGCCGCGCTGTGACAGATGAGCGCCGCCCATGCGGTATTGATGGAACGCCTCCGCCGTCAACGGCACCCAACGCTCCAGAATCGCCAGCATCGCCTCGGCATAGGCGCGGATTTCGTACTGGGCATGGGGATCGGCGCGCAGCGCGAGGAAATTCATCAGGTTGAAGAGGTCGGTTTTCCAATACCATTGGGTATAAAAATTGAGCGGCAGGTCGATGCGGGCCAACTCCCGCGCCAAGCCCTGGCGGGCGGGATCGATGATGGCGCCGGTTTCGTCCTCGTTCAGCATTTCGAGATAGGAGCGATGGGCGCGCTCGGCATCGGCGCGCAGAAGGCCGAGGATTCGCGCCGCCTCGGCGCCTTCGAGGAGATCGCCGCGGCCCTGGCGATTGCGCTTCGATTGCGCCGCGAGCTGGTCGGAAGCGGGGATGTAGAACTCCTTCTCCAGAATCGAATAGCGCGCCGAATACTCGTTCACATTGGCGGTGCGGTGCCGGATCCATTGCCGCGCGACGAAGATCGGCAGCTTCACATGAAATTTGATCTCCGCCATCTCGAACGGCGTGGTGTGGCGATGGCGCATCAGATACTGGATGAGGCCGCGATCCTCGCTGACCCGCTTGGTGCCGCGGCCATAGGAGACGCGCGCTGCCTGCACCACCGCGGCATCGTCGCCCATATAATCGATGACGCGGACGAAGCCGTGATCGAGCACCGGGATCGCCTGATAGAGTATCTCTTCGAGTGCCGGTACGGTGGCGCGGCGGGTCGGCGCAGCCGCCTCGCGCAGCCGCGCGATCTCGGCTTCCTGGTCGGGGGTGAGCGACATGGCGGCAACTCTAGTCTTGAGTCGGGCCGCGTCCAATCCCGACTCGCCATTGCGATCGCCCGAAAAGCGCTTATATTGCTCGTGTCGGGCAACCGACTATGGCGATAAACCGCGCATGACATAAGCGTTGCGGACCCGGGGGCAGTACCCGGCGCCTCCACCAATTTCGCCGCCCGGCCGTTCGGGCGGCATCCATGGGGGCGAACTAGGCTCGACGCGCGTAGTAAAGATGCGATTTTCGCCCGGCATGATACCGCCGTTATCGGGTCACACCTTAGGTGCGAACGACAACTTCGCTCCTGCTGAGGCAGTTGCGGCCTAACGTCCCTCGCGGGACCAAGGCTTAACACTTAGCGCGGTCCGGAGGGCACCGGGCAACAGAAGCCCTCCATTTCATTGCAAATCCGTCACGAGGCGGCAATAATCCAAAAAAATTTGGCAGGAAGCCGGAGCGACGTGAAAGATCTGCTGCGATACGATCGCATGGTCGAAACCGCGATGCGCGGTGTGGTACGCGAGGCGGTGGCGCAGGCTGCGGCCAAAGGCCTTCCCGGCGCCCATCATTTCTACGTCACCTTCAAGACCCGCGCCGATGGCGTCCTGCTGCCGCCGCGGCTCGCCGAGAAATATCCCGACGACATGACGATCGTGCTCGAACACCAGTTCTGGGACCTCGAGGTCGGCGACCAGGATTTCGCGGTGACGCTGAGCTTCGACAACCGGCCGGAGCGGCTCGTCATCCCGTTTGCCGGTATCACCGCGTTCGCCGATCCCTCGGTCAAGTTCGGGCTCCAGTTTCCGGTGGTCGAGAGCGTCGGCGAAGCGGCGGATATACCGCCCGCGCCGGCGCCGCAGGTGGAGTTTGCCATCGCGCCCCATACAAGGAAGCCGGCGGCGAAAGGCGCGAAGGACACGTCAAAACCCGCCGAAATCGTCGCGCTCGACGCGTTCCGCAAGAAATAATCCCGCCATCCCGGCGCTTGACGTGCCCCGGGGTTCTTGTATTTCTGCCGCCATGGCCGAACCCGCCCATCGCCGCGCGCCCAATATCGTCGCTGGTCGCCCGGCAACGATGCCACTTTCTTCATGAAGCGGTTGGCGACATGACCATGCCGAAGCCGCCAGATCCGATCGCCGAATTCGTCTGCGACCAGTTGTCCGGTTGGGCTCCGGTCGCGGCGCGGCGGCTGTTCGGCGGCTGGGGTATCTATGATGGCGCCGTGATGTTCGGTCTCATCGCCCGCGACACGATCTATTTCCGAGTCGATGATTTGAACCGGCCCGACTATCTTGCCGCCGCCATGCCGCCTTTTGTCCACACCGCACGCCGACGCGCGCAAGGCACCGGCGGCAAATTTGTCGCCATGCCCTACTACGAAGTGCCGCCGGCGGCACTCGATGATCCCGCCGAACTCGCCCCGTGGGCGGGCAAGGCACATGCGGCCGCCCTTCGCGCGGCCACAGCCAAGACGCGGCGCTTGCGGAAGGCCAAGCCGGCCTTCCGGGCGCGACCGCGCTAGGCCGGGAAGGACGGCGCTTGACCGAGCCGGTCGATCTCGCAGCCCTGTGCCAGGGGGACAAAGGCACCTGGGACGCGTTCGTGCGGCGCTATGCCGGGCTCATCGCGGCCGCGGTGCGCGGCCTCGCCCGCGACCCGGGCGATGCCGAGGATCTCATCCAGGACGTGTTCCTGCGCCTGTGCAAGGACGGCTTCCGCCTGATACGCACCTATGACCCGGCGCGGGCCGGCCTGTCGACTTGGCTCACCATCGTCGCGCGCAGCACCGCCCGCGACGCGCTGCGGCGCAAGCGCCTGCCCGCGACCCCGCTCGACCTGGTGCCGGAGGCCCAGCTCTCGGTCATGCCGCGCCTGCCGGAGCGGCTGATCTATCCGCCCGACCTGTTGTCGCCGCGCCAGAAGCTTGTGCTGACCATGATCTATAACCGCGAGATGGACGTGCCCGAAATCGCGGCGGCGCTGGCGATCGACCCGCAGACGGTACGCAGCACCCATCACAAGGCGATGCTGAAGCTGCGCAGCCATTTCGCCGCCGACGGCACGCCGCCCGCCCGTGGGGATGACGGCCCCGTCCGCAGCATAGATAATAGCACTATGGAGACGAAGCATGAGCGGAGGGATTGAACGCGACGAGGCGGCGCTGTGGCGCCGCTGGCGAGACGGCACGGAAGCGGCGACGGAGCCGGCGGCCGAACCCGATGCCATGCTGCTCGCGGCCTATGCCGAAGGACGGCGAAGCCGGCCGGGCGGCGATCCCGAATCGGACCCGGAGATCGTCCAGGTCGAGGCCTGGCTTGCCGACCATCCCGAGCGGCTCGTCGATATCGTCGCGGCCCGGCAGCAGCAGGAAGCGACCGCTTCGGAAAAGGCGGTGGCGCGGGCCGCGGCGCTGATCACGGCGCCGGGCGGCAATGTCGTGTCGCTTCGCTCCGGCCGTCCGGCATCCGCTTGGCGCGAGGCCTTCACCTGGAGCGGCCTCGCGGCGAGCCTCGTCGTCGCCTGCCTCATGGGCTTCTCGGTCGGGTCGAGCAATCTGATCGACCTCGCCGGGCCCAGCCAGACCCAGACCCTGGTGCAGGAGTTCATCGGCGTGCAGACGCCGATCCTCGATATAGGCGACCTGGATAACGGCATATGACCGACGTCCCTGGGGCCCGTCCGCCCCGCCGTCGCTGGGCGATCATCGCGCTCGTCATCTCGCTGATCGTCAATCTGTTCCTGATCGGCGGGATCGCGGGCACGATCAGCTTGGTGCACGCCCGTTTCGGCCCGCCGGGGCCGCTCGAACGCGCGGCGCGGCACCTTAACCTCTCCCCAACCCAAAATGCCGACCTCAACCAGCTTGAAACCATGATGCACCGGCGCGGCCGCAACATGCACCACGCCGAACACCGGATCTGGATGGCGCTCGCCGACCCCAAGATCGGCACCGACAAGGTTAACCAGTTGCTGCAACAAGGCCTCGCCAACAAGACCGGGTTCGAGACCTACATGTCGGCGGCATTCGGCCGCTTCCTTGGGGCCTTGACCCCGGCCCAGCGGACGGAATTTATTACCCGCCTCGAAGCGTTTCACCGGCATCGCGGACCCTTGCACCTGTTCGCCCGGCTGTTTCGCTGAGCCGTCCGGCCGCGCCCCGCGGCCCGTTCGACGGCTTTCACGATAAGGGGGTACCGCATGAATTCGGCCGAGACGCGACGCGAACGCGACAGCATGGGCGAGATCGAGGTTCCGGCGGAGCGCTATTGGGGCGCGCAGACCGAGCGCTCGCGCCGCAATTTCCGCATCGGCGTGGCGGAGGCAGAGCGCATGCCGCTGCCCGTGGTCTATGGCCTCGCCGAGGTGAAGCGCGCGGCGGCGCGCGCCAATATGGCGCTCGGTGTGCTCGATCCCTGGCGCGGCGATGCCATCGTCGCCGCCGCGGACGAGGTGCTGGCCGGCAAGCATGACGACGAGTTCCCGCTGATCGTGTGGCAGACGGGCTCCGGCACCCAGAGCAACATGAACATGAACGAGGTGCTGGCCAACCGTGCGAGCGAGCTTTTGGGCGCGCCCTTGGGCCGGCGCGAGCCGGTCCATCCCAACGACCATGTCAATCTCGGCCAATCCTCGAACGATTCCTTTCCGACCGCGATGCATGTGGCGGCGGTGACGGAGCTTCTGAAGCGGCTCCAGCCGGCACTTAGCCATCTTCAGGCGGCGCTCGAAAAGAAGGCCGCCGAATTCGCCGGGGTCGTCAAGATCGGCCGTACCCATCTTCAGGATGCGACGCCATTGACCCTCGGCGACGAGTTCGGTGCCTATGCGCGGCAGATCGAGTTGGGTTTGGCGCGGCTCAAAGCGACGCTGCCGCGGCTCTATCCGGTGGCACAAGGCGGCACCGCGGTCGGCACCGGCCTCAATGCCAAACCTGGCTTCGCCGCGCGCTTTGCGACCGAGCTTGCCGCCGCCACCGGCATCGCCTTCACCTCGAGCATCAACAAGTTCGAATCGCTGGCGAGCCACGACGCCCTTATCGAGCTGTCGGGCGCGCTCAATGTGCTGGCGGTATCGCTGATGAAGATCGGCAACGACATCCGGCTCCTGGGCTCCGGCCCGCGCGCCGGGTTTGGCGAGTTGCATCTGCCGGAGAATGAGCCCGGTTCCTCGATCATGCCGGGCAAGGTCAATCCGACCCAGGTCGAGGCCCTGACCATGGTGGCGGCGCAGGTGATGGGCAACCACGTCGCGGTCACGATCGCTGGCAGCCAAGGCCAGCTCGAGCTCAATGTCTTCAAGCCGGTGATCGCGCATAATGTACTGCGTTCGCTGCGCCTTCTCGCCGATGCCGCCCGGAGCTTCACCGACCATTGCGTCGCCGGCATCACCGCCGATATCGGGCGCATCGACGAACTGCTCCATCGCTCGCTGATGCTGGTGACGGCGCTGTCCCCCCATATCGGCTATGACAAGGCGGCCGAGATCGCCCACAAGGCGCATGTCGAGGGCACGACGCTGAAGGACGCCGCGACCGCCTTGGGCTATGTCTCGGCTGAGGATTTCGACCGCTGGGTCAAGCCCGAAAGCATGCTGAAACCGGCGTGATCCAGAAGCGCTCGGTCACCATCGCCGGCCATGCCACCAGCGTGTCGCTCGAGGCGGAGTTCTGGTCGGCGTTGCAGGCGCTGGCACGCCGGCGCGGCCGGTCGCTCGCCGCGCTGATCGCCGAGATCGATGGGGAGCGCGGCGGCAATCTGTCGAGCGCGCTGCGTTTGCGCATCCTCGAAGGCTATCGCTCGGGCGAGCTCGGCCCAGATTAACGGCCTACTGATTGAGAGCGCCGATTTCGCTGGTGGAATCCGCCTCGGCGGCGATGACGCGATCGGCCCAGGCATCGCCCGCCACCTTCATGATCGCCGTGGTGGAAGGGGTATGATCGCCCAGCTTGACGATGAGCCGCATCGCGTCCCGCCACACCACGCGGCGCCGGGCGCACGAAAAACCCAAAAGCTCCCAATTGGTGACCTTTTCCGGCCGCTGAAAGCTGAGCGCGTTGCTGCGGGTGAGGGTGCCGGCATTCTGCGCCGCCAGCACCAGTCCGGCGCGGGTACGGCGACAGACGAGACGCAAGGCGTTGTACTGCTCACCCGCCGTCAAACCGTTGAAATTGGTGGTGATCTTGGCATCGGCGAGAATCGCCCGGACGCGGTTCGGGGTCTCGACGCTGAAGCGCTTGGTCGCGGCGAGCCGCTCGGTCAGAAAGACCTCATCCTCATTGCCCGGCCACACGGCGACGCGCCGGACCAGGGGCAAGGGCGGCGGCGGCACGGTCTTGCCGTTCTGCCGCGGGAAGGCGACGCCGACGGAGCCGCCGGTGCCGATCTCCATCAGCTTGAACGCCTCGAACCCGCCGATTCCGACCTGAGCGACGGTCAACGGGATCGCGGCGGCGGCACAGCCCGAGAGTCCGGCCGCGACGAAAGCCACCAAAATCAAGCGAACCCCCCGCGGCCGAGGCCGGGCCGTGTTCCCTGCCAAAGATCTTCCCCGCATGCCGGGCACGATCGCCAACGCGACCGCGCGCGAGCAACATCACCCGATTCGCGAATCGGCGCGCAAAATTTTACCGACTCGTAAAAAAGTCAGGCGGCGAGCGGGACTTCGAGGAGCCGTTCGGGTGGGAAAGTCAGGATCACGGTAGTGCCGACGCCGAGCTTGCTTTCGAGCACGAAGCTGCCGCCGAGCAATTCGACAAGGCGCTTCGACAAGGGCAAACCGAGGCCGGTGCCCTCGACATTGCGCGACCAGCCGGTCTGCACCTGGCCAAAATTCTCCATGGCTTTGGGAATGTCCTCCGCTGCCATGCCGATGCCGGTATCGGCGACGGTAATGGCGACGCCGCCGCCCTGGCGATAGGCGGAGATCGAGACCGTGCCGCCGACGGCGGTGAACTTCACCGCGTTGGAGAGGAGGTTCAACAGCACCTGGCGCAGCCGGCGCTCATCGGTACGCATGCCCGGCAGCGCGGTATTGAAGGATTCGGTCAAGACGACACCGCCGCGATCGGCCTGGGGCCGCACCATCTGCAATGTCTTGCGCAAGAATTCCGACAGCTCCAGCGGCTCGGCATAGGTATCGACGACGCTGGCGTCGAGCTTCGACATGTCGAGCACGTCGTTGATGAGGCCGAGCAGGTATTTGCCGCTGTCATGAACGTCGCGGGCATAGCCGGCATAATGGTCATCGCCGAGCGGGCCATAGATGCCGCTGGTAAGCAGTTCGGAAAAACCGATGATCGCGTTCAAGGGGGTGCGCAGCTCATGGCTCATGGCGGCGAGGAACTGCGTCTTCGCCCGATTGGTATCCTCGGCGAGGCGCAGCGAGCGCTTCAGCTCGAACGCGGTCTGTTCGATCTCGCGCTTCGCGGTCTCGAGGTCGGCCTTGTCGGCGGTGAGCCGCGCGATCTGCCGCGCCGACCGCCGGCTCATGAACCTGGCCGCCATGAGACCGATCGCACCCGCCACCACCAACATGGCCGGGACGAGGGTCGAGAACATCGCCATCCAATGTGCGTCGAACATTCCGCAAGACACCTTGATGTAACCGGAAAAAATCCGTGCCGCGAGCTTCGCGCGTCAGCATTAAGAAGTGGTGTAGATCAAGGAGGTGCGGCGATCAGGCGGCCGCGCGCGCCTTCGGGAAATCATCGATGCCGTTTGAGATCGCCGGAAAGGCAAGGCGGTGGACATGATGTCGCACCGCGAGGACAAGGCTCGCCCGATAGGCGCCGGCGAGCGCCGGCCCGGTCGCCCGCCACGATCTCGAAACGGCCGTCATCGGTCATGTCACACCCGGACGACCTTGCCGGGATTGAGGATGTTGTCGGGGTCGAGCGCCATTTTGATCGTGCGCATCAGGGCGACGCCTTCGCCATGCTCGGCCGTTAAGAAATCCATCTTGCCATAGCCGACGCCGTGCTCCCCCGTGCAGGTGCCGTCGAGCGCCAGCGCGCGCATCACCATACGGTCGTTGAGGCGCCGCGCCTCGGCCATTTCCTCGGGCTTTTCGGGATCGATCAGGAAATCGACATGGAAATTGCCGTCGCCGACATGGCCGACCATGCCGGTCTCCAGAAACGACGCCTTCAGATCGGCCTCGGTCTCGGCGATACATTGGGCGAGGCGCGAGATCGGCACGCAGACATCGGTCGGCCAAGCGCGACAGCCGGGCCGCATCGCCATCAGGGCATAATGCGCCTGGTGCCGAGCGTGCCAGAGCTTGCCACGCTCCTCCTGGCTTTCGGCCCAGCGGAACGCCGTGCCGCCTTGTTCGGCCGCGAAGCCTTCGACGATCGCGACCTGCTCCGCGACCCCGGCCTTAGTGCCGTGGAATTCGAAGAACAGGGTCGGCGCCTCGGGATAATCGAGCTTGCCGTGGCGGTTGACGGCGCGCATCGCAAAGGGATCGAGCAGTTCCACCCGGCCGATCGGCACCCCGGCCTGGATGGTCGCGACCACGGTATCGACCGCGGCCGAAACGCTGGGGAAGGGACAGACCGCGGCCAGCACCGCCTCCGGTATGCCATAAAGCCGCAAGGTGACTTCGGTAATGATGCCGAGCGTCCCTTCGGAGCCGATGAAAAGTCGCGTAAGATCGTATCCGGCCGAGGATTTGCGCGCCCGCCGCGCGGTGCGGACGACGCGCCCGTCGGCGGTGACGATCTTTAGCGACAAAACATTCTCGCGCATGGTGCCGTAGCGCACCGCATTGGTGCCGGAGGCGCGGGTCGCCGCCATGCCGCCCAGCGACGCATCGGCGCCCGGATCGATCGGGAAGAAGAGGCCGGTATCGCGTAAGTGCTCGTTGAGCTGACGGCGGGTGACGCCAGCCTCGACCGTGCAATCCAAATCCTCAGGAGAGACTCGCAACACCTTGTTCATACGGGATAAATCTAGCGATATTCCGCCCTCCAGCGCGGCGACATGGCCTTCCAACGAGGTGCCGGTGCCATAGGCGATGACCGGCACATGATGCGCGCGGCAAAGATCGACGACCGCGACCACGTCTTCAATCGTTTCGGCCCAGACCACGGCATCGGGCGGAACGGTGGCGTGATGGCCCTCATCGCGGCCATGCTGTTCCAGAACCGAGGCCGCGGTGGTGACGCGCTCGCCGAAGCGGGTGCGGAGCGCGGCAATGATCGGTGCCGATCGTTCGGCGGTCCGCGGTGCGATTGCGATGCTCATCAGCGTTCCCTTTCCCTGAGTATCTTTGCGGCACTTTTCGGGACTTTTCCGGTACCGTTCGTGCCGCAATCAGTCCTTTTTGGCGCTGACGAAGGCCGCTTTCTGGTCCGGCGTCGCTTCCTTCGCGTATTTCGCCTTCCATTCCTCATAGGGCATGCCATAGACGATCTGGCGCGCCTCGGGATCGGTCAAGGGTAGGTGCCTTTCCGCCGCCGCCTCGCGATACCAGCGGGAGAGGCAATTGCGGCAGAAGCCGGCGAGATTCATCAGATCGATGTTCTGGACATCCGTGCGCTCGCGCAGATGCTGAACGAGGCGGCGGAAGGCGGCGGCTTCGAGTTCGGTCTGGGTCGTTGGGTCGGTATGCGTCTCCATGGGCAATCCTCCAATCCTGCCTCTTATTTTGGGACCGATCCGGTCCGATTGCTAGAGGGCGAGGCGGAACTCGGCCGGCCCGAAATCGGCATCGGCCCGAAGCGCGGCGCCGAGCCGGGAAATGGTATCGGCGACCGGACCGAGATCGCGGCCTTCGATCAGCGTCGCGCCCGGCATGGTTTGAAGCTCAGCGACGATGTCGACGGGCTCATAGTCCGGCGGCAGCACGATGCCGGAAGCGGCACCCGCGATGCCGATTTCGAGAATCGGCCCCCATTCGGGATCGCGGATCGCGGTCACGCGCAGTTGCAACGCATCGACCGGCGGCGCCCCGAGTTTCGGCGCCTCGCCGCCGGGTTTCGTCTCGGGTCGCGCCAGCGCCCGCGCATATTGCGCAAGATAGGCGAGCGCGCGCAGCGCGCGATCCGGCGACGGAAAATAGGGGATGCCATTAGCGCGGCATTCGTCGATCAATTCCGGCGGCACCGGATTGTCGATGCCGAGATTGCTCATGATGACCGGCTTGGCGGCGCCCTTCACCGCTTTGAGGATGCGCTGACCCTTCGTCAGGCCGAAGCCGGTCGGCCCCATGATCGGCGCCAGCACCAAACCGCCAATGCGCGGATCGCCGAGCATCAAGGGCAGCGACTTGTCGTACATTTCCGGCTGTTTGATCGCCTGGGCCGTCATGTCGAGCGGATTGGCCGGCGGCGCATAGACCGGCATCACCGGCACCAAGGCTTCATAGACATCCGGCGAGAATTTCGGCAGCTCGATCCCGATCTTCCCGGCATAGTCGAGGGCGAGGCCCTTATAGGCGCCGGAATCCGCCATCACCGCCGGGCCCATCGTCGGCGGCGTCGGGAAATAAAGGAACAGTTCGGCGGTATCGAGCAGCTCCTCGATCTTTTCCACGAGGACGATGCCGGCGCGGCGGGTCAGCGCCCGCATCGCCGGATAGTTCCGGGTGATCGAATAGGTGTGGGTGATGGCGGATTGGCGGGCAATCGCGCTCGACCCCGCATGCAGCATGACGATCGGCTTCTTGAGCCGCCGCGCGCGGGCCGCGAGGGCGAGAAAGCGCGGCGGGTCGCGCAATTGCTCGATATAGAGGACGACGACGCCGACCGCGGGGTCGTCGAGCATGTAATCGAGATAATCCTCACAGGTCAGTACCGCCTCGTTGCCGGAGGAGACGCTGTAGGACACCGGCAGACCGCGATTTTGAATGGCGGTGCGGAAAATGCCGGCGAGCGCGCCGCTTTGCGCGACGATGGCGAGGGTCGGCCGTTCGCCCGTGACCCTTGGCGCCTCCGATGCACCGAAGGTCAGCGCCTGGCCACCTTCGAGCGAGTTGGTGACGCCGAGACAGTTGGGCCCGATGATGCCCATGCCGGCCGCGCGCGCGACCTCGGCGATGCGCTCCTGCGCCGCGAGGCCGGCGCCGCCGACCTCGGCAAAGCCGGCGGCGAAGCTCATGACATTGCCCATGCGTTTCCGGGCGCAGGCCTCGACCGCCTCCACCACCGCGCGCTCCGGAATGCACAGGATGACGATGTCGATCCCATCCGGCAGATCGTCGATGGTCCGAACGCAAGGATGGCCGAATACCTCGGTCCGGTTGCGGCTGACGAGATGGAGGCTGCCGGTGAAGCCGGCACGCTCCAGATTGGCGATGATGTTGCCGCCGGGCTGACCCGGCTCCGGCGAGACGCCGACGATCGCGACGGAGCGCGGCTTCATCAGGCGGGCAACGGCATCACGCATGGTCGAATGAGACACGGGGGGCATTTCCTCCATAAGCAGCGGTGTCGATTTTCGACCCTTCTACCCCGAACCGCCCCCGGCCTCCAGCCTCGGCAGCGGAGCGGTTCGACATTCCGTCTCCCGGCGCGGGCATCGTGTTTCACCCCCGTTTCCTATATGCTTGGGCAAGACGTGGACTTCGCACGGAGCGCAAATGACGATTCCATCCGGTACCGGAAGGCAGATCGTGACCGCCGTTTATTTGGCGACGATGGTCGCCGTCATTGTCGGCCTGGATTTCGGGGTCTTCCGGTACCGGTTCTGGGAACGGCTTGCCGTCAATGTCGGTATCGTTCTGGTGTTCGTCGCTTTTTACTTTCGATACCTCCGACATTCATGACGAGCGCTGAATTATGTATTGCGTCCCCGAAATTCCCCCGAAATTCCCGGAGGGTTCCATGACAACGCTCACCGCATCCCCGCTCGCCGATGTCCTGGCCCGGCTCTTTGCCGAATCGGACGCATCCGAGACCGCGCTGCGCGAGGCGCGGGGGAAGCGGTCGCCCGAAGAGCGCCAGCGCATGTCGGCGCAGCAAGGCGACTATCGCGAATTCTATCTTCAGATGAAGGATTATCACCTTGCCGTGTCGCGCGAGACCGCGACCCTCATCTATATGATGGCGCGGTCGATTGGCGCGCGGAGCATCGTCGAGTACGGCACGTCGTTCGGACTTTCGACGCTGCACCTCGCCGCGGCCTTGCGCGACAATGGCGGCGGGCGCCTCATCGGCAGCGAGTTCGCGCCGACGAAGGTGGCGCAGGCGCGCCGGAATATCGCCGAAGCCGGCGTTTCCGACCTCGTCGAGATTCGCGATGGCGACGCGCTCGAAACCCTGGCCCGCGATTTGCCCGAGACGATCGATTTCGTCCTCATGGACGGGGCGAAGAATCTCTATCCCGCGATCCTGTCCCTCATCGAACCGCGGCTTCGCCCCGGCGCCCTCATCGTCGCCGACAATGCCGATCGGAGTCCGGATTATCTCGCCCGCGTGCGCGCCCCCGATGGCGGATTCTTGTCGGTGCCGTTCGCCGAGGATGTCGAATTGTCGATGCGGACCGGCGGCGCAAAGGGACCGTAACCCGCGCCGCGGGCGTCCCAGACCCCGATTTTTCCTGTTGGCGGCGGCCCGCGTTAAACGATATGACATTTCTCAAATCTTTCAAGGAAGGCCGATGCCCAATCCGTCGCTTGCCCGTACCACGCCGCCGTTCCGTGCCGACCAGGTCGGCAGCTTGCTCAAGCCCATGGAGCTGATCGAGGCCTATCGCCGCCGCGACAAGAACGATATCGGCGCCGAGGAACTCGGCGAGATTCAGCACCGCGCGATCCGCGATGTGGTCAAGATGCAGGAAGAGCTGGGCCTCAAGGCGGTAAGCGACGGCGAATATTCCCGTGCCGGCTGGCAACGCGATTTCCTCGTCAGCTTCTCGAATGTGAAGGTCGTGCCATCGACGGTGAAGATGCGCTTTCACACCGAGGAGGGCGTGACCGAGATGGCGCCGCCCGGGCTCTTCGTCGCCGGCAAGCTGTCGCGGCCACGGCCGATCTTCGTCGATGCCTTCAAGTACCTCAAATCCGTTACCAAGGCGGTGCCGAAGCTGACCATCCCGTCGCCCGCCACCATGCATTTCCGCGGCGGCCGCAAGGCGGTGGACGAGACCGCCTATCCCGATATGGAGGAGTTCCTTTCCGATCTCGCGCGCGTCTATTCGGAGGAGATCGTCGATCTCGGCCGCGCCGGCCTTACCTATTTGCAGATCGACGAGACCAACATGGCCTATCTGTGCGATCCCGCCTTGCGCGAGCAGGTGCGCGCGATCGGCGAGGATCCGGAAAAGCTCCCCCACACCTATGCGAAGCTGATCAATGCCGCGATCGCGGCGAAGCCCGCCAATATGAATGTGTGCATGCATCTTTGCCGCGGCAACGCGGCGAGCGCGTGGGTCGCCTCGGGTGGTTATGAGCCGGTGGCGGAGACGCTCTTCAACGAGATCAACATCACCGGCTATTTCCTCGAATACGATAGCGCGCGTGCCGGCGGGTTCGAGCCGCTGAGGTTCCTGCCAAAGGGCAAGGTTGCGGTCTTGGGCCTCGTCACGACCAAGAAGGGCGCGCTCGAATCGAAGGACGAGCTGAAACGCCGCATCGACGAGGCGGCGAAGTTCGTGCCGCTCGAGCAATTGGCGCTGTCGCCGCAATGCGGTTTTTCCTCGACCCTCGAAGGCAACAAGATCACGGTCGCGGAAGAGATCGCGAAGCTGAAGCTTATCGTCGAGACGGCGCGCGAAATCTGGGGCGATTGAACGCAAGAAACGCGGAAGGAGGTATCAGGCATGGCGCAATTTGGAGCGGCCTTCGGCTCATCGCACAGTGTGATGCTGGTGTGCCAGGAGGCGGATTGGATCGGCAAGTTCCCGCCTTACGACAAGCGCATCATGCATCACGATTTCAACGGCGACCTCATCTCCTATGACGATCTCGTCACGGCAATGGCGGACCATGCGGCGCCGCTGATCACGCCGGAGGCGATCTCGCGGCGCTGGCACAAGACCCAGGCCGCGATGGACCATATGCGGGACGAGTTGCGCGGCGCCGCGCTCGATGCCCTCATCATCGTCGGCGACGACCAGCACGAGCTGTTCCCGCCACAGCACAACCCCGCGATCGCGATCTATCACGGCGACACCATCCGCAACAGCGCGGCGCGCACCGACCTCGCCCCCGAAGACTGGTATCGCCGGGCGCAACAGACGCGGAAGGAGGATGGCGCCGCGATCGAATATCCCGTGCACGCGGGCCTCGCGCTCCATCTCATCCAGGGGCTTTCGACGCACGATTTCGACGTCAGCGCGATCAATGCCTTGACCGAGGGCCAGTCGGAAGGCCACGCCTATGCCTTCATCCATCGCCGCTATCTGAAGGGGTATCGGCTGCCGATCGTGCCGATCTTCGTCAACACCTATTACGATCCGAACCAGCCGACGCCGGAGCGCTGCATCGCGCTCGGCCGCGCGATCGGCGCGCTCATCAAATCTTATCCCGAAGACATCCGGGTCGGCTTCCTCGGCTCCGGCGGGCTTTCGCATTTCGTCGTCGATGAGAAGCTCGATTTGAGCGTCATCGAGGCCTTGAAGCGTGGCGATCTCGACTGGCTCGCCAAGCTGACGCCGAAGCGGCTTCAGGCCGGCACCTCGGAAATCCGCAACTGGCTGATCGTCGCCGGCGCGGTCGCGGAAACCGGCATGAAAATCACCTGGTCGGATTACATTCCCGGCTATCGTACCCCGGCCTTGACCGGCACGGGGCTTGGATTCGTGCGCTGGAGTTGAACGGAAAGGGAGGCAAGACCATGCGTCAACAAAGCATTCATCTGCCCGGCGTAGGCCATAACGCGCCGATCCCGCTGGCGGCGCGGGTCGGGCCGATCCTCGCCACTGGCGGCGTCGCCGGCATCGACCCCGCAACCGGCAAGATCGCCGAGGGCGGCGCCGACGCCCAGGCGAAACACGCCTTTCAGAACATGGGCAACATCCTGAAGGCGGCCGGGATGGATTGGGGCGATGTCGCGAAGCTGACCGTGTTCCTGGTCGATGACGCCCATCGCGGAGCCATCAACAAATATTGGCTCGAAACCTATCCTGACGAGCATCATCGTCCGGCGCGGCATTCGCTGGTGCAAAATCTGCGCGGCGGCGTGCTATTGCAGATCGAAGCACTGGCGGTCGCGAAGGATGCTTGATATGAATGATCATCAGTCACACGGATCAAGCGGCGAATAATAAGAGCCGCTACTTGGGGGGCGCCCGCGAGGCGCCCTTTTTTTACAAATGAATCTCGACCTGGTCGCCCGATGCGACAGGCCCGTTGAGCGCGGCGATCTCGGGCGCGATCGCCATTACGCGATCAAGAAGGGCGTCGAGCGTCGGCGCCTCGGTCGTCAGCGGCAACTCGTCATTGGAGCCGACCCAGACCTTGGCCTCCGGATCATGCTGGCGTTTCGACCTTGCCATCATTGCCCTCGACCGCGATCGGCACGCCCGGCAACTGCTTCGCCGCGCGGATCGCGAGCGAGGAACGGACATGGGCGACATTGGGCGCGGCGGTGAGGCGCGTCGTCAAAAAGCGCTGATAGGAATCCCAATCCGTCGCCACGATCTTCAAGAGAAAATCGGTCTCGCCCGCCAGCATGTGGGCCTCGCGCACCTCCTCCCAGCCCAGGGTCAATTGCTCGAAGGCGCGCAGGTCCGGCTCCGCCTGGCTCTTGAGCCCGACATGCGCGAACACGGTGACGCCGAAGCCCAGCGCCTCGGGATCGATATCGGCGTGATAGCCACGGATCACGGCGGATTCCTCGAGCGCGCGCACGCGCCTGAGGCACGGCGGCGCCGAAATACCCGCCCGCCGCGCCAGCTCGACATTGGTCATCCGCCCGCTTGCCTCAAGGTCGTGGAGAATCTGACGATCGATCCGGTCGAGTTTGACGCCACGCATGAACCTTCCTTTATGGCTGTGACGGGGCCCGTCGATCCTTCTGGCGCACGGCGCGCACCAACGCGATCGAGACCCGCCCGCGCAATTATATTGCAATGACCGGCCGACGCGACACATCTTGCCCGCCATCCCGTGACATCCCGATAAATCGATCCGATAAATCGATCCCCATGCAAGAATCGCCGCCCCTCGCCTGGGCCGTCCATGACGGCAAGCCCGGCATGGCAAGCCAGGTCCTCGGCCTCGCCGAGGCGCTCGACCTGCCGTTCTTGGAGAAGCGCCTCGAGGTGCGAGCGCCGTGGCGGCACCTGCCGCCGCAATTCTGGCTGCGGCCACTGGCGGCGCTGACGCCCGCGGGCGATCCTCTCGTCCCGCCCTGGCCGGACATCCTCATCGGCTGTGGCCGCAACTCGCTCGCCCCGGCGCTCGCGGTGAAGCGGGCGAGCGGTGGCCGCACCTTCTGGGTCCAGGTGCAAGACCCGCATTTCGCCCGCGACCGGATCGACCTTATGGTGGTGCCGGGGCATGATCCCTATGACGGCGCCAACGTATTCCGAACGATCGCCGCGGTTCATCGCGTCACCCCGGAAAAGCTCGCCAACGAGAGCCGGCGCTTTGCCCATCTTCTGGCGCCGTTGCCGCGACCGCTCGTCGCGGTGCTCCTGGGCGGCCGAAACCGCGCCTATCGCGACACCGAAGGCCGGCTTCTCCGTTTCGCGGACGAGCTCGCAGCGCTTTCCGAAGCGGGCTATGGCCTTGCCGTCACGCCCTCGCGCCGCACCGATCCCGCGACGGTGGCGCGGCTTCGGGCGCGGCTTGAAGGCCGGCCGGCCTATCTTTGGGACGGGCGCGGCGACAATCCCTATTTCGGCCTGCTCGGCGCCGCCGACGCGGTCATCGTCACCGCCGATTCGGTGTCGATGGTGAGCGAGGCGGCCGCCACCGGCAAGCCGGTCCATATTCTCGATTTCGCCGGTGGCACCCAGAAGTTCGCCCGCTTTCATGCGGCGATGCGCGGGGCCGGCATCACCCGGCCGTTTCATGGTGTGATCGAGGACTGGCGCTATGACCCGCCCGACGACACCAGCCGCGCCGCCGCCGAGATCCGCCGCCGGCTCGCCGCCCGCATGCCCGAAGCCGCGTGACACAAATGAGCCTTCGCGCCGGGATCATCGCCTATATCGTGCTGGCGGCGCTCGCCGCGGCGCTCTTCACCCTCGATCCCGGGATCGACCTCTGGGCCAGCGGTCTGTTCTATAATCATGGCTTCATTCTCGACCATAGCGCCTTCTTTCAATTTCTTTTTCGCCTGGTGCTGATCGTCAGCGACGCGCTCGCGATCGGGCTGCCGGTCGCGCTGCTGATCGTGCTGTGGCGCCGCCGGCCACTCCATGGCTTCGACAAGCGGGCGCTGATCTTCCTCATCCTCGCCTTCGCGATCGGCCCGGGCGTCGTCGTCAACACCGTGCTGAAGGACCATTGGGGCCGGGCGCGGCCGGTGCAGGTAACGGAATTCGGCGGCACAAGAGAATTCACCCCGGCCCTCGAACCCACGGACCAGTGCCCGCGCAACTGCTCCTTTCCGGCCGGGCATCCGGCGCTCGGCTTCTATTTCTTTGCCTTCGCGCTGCTGATCCCGGCGGCGGGCAAGCGCCGGATCGCGTTCGCCGCGGTACTCGCGGCGGGCGCGCTGCTCGGCGTCATGCGCATCGGCCAGGGCGGCCATTTTCTCTCGGACGTGGTGTTCTCCGGCTTCATCATCATCGGCATCACTTGGCTGCTCCACGCGCTCATCATGCGCCTCCGGCTCGGCGAAGGCGCCGCAGCCTGGCAGCAGATAGCGCTTACCGGCCTCGTCTGCGCCATCACGATCGTGCTCTGCTATTTCTTCTATGACCGCCCGGTCGCAACCCAGGCCCATCGCCTCGGCCGTGAGGCCTTTATCCTGTCCTACGATGTCACCAATTTCGGCAAGTCGGGAAGCTATCTCATTGTCACCGCCGCCCTGTTCGCGGGACTGCAACTGGCGGCACTTCGGGCAGCGCGGGCGCGGCTCGCCGGGATGATGCGGTTTTTTGCCTGGCAGGCGGCGTTCCTGTTCGTCACCATCGCGATCTCCGGCCTCGCGACCGACCTGCTCAAGGTGATTTTCGGTCGTGCCCGGCCGAAGCTTTATTTCGCCGACCATCTCTATGGCTTCTTCCATGACCGGCTCTATGGCTATTCCTGGCATGGCAGCCGCGCCGATTTCTGGTCCTTCCCGTCGGGCCATGCCACCACGGCGAGCGCGATCGCCCTGTCGCTGACCTATCTGTGGCCGCGTTTGTGGCCGGCTTGGTGGCTGTTCGCCATCGTCGTAATGGCAAGCCGGCTCGGCGTCGGCGCGCATTACCCGGGCGACCTCATCGGCGGCTTCTATATCGCGCTTCTGACGGTGTGGGGCATGCGCGCCGGGTTCGACCGGCTCGGCATCACCCTCCGGGCGAAAAGCCCTTGAAGCCTTCGAGATAATAGACCTTATAACGCCGCATCAGCGGCGGCGCGGCCTTGCTCGCGCCATGGCTGCCGACGAAGACGGTAATCGTTTGCGGCGGCCCGACCCGGGCGAAGCGCGCCAGGATCGGCTTCACATCCCGAGAATGCTTGGCCACCAACAGGAAATCGGCGCCGAGATCGAGCGCCGGCTGCTGCGTCAGCGCGAATTGGTCGCGCACGGTATGACCCGAATTCCATTCGATCGCATTGACGGGAGGCGGGCGGACATAGAACATCAGGGTCGCCAAGAGGTCCCGGTCGTCGGTCAACAGCAACGCCCCCGGATGCTGCAACAAAAGAGAAGTGACGGCGCGGCCGAGATTGCGCCAGCCTTCCAGCCGGTGCAGCGGGTCGAGCCGCACCGGAACCGGCATGCCCACCCAGACCGAGATGTCGCGGATCCCGATCATGACCACGGCCGCCGCAACGAGATTGAGCGCGATGGCAATAATGACCACGATGCGCCGCCCCTCGGCGAGGAGCCAGCCGACCACGAGAATGGTGCCGGCGACATAGGCGGGCAGCGCCCAATCGGCATCGGTCGGGCTGACGAAGCTCCAGCCCAGCATCGCAAGGAGCGGCACCAGGGTGAAGGTGAGGAGCAGGATCGTCCGCGGCGTTGAGAGAGCCCGACGCCACAGCCCGAGCATCGCCAGGAACGCGCCGCAGAACAGCGGCCCGAAGACGGCGAGCTGCACCCCAAGAAAGGCAAAATCAGGATTGGGCGCGACCACCATGCCGCCGAGCATCGCCTCGGTATCGCGATAGCTGACGTAACCGTGGGCGGCGTTCCAGAGGAAGTTCGGTGAATAGATGACGAGTCCGAGCGCGGCGGCACCGAGCAGCATCGGCAAATGGCGCCGCTCCGCCGGCACCGCGAGGACGTAGATGAGCGCCGCGGCGAGCCAGTAGATCATCGCATATTGCGACAGGAGGCCGAGCCCGAAGGCGATGCCGACGAGGAGCCACCAGCGCCGCTCGCCGCTCTCCCGCGCCCGCACGAAGGCATAGAGCGCGACCGCCCAGGCCAGCACCAGCGGCGCCTCGGCCGACATGATGACGCCCGCATAGCTGACCCCGATCAGCGTCGCATAGGCGATCGCCGACCAGAACGCGGTCCGGGCGTCGTAGAGCCGGATCGCCGTGCCATAGATCGCGAGCGCCGCCGCGAACTGGATCAGCGGCGCCGGAAGCCGCACCGCCGGCCCGCTATGGTGGAACAGCGCCGTGCTTCCGGCGATGATCCACGCCACCATCGGCGGCTTCGCGTAATAGCCGGTGGCAATGGTTCGCGACCACGCCCAATAGAGCGCCTCGCCGGGGGCGAGATCCGTGTGCCCCGCCGCGAGCCAGGCGAGCCGCGCCAGGGTGACGAGGAATACGAGCCACAGCGTCCAGCGGAACATGCGCTCGGCCTCGGTCTCGGACGGCAAGGTGCGGATCGGGCGGGAGGGACGCGGCAGCATAGCCGGCCGAGCCTATAGCATGTCGGCCGGAAGCGAAGGCGGCTTTTCGGCCGCTTCGCCACTAGCAATCACACCGGGGCCTTGCTAAGTGATCGGGCGGAAGGGGCTTCATGGCGCTCGCTATCGAGACATTCAGCAATTTGAAGGGCGGCAACGCGTTCTTCAAGGCGGTGACGCACCCGCTGGCGGCACGGCGGATGGTGGAGCTTATCGGGCGGCTCCAGGGCCGGCGGGTGGCGATCTTCGATCCTGACGGCGTCGCCGACGCGCTCGGCCAGATTCACGATCTGAGGCGCCTCGATCTTGCCGGCGTCTTCGTTCAGGACGTGACGGCAATCGGCCGCAGCGTGCTCGGCCGCCGCGCCGAGCCGATCACGGTTCTCAAGGAGGTGGGCGCCGCGGTCCTGCTGGTCGCTTCGTTCGATGCGGCGCGGCTCACAACGAAGCTCTTGCCACTGATGCCGGCGGGGATCGAGATCGTCAGCCTCGACGCGATCCGGATCCCCGAATCCCTGTTGTCGAACAAGGCGCGCTATCTCGACAACCTCAATTTCGCGACCAATTTCGTCTTCTTCCGCGATGCGGGCGGCCTCCACACCCGGCTCCAGACCGCCGATTACTGGCACGGCTATGGCGCCGGCCAGGTATCGCTATGGCTCTTGCTGTTCGACGCGGAGGGCAACGAGCTTCAAGAATGGACCGAAGAAGTACCGCCGGGCGGCGCCATCCTGCTCGACAGCCGCGTCCTTCGCGACCGCTTCGGCCTCGACGATTTCGCCGGGCAATTGTTCTGCCATGCCGTCGGCATCGCCGGCCATGATGTGGTGAAATATGCCCTCGACATTTTCGGCGATGGCACGCCGGCGACCCTGTCCGCGACCCACGATGCCAATTCCTGGCCGGCGGATTTCTATGCCGGGCTGCCGGCGCCGCGGGCGAAAGAACGCGTCGTGCTGTGGGTGCAGAACTCCCTGCCCTGCCCAATTCCCGCCGGCGCGATATCGCTGAACCTCATGGGCGGTGACGAGACCCGCGCGCTCGACCGCCCGGTCCCGCCCTTCGCCAGCTTCGCGCTCGATGTCGCCAGCCTGTGGCCGGAGACGCGCTGGCCGCAGCAATTCGAGGTGAGCGCCGGCAAATTTTTCGTCCGGCCGCGGTATGAGATCATCGAATCCGGCCGCCGCGCCATCGCCCATGCCAACGTCGAGCGCACCGATCTTATACCGGACCCGAAGCTCGCCGAGCTCGGCAATCTCTTCGGCAAAGGGTTCCTGCTGCCGGCACCGATCCTGCCGCGCCGGCGCTGGCGCAGCATCGCCTTGCCGACGCCGATGGCGCGCACGCAAAAGGAGCTGCCGATCGCGCTGCTCGCCTATGACGCATCGGGCGAGGAGGTGGCGCGCCGGGCGCTGGGACGCCTTCCCCGCGACCGGTCGGTCGCGATCGATCTCGACGAGCTTCTGGACGGCGCCGAGCTGCCGTCAGGCGCCGGCCATCTCGAACTCGTCTATGATTTCGCCGAGGGCGGCGTGGGCGATGGCTGGCTGCACGGCCTCTTTCGATACGAGGACCGGGGGAGCGGCCACCGCGCCGATACCAGCTTCGGCGCCCATATCTTCAACACCGCCCTTACCTACCGAAACGAGCCGCAATCCTATTCGGGCCACGCACCGGGGCTTTCGACGCGGCTCTTCCTGCGGCTCGGCGAGGCACCGCTCGACACCTTTTGCCACCTCATCTATCCCGCTTCCCGGCCCTGGCACACCACAAGCGCGACCGAACTCATCCTTCATGATCGAGTCGGCGGGGAGATTGCCCGCCGGCACGTCGCCATTCCCTGCTCCGGCTCATGCCACTGGCGGTATTGCGATATGTTTAACGAGGAAGAGCGTACCCGCGCGGCGGGCGGCGGATTCGTCCTGATTAGGGATTTGACCTGCCGACTTTTCGGCTATCATGGTCTGCTGGGGCCGGACGGGGCGTTCAGCCTCGACCATATGTTCGGCTTTTGAACGGCAGCAATCATGTCGGAACCATCGCAAACGCATCGCACCCGCCTCTTGATCATCGGCTCCGGCCCGGCTGGATACACCGCGGCAATCTATGCCGCGCGCGCCAATCTGGAGCCGATCCTGGTCACCGGCCTGACCCCGGGCGGACAGCTCACCATCACCACCGAGGTCGAGAACTATCCCGGTTTCGGCACCGGCATCATGGGCCCGGATTTGATGCAGGCGATGCGGGACCAAGCGGTCCATGTCGGCGCCCGCGTTATCGACGACATCATCACCGGCATCGACTTGAAGCGCCGGCCGTTCGTCGCGCGCGGCGATTCGGACGCCTTCTATGAAGGTGAGACGGTGGCGCTCTGCACCGGCGCCGAGGCGCGCTGGCTCAATGTCCCGGGCGAGGCGGTCTATCGCGGTTTCGGCGTCTCGGCCTGTGCCACCTGCGACGGCTTCTTCTTCCGCGGCAAGGAGGTGGTGGTGGTCGGTGGCGGCAATACCGCGGCCGAGGAGGCGCTCTATCTCACCCATCACGCGACCCGCGTCACCTTGATCCATCGCCGCCACGAACTGCGCGCCGACAAGACCATGCAGGCGCGGCTCATCGCCAACCCCAAGATCGCCGTCGTCTGGGACAGCGTCGTCGAGGAAGTGCTGGGCGAGCCGACCCCCCCCAAGGTGACGGGGGTGCACATCCGCAATGTAGAGACCGACGCCGTAAGCGACCTTTCTTGCGACGGCTTTTTCGTCGCCATCGGCCATGACCCGGCGACCGCGCTCGTCATGGATCAACTCCCACTCGACCGCGAGGGCTATATCATCACCGCACCGGATTCGACCGCGACCAAAATCCCCGGCGTCTACGCCGCCGGCGACGTGAAAGACAAAGTGTTCCGCCAAGCGGTGACGGCGGCGGGCATGGGCTGCATGGCGGCGCTCGAGGCCGAACGCTTCCTCGCCGAGGAGGATGCCACCCATCAGTTGAAGGCGGCGGAGTAGCCGATATGGCGATGGATTGGGACAAGCTGCGCGTATTTCACGCGGTGGCGGAAGCGGGCAGCTTCACCCATGCCGGCGAAGCGCTCAATCTGAGCCAGTCGGCGGTGAGCCGGCAGATCAGCGCGCTCGAGGAATCGCTATCGGTGCCGCTGTTCCACCGTCATGCGCGAGGCCTCATCCTGACCGAACAGGGCGACCTCTTGTATCGCACCGCGCGCGAGGTGTTCGGCAAGCTCGCCATGACGGAATCGATGTTGACCGAGTCGAAGGACCGGCCGCGCGGCCCGTTGAAGGTGACGACGACGGTATCGTTCGGCTCGTCCTGGTTGACGCCCAAGATTCGTGAGTTCGTCGAGCTCTACCCCGAGGTCCAGGTCAGCATCGTGGTGGATGACAGCGAGCTCGATCTCTCGATGCGCGAGGCCGATGTTGCGATCCGGATGTCGCCACCGCGCCAGCCCGACCTCGTGCAGCGCCACCTGATGCCGGTGCGCTATCACATCTATGCCGCGCCCGATTACGTGAAGCGCCACGGCGCGCCGAAGCGGGTCGAGGATCTCAACAATCACCGGGTGATCGTCTATGGCCAGGACACTCGCCCGCCGGTGCGCAACATCAACTGGCTGATGGAGGCCGGCCTCAAGCCGGGCCAGGAGCGTCGGCCAGTACTGTCGGTCAACAACGCCCACGCCATCCTGCGCGCGGTGCAGGCCGGCATCGGGCTTGGCGCGGCGCCGGACTTCATGGCCGGCGATGCCGAAGGTCTCGTCCGCATCCTGCCGGAGCTCCAAGGGCCGGAGGGCGAAGCCTATTTCGTCTATCCCGAGGAGCTGCGGTCCTCGAAGCGGATTTCCGTATTTCGCGACTTTCTGGTGCGCAAGGTGGCGGAAGCGCGAAACGGTTGAGCCGCCCGCCGCTATTGCACGATGCGCCAGGTGCCGTCGGCCTGCTGACAGGCGAGGCCGTGTGACACCCGCGCCTGGCCATCGACGATCACGGTGGAGCGGAATTCGCGGCACCCTTTCGGCCTCGGCACCGGCGGTGGTACGTCTGCCGAGGCGTCGGGCGGCGGCACGGCGTACACCGGCGGCGGATAGCCATAGGCCGGCGGCGCATAGGACTCCGTCGGTCCCCACCATTGCCCAAAGCCGAAACCAAGCCCCATCGCGCCCCGGACAGGGCGAACGAACGAGCGACCCGCCCGTTCGCCGCCAAAGGCCAACGCATTGCCGCAGGCCAACGCAGTGCCGCCCGCGACTATCAACAGGATCGTTACGGAAAAACCTACAACGGCGCCACGCGCGGCCGCCAAATCATTCCTCCCGACGGTAAGGGCGGCCCTCTGCTAGCACATTCGGGCCCCTCGCGCCTACTCCCAAACCGGCCGGCCGAGATCGACCTGAGAGGGGGAGGTGGCGGCGCCGGTCACGCCACCTGCTGCAGCGCCGATGGCCGCGCCGACAGCCGGCGCGCCGACCATGGCGCCGACAACCGCGCCGCCGGCCGCCCCGATCGCCGCGCCCGAGAGCGCGCGATTGCCAGGCGTGACACCGCAAGCCGAAACCAGAAACGCAAGACCGACGACGGCAAATCCGAGATGCAAACGCATGGCTTCCTCCGTGAGGACCAAACGCCGTATATAGGCGAAAAAGCCTTGCTATTCCAGTGACTTATCCGCCCGGTTTCGGCCACAATTCTGCCATATTCGGCCAAGCCATTGTTTTATCTGAACTTTCTTTACCGGAAGAGCCGTTGGCCTTTGATGTCCTTGAATTTGATGCCCTTGTAAAGGTAGGCGACCTGTTCGCCATAGCCGTTCCAGATCAGCGTCGGCACCCGCTTGTCGGTGCCGAGCACGCGTTCGGTCGCCTGGCTCCAACGCGGATGCGGCACCGCCGGATTGACATTGGCCCAGAAGCCGTACTCGCTCGGCGACAGCTCCCACCAGAACGTCTGGGGCATCTTGTCGGTGAAGCTAATCTTGACGATCGATTTCACCGATTTGAAGCCGTATTTCCACGGCACGACAAGGCGCAACGGGGCGCCGTCCTGTTTCGGCACCGGCTTGCCATACATGCCGGTGACGAGGAACGGCAGGTCGTTCGTGGCCTCGGCCATGGTCAAGCCCTCGACATAGGGCCAGGGATAGAAAATCTGGTTCTGGCCCGGCGCGACGCTGGGGTTCATGAAGGTGACCATCTTCAAGTATTTGGCCGAGGCGAGCGGCTTTGCGAACGCCACGAAATCCTTCAGAGCGAAGCCGTCCCACGGCACCGCAATCGACCACGCCTCGACGCAGCGATGGCGATAGAGCCGGCCCTCGAGATGGGGCTTCATCTTGAGGATGAGATCGTCGATGCCGATCTGAAACGGCTTTTCCACCATGCCGTCGACGGTCACCGTCCACGGCCGGATCGGCAGCGCCTGGGCCTCCTGCCACAGATCCTTGTCGGTGCTGAATTCATAGAAATTGTTGTAGGTGGTCGAATATTTCGCCGGGGTAATCGCCCGGTCGAGCTTGTATTTGGGATCACGAGGAAACGGATAGAGCTTGTCCGTGACCGCTTCGGCCGGCGGTTCCGGCGCCGCCTGAGCGGTGAGAAATGGCACCTCGGCCACCGCCGCGACGGCACCGAACCCCATTGCCTTCAACAGGGTGCGGCGGTTGGCGAAGACCGCTTCCGGCGTTGCCTCGTTTTCGGAAATTTCCCAGCTACGCTTCGATTTCAACAGCATCGCGATCTCCCAATGGCTGCTCGGACTCGGTTTGATCCGCCGAGCCGATCCGCCCTCCATGCCGTATGAGATAGACCCGCGCCGCCTAGACGACAAATCAAAGAAGCGCGAGCGAGATCACATGCCGAGCTTGCCGACCAGCGCCGCGGCCTCAACCATGCGGTTGGAAAAGCCCCATTCATTATCGTACCAGGACAAGATGCGGACGAAGCGCTTGCTCATCACCACGGTCTGCGTCAAGTCGAAGGTCGAGCTGTGGGGATTGTGGCAGAAATCGACCGAGACCAGCGGCTCGTCATTGACACCGAGGATGCCCTTGAATCGGCTCGTCAGCGCCGCCTCCGTCACGAGCCGGTTGATTTCGTCCTTGTCGGTGTCGCGCGACGCGGTGAAGGCGAGGTCGATGAGCGAGACGTTGGCGGTCGGCACCCGGATCGCGACGCCATCGAGCTTGCCCGCAAGCGCCGGCAGGACGAGGCCGATCGCGCGCGCCGCCCCGGTCGAGGTCGGGATCATGGAGAGTGCCGCCGCCCGCGCCCGGCGCAAATCTTGATGCAGCGTGTCGACGGTGTGCTGATCGCCGGTATAGGAATGGATCGTCGTCATATGGCCATGCTCGATGCCGACGCCTTCATTGAGCACGAACGCCACCGGCGCGAGGCAGTTGGTGGTGCAGGAGCCGTTCGAGATGACCGCGTGCTTCGGCTCGAGCCATTCATGATTGACGCCGATGACGAGGGTGAAATCGGCACCGGTGGCGGGCGCCGAGATAAGGACGCGCTTCGCCCCGGCCTCGAGATGCTGCGCCGCGCCTTCGCGCTTGGTAAAATGCCCGGTGCATTCGAGCGCGACATCGATGCCGAGCTTCTTCCACGGCAGCTTCGCGGGATCGCGCTCAGCGAACACCTTTACCTCGCCGCGGCCGATATCCATCCAATTGTCGCCGGTCTTGATGGTGCCGGGAAAATGGCCGTGGATGCTGTCATGGCGCAGGAGATGCGCGTTGGCCTCGACCGAGCCCAGATCGTTGATCGCGACCACTTCGAGATCGTCGCGCGCCGCCTCATGGGCCGCGCGCATGACAAGGCGCCCGATGCGCCCGAAGCCGTTAATCGCCACCCGCACCGTCATATCTTCCTCCTCGCGATGACCTCGAGCGCGGTGTCGCGCACCCGTTCCGCGGTGATGCCGAAATGGCGATAGACCTCGGCACCTGGTCCCGACTCGCCGAACTCCTTCATGCCGACAAAACCGCCATCGGGACCGACATACCGGTCCCAGCCGAACGACACCGCCGCCTCGACGCCGACCCGCGGCGCTTCGCCCAGAACCGCGCGGCGATAGGACGCGTCCTCGGCGTCGAACAATTTCCAGCACGGCATCGACACCACCGCCGCCGCGATGCCGCGGTCCTTTAGCAGGTCCCTCGCCGCGATGGCGAGCGACACCTCCGTGCCGGTGGCGAGCAGCGTCACCTGGCGCGCGCCCTCGGTTTCGGCAAGGACATAGGCGCCACGGGCCGAGCGATTCTCCTCGCCCTTGTCCGGGCGCAGCGCCGGCACGCCCTGGCGCGATAGCGCGAGGAGCGACGGCGCATGCTCACTCGTCAAAGCGAGCTCCCAGCATTCCGCGGTCTCGATCGGGTCGGCCGGGCGGAACACCTGAAGCCGCGGGATCGCGCGCAAGGCGGCCAGGTGCTCGACCGGCTGATGGGTCGGCCCGTCCTCGCCAAGGCCGATCGAATCATGAGTCATGACATAGACGACCCGAATGCCCATCAGCGAGGCGAGGCGGATCGCCGGTCGGGCATAGTCGGAAAAGCACAAGAAGGTGCCACCATAGGGCACGAGGCCGCCATGGAGGGAAAGGCCGCTCATCATCGCGCACATGGCATGCTCGCGGATGCCGTAATGGATGTAGCGGCCGGCGAAATTGTCGGCGGTGACGGACTGCTCGTTCTTGACGAGCGTGTTGTTGGACGGCGTCAGGTCGGCCGAGCCGCCGATCAGGGTCGGGATTGCCGGCACCAGCGCCGCGAGCACCTGGCCCGAGGCCTGGCGGGTCGCGAGTTTCGGCATGTCCGCGGCGAACTTCGCCTTGACCCCGTCGAGCGCTTCACGCCAGCCGCGCTTCAGGACGCCCCCCGTGCGATGCTCAAACACGGTGCGCTCCGCCGGGGCGAGCTTCGCCATGCGCTCATTCCATTCGGCATGCGGCTCGGCGCCGCGCCCGCCGACCGCGCGCCACCAATCCGTCACATCATCCGGCAAGGTGAAGGGCGGGTAAGGCCATTCGAGCCGCTGCCTAGCGCCAGCGATCTCCTCGGGCCCCAGCGCCGAGCCGTGGGCCGCGGCGGTGCCGGCCTTGGTCGGCGCCCCGAAGGCGATAATGGTGCGGCAAGCGATAAGCGAGGGCACCGGCGTCGTCCGCGCATGTTCGATCGCGGCCGCCACGGCATCGGTATCGTGGCCGTCGACCGCAACCGTGTCCCAGCCGCTGGCGGCGAAGCGCTCGAGCTGATTGTCGGAGGTGGAAAGATCGGTCGACCCGTCGATGGTGATGTGGTTGTTGTCCCAGAACAGGATCAGCTTGCCGAGCCGCAAATGGCCGGCGAAGGAGATCGCTTCCTGGCTCTGTCCCTCCATCAGGCAACCATCGCCGGCGAGGACATAGGTATAATGATCGACGATCGCATCGCCGAAGCGCGCCGCCAACATGCGCTCGGCGAGCGCCATGCCGACCGCGTTGCCAATGCCCTGCGACAGCGGGCCGGTCGTGGTCTCGATGCCATGGGCGAGGTGGTATTCGGGATGGCCGGGGGTGTCGCTGCCGACCTGGCGGAAGCGCTCGATCTGCGCCATCGTCATCGCCGAATAGCCGGTAAGGTGCAGAAGCGAATAAAGCAACATCGAGCCGTGCCCGGCCGAGAGGACGAAGCGGTCGCGATCGGGCCAGGCAGGATCGGCAGGATCGAATTTGAGGAACCGACTCCACAGCACGGTCGCGACATCGGCCATGCCCATCGGCAAGCCGGGGTGGCCGCTCTTCGCCTTCTCGACCGCATCCATGGCAAGGGCGCGGATGGCGTTGGCCATGCGGCGCAGAGTGGGGTCGCGCGGCACCGGCAACGGCGTTGCGCCAGCGGTCGAGGTGGTGGTTGAGGAAGGCGGCGCTGTAGCCATGATGGGGACACCCGCGGCAAGAGAGATGGGAACCTTGCCGGCAGAGGCGGATGGCGTCAACCGGCATGTCCCGTTGGATATGGGAAGAAGATGCCCAGCGTCATCCTCGGACATCATCTTTGGCGTCATCCTTGAGGCAGGGACGAATTGCCGGTATCGTCCGCGCCGCCGCGCCGAACGGCCTTTCCCGCCGGCCGCCGCGAGGTCACGGTCCTCCGGACCGCATTGGGGCGTAGCCAAGAGGTAAGGCAGCGGATTTTGATTCCGCCATTCGGAGGTTCGATTCCTCCCGCCCCAGCCAATCTTTTCAATTACTTACCAATATGCCATCGACGGTAAATTCGCGCCGTGTCGGCACCATGTCGGCACCAGCGCTAAAATGGGAGCGGCGTTCAGGGGCTTCGGAAAGAGCGACGGCGCTCCGATTGTTAAGATCGTTGGCCTATTGGTCGCGTGCGCCAGCTAGGGGCAAGATCGCGGTACTGGAAATCGTGAATCCCACCAACCACATGCAGGGCGACCGACGGCCGCCCCTTTTAACTTGCCGTCCTTCGAAAGTGTGGCTCACCCCCGCCGCCCCTCGAATTTCCTCCCTCAGCCCCGCCCTGGCACTGCAATTCGGCTGCATCACGGCCGACATTCGAGCAACAGAGACACGGCACGCCGACGGCAGCTTGGCCGCTTTCTGAATCGCGTTCGCTCGGCTCGCGAGCGATCGTTGTCGCGGCGCTCGTCAGCACATTCGGAGTCAATTCGATTGCCAACCGGCGGACCGAATCAGAGGCGCCCGGCAACACTTTGACGACGCCCAGGGCTTCGCCTCATGGCCCCGGATTACCGGGAGCCTTGCCTTCCCAGGGCCGGCAACGGCGGCGGCGCGTCATCGCTCGCGCGTACGATCTCGACCGAATCGGAAACATCGCGCGCGCCGATGCTGCGTGGTTCCGGGCGCTCGTTGCCGAAGGTGATCGTGATCATCTCTTGTGCTTCGGCGGGCACGATCGGCATCACCGCCGCCTTGCCCCAGCCGCGATCCAGGATCGCGTTGGCGGCGACGGCGCGGGCGCTTTCGTTTTCGCCACGCTTTTAGCGATCTGGTGGAGCGTTTGGGTGCCGTCATGGCGTGCTGGCGCGCCAGAGGTCCGAACGACATCGATCGGTTCGATCTCGCGATCGGGCTGTTTCAATACGGGTTGACCTTCGGCAGCGGTGGCCCAGGTCAAAGAAGAGCCGGCCGAGGACGTAAACATCGCCTCGCGGACTCCACCGCGACACGTCACGATAGACATTACCGCGGCGGCCCTCGATCAACCACTGGGCGCCGTCGAGACCTTGCGCCTCGTCGATGTGACCGAGCGCCCAGAAGTTCGAGGCGATCAACGCATCGAGAAACCGCGTCCAATCGCTGGGCGACAGCGCCGCCTCAGCGGGCGCATCGTCCGGTGTCGGTGTCCGGAACCCGTCGTACCACCATCGCAGGGTGATCGCGCGTTCCTAACAACCGCGTTGCCGCCAAAGCCGCTGCGCCAGACAAACCGGTACACTTCGCCCTCGCTGCCAATCGTGTAGCACAGCGGCTCCTCCTCCGCGAGCAGCCGGATTCCGCCTTGGCGACAGCAGCGCGAGAGTTCCGCGCTCCTCACGCTGCTGCCCAGCTTTGCAAACCGCTACGGACAATCGGCGGGTAGTCGCATCGGCGATCTCCAAGATCAGTGGCCTCTACCCTTTGCGCGCGTCACCGACCCCTGGAACGCCTTTCGTTTTCGGCTTGGCGCCACGCCTCGACGCGGTGGGCGGCAGCGGTGATGGCAAAGGTACTGATGCGGCCGAGATCGTCCTCATCCACATAACCGGCGAGATACTCCGCCGACCGTGTCTCCAAACCCAGCCGCCGGCCGACCAGCCACGACACCGC
>JBOHLV010000302.1:0-4664 GCA_050729815.1 Allostellaceae bacterium
AAGGGCGCGCTCTATCTCGACACCTGTATCGAGCCGTGGCCCGGCGGCTATACCGACCCGAATCTATCGCCGGCGGCGCGTTCGAATTATGCCCTGCGCGAAAGCGCCCTCGCGCTGCGCGCGCGACGCCCGGACGGTCCGACCGCCGTCCTGACGCACGGCGCCAACCCTGGCCTGGTCTCGCATTTCGTCAAGCAGGCTTTATGCGACATCGGACGCGATGCCGACCCGGCGCTCGAGACTTCCACCAACCGAGTCGGCTGGGCGCGGCTCGCCGAGGCGTTGGAGATAAAAGTCATCCATATCGCGGAACGGGACACGCAAGTCGCGATGATCCCCAAAGAGCCTGGAGAGTTTGTCAACACCTGGTCGATCGACGGGTTTTTCAGCGAGGGCTCGCAGCCGGCGGAGCTGGGCTGGGGCACGCATGAGAGACATTTTCCGGTGGATGGCGGGCGCCATGAATTCGGTTCCGGCGGCGCCATCTATCTCAACCGCCCCGGTGCCGGCACCCGGGTGCGGAGCTGGACGCCGCTCGAAGGTCCCTATCACGGCTTCCTCGTTACCCACAGCGAATCGATCTCGATCGCCGACTATTTCACCGTGACGGAAGGCGGCAAGCCGGTCTATCGCCCGACCGTGCATTACGCCTATCACCCCTGCGACGATGCGGTGCTGTCGCTGCACGAGCTTGCCGGCAAGAACTGGCAGTTGCAGGCGGAACAACGCCTCCTGATGGCGGAGATTTCGCCGGGCGGCATCGACGAGCTCGGCATCCTGCTGATGGGCCATCCGAAGGGCGTCTATTGGTACGGCTCACGCCTTTCCGTCGATGAGGCACGGCGGCTCGTCCCCTATAACAACGCGACCAGCCTTCAGGTCACGGTCGCGGTGCTGGCGGGCGTGATCTGGGCGCTCGAAAATCCGCGCCGCGGCATCGTCGAGCCGGACGAGATGGATTTCCGCCGCATCTTGGATATCTCACTGCCGTATCTCGGCGAAATGGCCGGGGTGTGGGGCGACTGGACGCCGCTCCAGGGCCGCGAGCGCCTGTTCCCCGAGGACCTCGACCGGGAAGATCCCTGGCAATTCAAGAACGTAAGGGTGACGTGAGCGGCCACATTGTATATATTTCAGATATACTGGTAATTCCGACTTTGAGGTACATGGCGATGGCAATCCAGGTTCAGGTGGCGAAATGGGGTAACAGCCTTGGTGTTCGCGTGCCACGCGATGTCGCCGCGCGGGCCGGTCTGAGCGAAGGTGCCCGGGTCGATATCGAGGCGGCCGAAGACGGTAAGATCATCATCACCCGGTCGCGCCGACGCTTCACCCTCGACGAGTTGATCGCCGGCATGACACCGGCGCGGGAACATTCCATCGAGGATGACGGGCCGAAGGGTGAGGAAATTATCTGATGCCCGTGCCAGACCGCGGTGATCTGGTCTGGCTTCTGTTCTCGCCCCAGGCCGGCAGTGAACAGGCGGGACGGCGACCGGGTATCGTCCTGACCCGTGCGGCCTATCACGAAGTCTCCCGCCTTGCCGTCGTCTGCCCCATCACCAGCCGCGCGCGAGGATGGCCGACGGAAGTCAAGCTGCCCCCGGGTCTGGCGGTCGGCGGTGTCGTCTTGGTCGACCACGTCCGCAGCGTTGATCGGGAGGCCCGCAAGCTGCAAATCATTGGCCGCGCGCCCACCGACGTGCTGGACGAGATCGATGCCCGGTTGGCTCCGCTCTTGAGCCTTTGATTCAATCGTCACTCCGCCCAAGCGACGATCCCGTCTTCCACCCGCAATTCGATCGGCTTGAGGCTCTTGCCCTGGCATGGGCCGGAAAGGCAGTAACCGTCCGCGATCCGGAACTGGGCGCCGTGGGTGGTGCACAGGAACCGGTCGCCCTCCCGAGTGAGGAACCGGTCGGGCAGGAAATTCAAGGGCGTGCCCTGATGCGGACAGGCATTGTCATAGCCCCGGAGGCAATCGCCGGCGCGATGGACGAAAATCTCGCGCCGGTCGATGCCGCTGCCGAACGAGAAGCCGCGCGCCGTGCCGTCGGGGATGTCCTCGACCCGGCACAGCCGCCGCGGCGCGGGATGGTTGGCCTGATCCACCATTGACTTTGCGATGGGGTTTGCGGTTCGCGCCAGAACGGATAGAACTATCATACAGAATTGTTGACGATTGGAATGGAGCGTCCGGCATGCCCGCAGACGGCAAATTCGCGTCATTTTGTCTGGAGCCGACCAAGCCCGAATTCCACCCGCCGCCGGGCGCGGTCGATGCCCATTGCCATGTCTTCGGGCCCGAGGCCAAATTCCCGTTCGCGCCGGAGCGCAAATACACGCCCTATGACGCGCCGAAGGAGGCGCTGTTCCGCTTGCGCGATTTCCTCGGCTTTTCCCGCAATGTCATCGTCCAGGCGAGCTGTCACGGCACCGACAATACCGCGACCATCGACGCGCTGCGCTCGTCGAACAACCAGGCGCGCGGCATCGCGGTGGTGAAGCCCGACATCTCGGACGCGGAGCTGCACGAGATGGACGAGGCGGGGATGCGCAGTGTGCGCTTCAACTTCCTGCCTCGCCTCGTCGATGCCACCGATCCCGAGGCGCGTTTGGCCCTGGCGCGGCGGGTGGCGTCGCTCGGCTGGCATGTCGTCGTCTATTTCGAGGCGCCGAGCCTTCCGAAGATGACGCCGTTCCTGAAGGCGCTGCCGACCGTCGTGGTGTTGGACCATATGTCGCTGCCGGACGCGACGAAGGGGGTCGACCATCCGGACTTCCGCTCCTATATCAGGCTCTTGGAAGAGAACCCGAAGATCTGGGTCAAGGTCACCGGGCCGGAGCGCATTTCGAAGGAAGGCCCGCCCTATGATGATTTCGTGCCGTTCGGGAAGATCCTGGTCGAGCGGTTTCCCGACCAGGTGCTGTGGGGCACCGATTGGCCGCACCCCAATATGACGACGCACATGCCGGATGACGGGGTGCTGGTCGACATGATCCCGCGCATCGCGCCATCGGCGGCGCAGCAGCGCGCGCTCCTGGTCGATAATCCAATGCGGCTCTATTGGGAGAAATGATGTGGCGCAAAAAGAGGAACCCTATGAGGACATTCCGGGCACCTATGTCTTCGACGCGAAGCGGTCGCGCGCCGGTTACTGGCTCAACATGTTCTGCATGTCGATGATGGGCGACGACAACCGTCAGGCGTTCAAGGCGAACGAGAAGGAATACCTGAAACGCTTCCCGATGACGGAGGAGCAGCGCCAGGCGGTGCTGGACCGCGACTGGGACGAGATGCTGCGCCTCGGCGGCAACATCTATTACACGTCGAAGGTCGCGGCGACCGACGGCCTCACCTTTCAGAACATCGCCGCCCTCATGACCGGCTCGACCCAGGAAACCTATGCCAAGATGATGCTTGAAGGCGGCCGGCCGGTCGAAGGCAATCGCAGCAAATCGGAATGGAAGGACCATCGTGGCTAAGATCATCGCCGGCGTGACGACGTCGCATGTGCCCGCCATCGGCGCGGCGGTCGATCGCCATCGCACAGAGGACGCCTATTGGAAACCGCTCTTCGACGGCTATCAGTTCTCGAAGGAATGGATGCGGGAGCTGAAGCCCGATGTCGCGATCCTGGTCTATAACGACCACGCCTCGGCCTTCTCGCTCGAGGTCATCCCGACCTTCGCCCTGGGCTGCGCCGAGGAATTTCCGATCGCCGACGAGGGCTGGGGGCCGCGACCGGTGCCGAAGGTGATCGGCCATCCCGATCTCGCCTGGCACATCGCGCAATCGACCATCCTCGACGAGTTCGACATCACCATCGTCAACAAGATGGAGGTCGATCACGGTCTCACCGTGCCCTTGTCGCTGCTCTGCGGCGAGCCCGAGGATGCCTGGCCGTTCAAGGTGATCCCGCTCTGCGTCAACGTCATCCAATATCCGCCGCCGACCGGCCATCGCTGCTACATGTTGGGGAAAGCGATCAAGAAGGCGGTCCAAAGCTTCGATCCGGATTTGCGCGTCGTCGTGTTCGGCACCGGCGGCATGTCGCACCAGCTCCAAAGCAAGCGCGCCGGCCTCATCAACAAGGAATTCGACGACCGCTTCTTCAATCTTCTCGTCAACGATCCGGTTTCGCTGACCAAGCTGACGCCGCTCGAATATTTGCGCGAGGCGGGCTCCGAGGGGATCGAGCTGGTGATGTGGCTCATCATGCGCGGCGCGCTCGAAGACGCCGCCAAGGAGATCTACCGCTTCTATCACGTGCCGGCGTCGAATACGGCGTGCGGCCATCTCATCATGGAAAATCCGCGGTAACGGCAGGCCAAGGGAGCGCGGCATGAAAATCGGTCTTGCGGGACAGGGCGCCTTCGGCATCCGGCATCTCGACGCGCTGGCGAAGATCCCGGATGTCGAGGTGGTGACGCTCGCCGGCGGCCGGCCCGCCGGCACCGAGGAGGTGGCGAAGAAATACCAAATCCCGCATTGGACCACCGACCTCGCCGAAAGCCTGAAGCAACCCGGACTCGACGCCATGATCCTGGCGAGCCCGACCCAGATTCACGCCGCACAAGCTGAAGCCTGCATGCGCGCGGGGAAGCACGTGCTGATCGAAATCCCGATCTGCGACAGCCTCGCCGATGCGGAACGCATCCTC
>JBOHLV010000303.1:0-6510 GCA_050729815.1 Allostellaceae bacterium
TGAAAGAAGGTGCGCGGCTCGCCTCAAAGGAACTTTGGCCCTGAAGGGTTCAAAACGGGGAGACGATAATGAACATGGCAAAGTCGATTGCGACGATCTGGTCGCTTAGCTTCGTTGCCCTCGTGTCCTGGCATCGAGCACGAGAACGCCGCATTGCTCTTTCCGCGGTTCCAGCTTGCGGTTTGACGCGTATTGGTCGCCCAGTTTAAGGGGTAATGGGGCAATCGTCTCGGCTATGCCAAGGATGCCGCCAATTCCTATTTTGTCTTCAAGACGTTGCGCGAAAAGGGCCTGATCCCCGAAGGGGTGCGGTTTCAGATCTCGATCCCAAACGTCAACAGTGTGGTCCGGCCGCTCTATTTCCCCGACCCCGCCGATCTTGGTCGCGTGCGTCCCGGCTATGAGGACGCTCTCGCCGCCGAACTCGAGGCGATTCTGAAGCGGATTCCGCATCGCGATCTTGCGATCCAATGGGACATGGCGGCAGAAGTGCAAGCGGTGTACGGCACGCAGGATTACCTTCGCGATGCACCGGACGAACACGCGATCGCCACCAATGTCGCGTCGCTTCGCCGCTTGTCGTCGCTGCTACCGGAGGAGGTCGGGCTCGGCTTCCATTTCTGCTTCGGCACGTTCGGCGGCTGGCCGCGATTCGAACCCGATGATCTGGGAAAGCTGGTCGAACTCGCCAACGCGGCGGTCGCGGCCACCGGGCGGCGCGTCGACTGGGTCCATATCCCGATGCTCGATCGCGTCGAAGATGATTTTGATGCACCGCTGGCGACGCTCGATGTACACGGCGCCCGAGTCTATCTTGGGATGATCCATAGCATGCCGAACTTCCCGCAGCGTCTCTCCGCGGCCCGCAAATTCCTCCCGGATTTTGGCGTCGCCGCGTATTGCGGATTCGGCCGGATCAGTCCCGACCGGCTGTCCGCGATTTTTCGGGACCATCATCGCGCGCTTGAGCTTGCGCAGGCTGCGCCGCTGTGAAGCCCGAAGGCTCGGTGAAGACGGTTCTTGGCCCGGCGGCGCTCAACGCCAAGCTCGCCACGTTCCATAGCCGGGTTCGCGATCCGAACGATGAGCCGACCATTGCCCGCGAACCCGGATCGAGCATGCGTGCCATTCAGTGGCGCCGCGACGACATCGCCCGCCTCCTGCATCTGGTCGCGACCGAGATTGGGTTGGAGGCGGGCGGCGACCGCCGCACCTTGCGGCTGACCAATCCCGGATTGCCTTACGGCACCACGCCCACAATTTGGGCCGGAATCCAACACATCCTGCCCGGCGAGATCGCGACCGCCCATCGTCATTCGCCGCATGCCTTCCGGTTCATCATGGCGGGATCAGGCGCCAGCACGACGGTCGATGGCGAACATTATCCCATGAACAAAGGCGATGTGGTGCTGACGCCGGCCTGGAGATGGCACGATCACCAGCATCAGGGCAATGCGCCCATGACTTGGCTCGACGGCCTCGACATTCCGCTGGTCCGGTCGATGCACGCCAGCTTTTTCGAGCCCTATCCGCAACACCAGCAGGCTGCGGCCACAGTTCCGGATCGCTCGTGGAAGCAATTCGGTAGCGGCATCATGCGGCCGGCGAACATGTCGGCGGCAAACGCAAATGCAAGCCCATTGCTCCTTTATCCCTGGGCCAAGGCGCAACGGGCGCTCAGCGATTTCGCCGCGACCGACCCCGATCCGTTCGACGATTTCGTGCTCGAATACCAAAACCCCACGACCGGCGGGCCGGTGCTGTCGACGCTTGGGTTGGCGCTGCAATGGCTGCGGCCTGGCATGCACGGCAACGCGCATCGCCACACGGGAAGCGTCCTCTATCATGTCGTCCGCGGCGAGGGTTCGACCATCATTGCCGGCGAAACCTTCGACTGGGCCGAAGGGGATTTCTTGGCCCTGCCGCCGTGGACGTGGCACGAGCATGCCAACCGGTCCCGCAAGGATGAGGCGATTCTGTTCCAGACCAACGATTTTCCGGCGATGAAGGCGCTCGGCCTCTATCGCGAGGAGGCCCATGCTGCCGGCCGGCAATAGCGCATGGATCATGATGTCCTGATCGTTGGCGGCGGCCCGGTTGGATTGGCGCTCGCCGCCGAGTTGGGCTGGCGCGGGATTGCCTGTACCCTGATCGAGCGCGGCGACGGCACGGTGTCGCAGCCCAAAATGGATTTTGTCGGCACCCGCACGCTCGAATTCTGCCGCCGCTGGGGAATTCTGTCCTGGGTTGAGGCGGCGGGATACAACCGCGCCTATCCGCAGGATTGCGTCTGGCTCGAATCGCTTACCGGCGATGAGTTCGCCCGCGAACCGTTTCCGCCGATGTCGGAGGAAAAGCCGATGCCGCAGAGCCCTTGCCCGCGCGGCGAACGTTGCCCCCAGGATTTCTTCGATCCGGTCCTGGCCCGCTTCGCGGGGCAGTTTCCCCATGTGTCTTTGCATTATGGCGTCGACCTTATGGAGTTTGAGGAGAAGGCGGATGGCGTCGTCGCGCGGCTGAAGCAACCGGACGGGGCGGAAACCCGGATCGGGGCCGCCTATCTTATCGGCTGCGACGGCGGCTCGAGCACGGTGCGCGAGCGGCTCGGCATTGGCATGAGCGGTTCGCCCGTCTTGACTCATACGACCAACGCCATCTTCCGCTGCGATGGGCTGGAGCGACTCCATGACAAGGCGTCGGCCTACCGGTTCATCTTTATCGGACCGGAAGGGACTTGGGGCACGCTGGTCGCGATCAACGGCCGCGACCGGTGGCGCCTATCGCTCGTCGGCAATGAAACACGGCGCGTCTTATCCGAGGAAGAGGTCGGCTACGCCATTCTGCGCGCCATGGGTAGGCCGTTCGACTTTGAGATTCTGTCGATTATGCCCTGGACCCGGCGAGAGCTGGTTGCCGACCGCTATGGCACCGCTCGTATATTCATCGCCGGCGATGCCGCGCATCTGATGTCGCCGACCGGCGGCTTCGGCATGAATACCGGAATCCAGGATGCCGTCGATCTCGGCTGGAAGCTCGAAGCCGCGATTCGCGGCTGGTCCGGGCGCGAGTTCCTGGCTTCCTACGAGATTGAGCGGCGGCCCGTCGCGCTGCGCAATGTCCGCGAGGCCACGGGCAATCTGCGCCGCATGCTGGCGCCGGGCGATGCCCGACCTGGGCAAGCGTTGTTCGAGCCGGGATTGCCCGGTACTCCGTCGCGCCGCGACTTCGGCCAACGCCTTAAGGACATGATGCGCCGCGAATGGCGCACGGCCGGCATTCATCTCGGCTACGTCTATGATCATTCGCCGGTAATCGTGCCGGATGGCACCTCGCCGCCGCGCGACGAGGTATCGACCTATGTGCAGACGGCGCGACCCGGCTCGCGCGCGCCGCATGTCTGGCTCGGACCCGACCGATCAACCCTCGATTTCTTCGGGCGCGAATTCGTCTTATTGCGATTTGGTGCCGACGCGCCGCTGGGCGCGACGCTCGAACATGCGGTCCGGGCACGCCGGGTCCCATACCGCAGCGTCGTTATCGAACACGCGGAGGCCGCAGCCATTTATGCGCGCCATCTTGTTCTGGTGCGTCCCGATGGCCACGTGGCCTGGCGCAGCGATGACGCGCCCGATGCGGACGAGGCGCAACGAACCATCGACCGAATTTGCGGCGGTGTCCCTTTGCCTCCGTGACGGGGTTGCATCGCTATGGGGCGACGTTGGGCCATGGCGAGATCCCGGAACGGATCCCGATGATCGCGGCTCGTTGGGAGCGGCTAAGTTTTCCAAGAGGAGTTGGGTCTGATTATGGAATGGCCCGGCCCTCTTTCAGCGGTCCCGTTTCTTGCCCAGATTGATGCCCGTGCGTTGGCGATGGAAGCCTGCTGTAGAGCGCGCATCATCTGGGCGGCAATTGGCGGCGCAGGGGCACGAGGTGCGGCTGATGTCGCGGGAATATGTGCGTCCCTACGTCAAGGCGCAGAAGAACGACGACCGTAACGCCGAGGCGGTCGCCGAAGCGGCAACGCGGCCGACCAGGCGGTTTGCGCCTGCCAGAGTAGGAAGTCGGTGCCGTCGGTCACCTGGCATGTAGCGTGACGACAGCCCGAGCGACATCCAGACGACGGGTTTTTCGGTGCCTACCGGCGGTTGCGACGACGCTGAATCGACATACGCACCGGCTATGTCTTGCGCCGCGCCGGGCATGATTGCCGTGCGGCGGTTATTGTTTTCGGGAAATCTGGAGTAATAATAACTGTGGCGATTTGGTTGGAATTGCGGAAATGATGATTTTATAAAAGACCTGATTGGAATTCGTATTTTCATTAGAAATATCTGTCTAAATTCGAAACTACCATTTCGTTATGGTTTTGTTGTGTTTTAGACTTCATGTTTGAAAACCTCTATTTAAATTAACTGATGTTAACGAATTTTCCTGATTTTCGCCACGAAGTCGTTGAATTCGTCCGGCGGCTGCGATAAGGCTCGGACAGTTGAATGCCGAAAAGGCCGGAGGCGATGAGAGCAAACAAGAAGCGGCGGATTTCCGCCGACGTCGGGAAATTGTCTTTGACAGCATCGTCAACATTGAGGCGCCGCGACGGCGCTTCCGTCCCGTGGTGGCTGGCGGGCGTCGCGGGCGCCGTGCTGATAGCCGCGCCGGCGCTTGCCGGCGGCACGCTGCCGAGCGGCGGCAGTTACGTCGCCGGCTCGGGGGCCATCGGCAGCCACGGCAACGCCATGACCATCAACCAGGCCTCGACCCGCGGCATCATCGATTGGCACGGCTTCTCGATCGGTGCCCGGAACAAGGTCCAGTTCAATAACGGCGCGGGCGCCACCCTCAACCGCGTCACCGGCGCGAATATTTCCCAGATCGACGGGCAATTGGGCGCGACCGGCTCGGTCTATCTGATCAATCCGCAGGGCGTCGTTATCGGGCCGGGCGGCAAGGTGGTCACCAACGGCAGCTTCGTCGCCTCGACCCGCGACATCACCAACCACAATTTCATGAATGGCGGCGCCCTGACCTTCAGCGGCACCTCCGATGGCGCCGTGACCAATGCCGGCACCATCACGTCGCAGAATGGCGACGCCATCCTGGTCGGCAATTCCGTCACCAACAGCGGGACTCTGTCCGCGCCGAACGGCACCGCCGACATGGCCGCGGGGAATGAGATCGTGCTCCAACCGGTCGGCAGCGATCCGCGCATCGCGGTCTCGGGCGGCACCGGCAGCGTGACGAATTCGGGCACGGTGGCGGCGGCGCGGGCCGCGCTTCGCGCCGCGGGCGGCGATGTCTATGCCCTGGTTGAGAACCACAACGCCATCACCGCGACCGGCACCAAGACCATCAAGGGCCAGGTCTGGCTGACGGCGGGCGGCACGGCCCAGGTCGCCAGCCCGGTGACGGCGACCAATGCCAACGGCTCGGGCGGCGCCGTCACGGTCAACGCCGGCGCGATTCATGTCACCGGCACCATCGATGCCTCGGCGACCAAGACGGCGAAGAACGGCGGCGCTATTTCCGTCGTCGCGACCGGCGATGACGCTATCACCGGCACGCTGCTGGCGCGGCCCGGCACGGGCGGCACCGGCGGCACCATTGAAACCTCGGGCGCGACGCTGGAAATCGGCGGCGCCACGGTCGATGCCGGCGCGGGCGGCCAATGGCTGCTCGACCCCGCCTATGACCTCACGGTCGATGCGACCGCCGCGTCGACCATCGACGCCAGCTTGAACGGCGGCACCGGCGTATCGCTGGTCACGACGGCGACCAGCGCCACCGGCCCGGGCAACCCGAACGCGTCCGGCAATGGCGACATCATCATCGATGCGCCGATCGCGTGGAATTCGACCGCGGAATTCTCGCTGAGCGCCTATCGCAACATCGACATCGACGCGCCGATCAATGTCGAGGGCGGCGGCACGCTCGCCCTCACCTATAATAATGCGAGCGCGAACACCAGCGCCGCGCTCAATTTCGACATGGCCGCCGGCAGCGTCGAATTCACCGATTCTTTGGCCAATCCAAGCCTGTCGATCAACAGCCAGCCCTACACGCTGCTCTATGACATGACGGGCGTCCAAGGGATGAACGGCGTGTCGGGCGATTACGCCCTCGCGATTCCGCTGACGGCGCCCACGACCGCCTATTCGGGTGCAGTGGTCGGGACTTTTGCCGGCATTTTCGAAGGCCTCGGCAACACCATCTCCGGGCTGGAGATCAGTTCGAGCGGAAATAATATCGGCTTGTTCGGAGAGCTTGGCCCCTCCGGCACCATCCGCGATATCGGCCTCATCGGCGGCACGGTCACTGGCACCGGCAACAGCGTCGGCGGGCTGGTGGGGTCTAATAGCGGCACGATCATCGACGCCTATGCCACCGGCACGGTCACTGGCACCGGCAACAGCGTCGGCGGGCTGGTGGGGTACAACCACGGCGGCACGATCACCAATGCCTATGCCACTGGCGCGGTCACTGGCACCGGCAACAGCGTCGGCGGGCTGG
>JBOHLV010000304.1:0-5685 GCA_050729815.1 Allostellaceae bacterium
GCGTCGCGCCACGCGCGCCACGCCGCGGTCACGGCGGCCAGCTCCCGGCCATGGCCGCCATAGGCATCGAGCGTCTCGCGATGGGTCGCGGGATCGAGGAGGCCGTGCTGATCGAATTGGGAATGGATCTCAACGAGCGCCTCGCCGATGCGGGCGACGAGGCCGATGCTCGCCGGCTGATCGTCGACGAAGCCGCGGCTGCGGCCCTCGGCGCCGACGATGCGGCGCAGCACGAGGCGCTCGCCCGCGCCGTCGAAGCCGGCCTCGTCCAGGATCGCGCGGACCGGATGGTCCGCCGGCAGGACGAATTCCGCGCTCGCCACCGCCTGCGCGGCGCCGGGCCGGACAAGACCACTATCGGCACGAAAGCCGAGCGCGAGGCCGAGCGCATCGAGCAGGATCGACTTGCCGGCGCCCGTCTCGCCGGTGAGCACCGCAAGCCCCGGCCCAAAGGCGAGGTCGAGCCGGTCGATCAGGACGAGATCGCGAATGGCGAGGCTTTGCAGCATCCGGAGGCGCGGCACGGCATGGACATTACCCCCAAATCATACCGGCGCCGAGCGCCCGAGGCCAGAGGGCGCGATTCCCGCCGCGTCAGGCGCGAACGGCCGTGAGTTCGCGGCGAAGAAACGCCATCGCATCCTCGGGCGGGGTGCCGATTAGATCGGCAATGTCGCGGGTGACGAGATCGAAATCGCCGCGTGCCATCGACGCGGCCGAGTTCACCCAATTCTCGACCGCGCTCGGCACGTCCGGCTTGGTCGTGCGCAGATGCTCGGCATATTGAGCAGGCGGTACCGGCTCATAGGGGAATTCGCGCCCCATCACCGCCGACAGCACCCAAGCGACCTCGGCAAAGGTATGGGTCGCGGGACCGGTCAGGGAATAGGTCTTGCCCTCGTGACCCTGGCTTGTCAGCACGGCGGCGAGCGCGCGGGCCGAATCGCGCCGGCCGCACCAGGCGACCCGGCCAGATCCCGCGGCATGGCAAACCCGCCCGGTGTTGAGCGCACGCTCCACCACCATCATGATCGTCTCGGCGAAATAGCTGTCGCGCATGATGGTGAAAGCGACGTCGCTGTCCTTGAGGTAAGTCTCGGTCTCGCGATGCACCTTGGCATAGGGAAAGGGCGAATCGGGCTGGCAGGCGAGGAAGCTGGTATAGACGATGCGGCGTGCGCCCGCGCGTTTCGCGGCGTCGATCGCATTGCGGTGTTGGCCGATGCGAACCTCGTTCGGCGTGTCGCCCGAGATCAGGAGCACCGTTGAGGCGCCGGCAAAGGCGCGCTCCATCGCGGACGCGTCGGAATAATCGCCCCCGCGGACCGAGATGCCGCGCGCCGCGAGGTCGGTCGCCTTCGCGGGATCGCGGGTGGTGACACCGAAGCCAGGCCCGATTCTGTCGAACACCAGTCCCGATACCATGCGGCCAAGCTGGCCGTTGCCACCAGTGAGGACCAACATGGCGCTATTTCAGCGTCTTTTCGATCTCGCGCCGGATGAAGGCGAGGCCATCCTCCGCCGGGATGCCGGTGAGGTCGCCGACGGTGAAGGAGACTTCCGAAAGATACCCCCCCTTTGTATTCGCCGCGGAGCCCGTCATGAAGGCGACGAGGCCGGGCGGCGTGCCGGCCGCTTCAAGCTGCGCCTTATAGGCCTCGGGGGCGATGTCCTCATAGGGGATGGTGCGGCCCGTCACCTCCGACAGCATCGCCGCGAGCTCGGCATGGCCATAGGCCTTGGGACCGGTCAAGGCATAGGATTTGCCCTCGTTCCCGGTCTCGGTGAGGATGCGGGCGGTGGCGCGGGCAAGGTCGCGGCGGGTGATATAGGAGACCTTGCCGTCGCCGGCGGGCGAGACGATCTTGCCGGCCGCGAGCGCGCGTTGCGCCGTCATCAGGCCGGCCTCGGCATAATTGCCGTTCCTGAGATTGATCGGCGCGAATCCCTGCTCCTTCAGATAGGCCAGGGTCTGCAAGATCGACGGCGTCGAGGGGAAGGGTGATTCCGGCTGGTCGGAAAGATAGCCGACGAAGGCGATACGTTTCGTGCCCTGGCGCTTCGCCGCGTCGATGACGTTCTTGTATTGGCGGACGCGCTGTTCGGTGGTGCCGAGCGTCGCCATCAGGAGGACGGTGTCGGCGCCGTCGATGCCACGCGCGACCTCATCGGGTTTATCGAAATCGCCGGCGCGGACGGTGATGCCTCGCGCCGCGAGGTCGGCTGCATTCGCAACATCACGCACGGTGACGACGAAATCATTGCCGATCCGCTCCTCGAGCGCCTTCACGATGTGGCGGCCGAGCTGGCCGTTACCGCCGGTAACGACGATCATGTGCTTTCTCCTCGCTTCGGGGTCAGGCGAGCTTGTCGAGCTCGCGCAACAGGGTGTCACCCATCACGGCGGTCGAGACGCGCGCGGTGCCGGGCTGCATGATGTCGGTGGTGCGCACCCCGCGCTCCAGCGTGTTGCGCACCGCCTGGTCCAGCATGTCGGCCTCCTCCAGCATCTCGAAGGAATAGCGCAACAGCATCGCGAACGACAAAATGGAGGCGAGCGGATTCGCGATGTTTTTGCCTGCGATATCGGGCGCCGAGCCGTGCACCGGCTCATAGAGCGCCTTGCGCCGACCGGTGCCATCGGCTTCGCCGAGCGAGGCCGAGGGCAGCATGCCGAGCGAGACGGTCAGCATCGCGGCGCAATCCGACAAGATGTCGCCGAACAGATTGTCGGTGACGATGACGTCGAACTGCTTCGGATTGCGGACAAGCTGCATCGCGCAATTGTCGGCGTACATGTGGGAGAGTTCGACTTCGGGATAGTCGCGGTCGCGAAGCTTCTGCATCTCCTCGCGCCACAGCTCGCCCGATTCCATGACATTGGCCTTTTCGACCGAGGTGACCTTGTTATGGCGCTTGCGCGCCAGCTCGAAGGCGACGCGGCCGACGCGCACGATTTCCGACGTGGTATAGACCTGGGTGTTGACGCCACGGCGCTCGCCATTGGCGAGTTGCTCGATGCCGCGCGGCTCACCGAAATAGACGCCGCCCGTCAGCTCGCGCAGAATCATGATGTCGAGGCCGCTCACCACCTCGGGCTTCAGGGTCGAGGCGCCGACCAACGGCTCGAACACGATCGCGGGACGGAGATTGGCGAACAGGCCGAGCTCCTTGCGCAAGCGCAGAAGCCCGCGCTCCGGCCGCACCGCGAACGGCAGCGCCTCCCATTTGGGGCCGCCGACGGCACCGAGCAGCACCGCGTCGGCCGCCTGGGCCTCGGCCATCGTGGCGTCGGAGAGCGGCGTGCCTTCGGCGTCGTAGGCGCAGCCACCGACCAGCCCCTCGGAAGTATCGAAGCGGACGAGACGTTTGCGATCGAACCATTCGATCGCGCGATAGACTTGGCGCATCATCTCCGGGCCGATGCCGTCGCCCGGCAGAATCAACAATTTCTTGTTGACGCTCATTCGGCGGCGCTCCAGAGCCAGGGTTGGGTCGTCCGGTTCGTCGTCTCGAAGCTGCTGATCTCCCTCCCTTTCGCCTCGGTGAGGCCGATCTCGTCGAGACCGTCGAGGAGCGTCTGTTTGCGGAACGGATCGATCTCGAACGGGATGGTGCTGCCGTCGGGCCGGGTAATCGTCTGCGCGTCAAGATCGATGGTGAGGCGCGCATTGGCGCCGTTTTTGGCGTCATCCATCAATTGATCGACGATCTTTTGCGGCAGGGTGATCGGCAATACGCCGTTCTTGAAGCAATTGGCATAGAAGATGTCGGCAAAGGAGGATGCGATGATGCAGCGGATGCCGAAATCGAGGAGCGCCCAGGGCGCGTGTTCGCGCGACGAGCCGCAGCCGAAATTCGGGCCCGCGACCAGGATCCGGGCCTTGCGATAGGCCGGCTTGTTGAGAACGAAATCGGGGTTCTCGGTGCCGTCCGCCCGGATGCGCTGGGCGTGGAACAGGCCCTTGGCAAGGCCCTTGCGCTCAATCGTCTTCAAGTAGCGCGCCGGGATGATCATGTCGGTATCGACATCGATCACCGGCAGCGGCGCCGCGACCCCGGTCAGCGTCGTGAATTTGTCCATCCTTGTCTCCGCATCAATGCAGGGCTATTCGAGGCGCCGCCGACGCCTTGGCCGTGCGAATCCGTTCAACATAAGCGTAGGCATTTCGCATCGCCCACTCGATCTGCAAGCGAAAATCCTCATCGCTCGCCGTGTGACGGATCATGTCGAACAGGACATCGTCGGGGAAGCGATCAGGCGAGTTTGCAAGAACGGCGCGCAAATTTCCGACAACGCGATGAAGCAACTCGTTCCAGGATTTAAGCTTTGCCGCCTGTTCCTCCCGTTGGAGGAGGTAGGAATCTCTCACGACGACCGTCATGTTCTCGATGAATGCCGTCAAGAACCGCGCCTTGTCGGTAGCGGCGAAGCCAAAGTAGGGCTCGCTCGCGGCCGGTGCCTTTTTCTTGGCGGTACTCATGGCACGATCTCCCGCGGGAGCGTATCGACGTCCACGCCACGCTCCATCAGGATCTTGATCCGCGTGTTGCCGTTCTTGATCAATCCATCCCTCGTCACCAACAAGGTCAATTCCTGGCGCGGCCGAAGCGACGCTCTTCGGTCGTTCGCCGCCGCCAGTATCGCAGGCTATCTCGCGCCGAGCCTGTCTCATAGATGGCGTCGCCATGCATCCGGCGCAGCGGCGGCTGCGCCACCCTTAACCCAACTGCCGCACATCGGCGAGCTTGCCCGCGACCGCGGCGGCGGCGGCCATCGCCGGCGAGACGAGATGCGTGCGCCCGCCCGGTCCTTGCCGGCCTTCGAAATTGCGGTTCGAGGTCGAGGCGCAACGCTCGCCCGGCTGAAGCTTGTCGGCATTCATGGCCAGGCACATGGAGCAACCCGGCTCGCGCCATTCGAACCCGGCCTCGACGAGGATGCGATCGAGGCCCTCTTCTTCCGCCTGATGCCTGACGAGGCCGGAGCCCGGCACCGCCATGGCGCGCACGCCCGGCGCCACCTTGCGGCCCTTCGCCACCGCGGCGGCGGCGCGAAAATCCTCGATCCGGCCATTGGTGCAGGAGCCGATGAAAACATGATCGACCGCAATGTCGGTCATCCTGGTGCCCGGCCTCAAATCCATGTAATCAAGCGCGCGCAGCATGAGGGCGCGGCGCTCCTCCTCCGGCTCGTCGGCGGGATCGGGGATCCGGCCGGTGATCGGCACGACATGCTCGGGCTTGGTGCCCCAGGTGACAAGCGGCGAGATCGTCGTCGCGTCGAGCGTCACCGATTTGTCATATTGGGCACCGGGGTCGGAGGGCAGGGTGCGCCAAAACGCGACCGCCTGTTCCCATTGCCCGGCCTTGGGCGCGAACGACCGGCCCTTCAGATACTCAAAAGTGGTCTCGTCCGGCGCGACGAGGCCGGCGCGCGCCCCCGCCTCGATCGACATGTTGCAGACCGTCATGCGGCCTTCCATCGACAGCGCGCGAATGGCGTCGCCGGCATATTCAATTACATAGCCCGTGCCGCCCGCGGTCCCTATTTTGGCAATGATCGCCAGGATCATGTCTTTCGCTGTGACGCCCAAAGGCAGTCTGCCATCAACACTCACACGCATATTTTTCGCACGCGTGGTGAGCAGCGTCTGCGTCGCAAGGACATGCTCGACCTCGGAT
>JBOHLV010000305.1:0-9551 GCA_050729815.1 Allostellaceae bacterium
ATGGTCCGATGATGCTGCATGGTCCGATGATGCTGCATGGTCCGATGATGCTGCATGGTCCGATGATGCTGCATGGCCCGATGATGCTGCATGGCCCGATGCGGGGCGGCTCTATGATGCGGTGCGGCCCGGTGTGGAGCGGCCCGATGCGGTGCGGCTCTATGATGCGGGGCGGCTCTATGATGTGGGGCGGCTCTATGATGCGGGGCGGCCCGGTGTGGGGTGGCGGATCGGCCCTGGCTGCGGGGCTGTTGATCGTGATGGGTTTGGGCCATGGCGGCCGCCGGCAGGAGCAGGCTCATCGCCGCCGCGATGACCAGGATGCGTTTCATGGGGATTCGCCTCTTTCAGTTCTTGCCCGAACAATTCTTGCAGCAATCGTGTCGGGCGCGCTATGCATAATTGTACGTATGGCGCGGTCAAATCATTCCCGGTGGCGGGATTTGCCGTCCCTCACCCGGTTTTGCGGCGCACAAACATTGTCATTGCCGGATCACGCGATTAGCTTGGAGCCCGCGATGACGCGTTTGCCGCCGCTCGCCAGTTATGCCAGCCATCCGGAAGAGAGCCGGGGCCGACGCCATGCCGAGGCTGAAAGCCCGACCCGCACCCCTTTTCAGCGCGACCGCGACCGCGTCATCCATTCGAGCGCCTTTCGCCGCTTGCAATACAAGACCCAGGTCTTTGTCTACCACGAAGGGGACCATTACCGCACGCGCCTCACCCATTCCCTCGAGGTGGCCCAGATTGCGCGCTCGGTCGCCAGGGCGCTCGGCCTCGACGAGGATTTGGCCGAGGCGTTGGCGCTCGCCCACGATCTCGGTCACACCCCTTTCGGCCATGCCGGGGGCGACGCGCTCGACGAGGCGATGCGGCCTTATGGCGGTTTTGAGCATAACGATCAGACGCTGCGGGTCGTGACCCGTTTGGAGCGGCGCTACGCCGAGTTTGACGGCCTCAACCTGACCTGGGAGGCATTGGAAGGCATCGTCAAACACAACGGCCCGCTTCTGGGCGAAGATGGGACGCCGTTGCCCGCCACCATCGCGGACTATGTAAAGGAGTATGATCTGAGGCTCGGTACCTGGCCATCGGCCGAGGCCCAGGTCGCCGCCATATCGGATGACATTGCCTATAACAATCATGATATCGATGACGGATTGCGGGCCGGGTTGTTTGCAATCGGCGATCTCGAAGCGGTGCCGCTCGCCGGACCGGTGTTCCAGGAGGTTGCCGCGCGTTATCCGGAAATCGAGCCGGCAAGGCTTATTCATGAGTCGATTCGTCGCATGATCGACCGCATGGTGGGCGACCTAATTGCCGAGACCCATCGGCGCCTCGACGCATCGCGGGTCGAAACCGCCGACGACATCCGCGCCCTCGGCGCGCCCGTGGTCGGCCTTTCCGAGACGATGCGCGCCCATGACCGGGCGCTCAAGGCGTTCCTCTTCGACCACATGTATCGTCATTTCCGTGTCAACCGCATGGCTTCGAAGGCGCGCCGGGTCGTGCAGGAGCTGTTCCACCTGTTCCTCGACGAGGTCGAATGCCTGCCGAGCGAGTGGCGCGCGCTCGCCACCGGTCAGCCGCCGGCGGCATGTGCCCGGATCGTTGCCGACTATATTGCCGGCATGACCGATCGCTACGCTCTTGACGAGCATCGCCGCCTGTTCGACCCCGGCGTCACGCCATGAAACCCTGATGAATCTGTTCACGCATTTTCTCGACAGGATTCGTATCGAACTTCTCCCGGCCCTGATCGCCGAGGACAAGCTGCCGCGCGACATTACGACGAAGGGTCTTACCGTCGAACCGCCGCGCGACCCGAAACATGGCGACATTTCGACGAACGCGGCGCTCGTGATCGCGAATTCGGCGCGGATGCGGCCGCGCGACTTGGCCGATCTGCTGGCGGCGAAATTTCGCGGCGATCCTGACGTCAGCAAGGTCGAGGTCGCGGGACCGGGTTTCGTCAACCTGACGCTGAGGGACGCGTTCTGGCACGAGCGGCTGCGTGACATCCTGCGCGCCGGCCCTCATTATGGCGATTCCGATCTCGGCCGAGGCCTGAAGATCAATATCGAGTTCGTCTCGGCCAACCCGACCGGGCCGATGCATGTCGGGCATGGCCGCGGCGCCGTGGTGGGCGATGCGCTCGCCGCGCTACTCCAAAAGACCGGGTTCGAGGTCAGCCGCGAATATTATGTCAACGATGCCGGCACCCAGGTCGATGTCCTGGCGCGCTCGCTCCATCACGATGTCCGAGAAAGGTTGGGAGAAAAGGTCGGTCCCAAGCCAGACGGATTCTATCCTGGCGATTATATGAAGATTATCGCAGGGACGACGATATCGACCATTAACCTGACGACCAATTCTCCTATCCTTAAAATTGAAGATGCGTGGCTACCAAAATTTCGTGAGATCGCGGTCGAAGAAAACCTGAAACTGATCAAGGACGATCTGGCGCTGCTTGGAATCACCCACGAGACTTTCATCTCCGAGCGCCGCGATATCGTCGAGAATGGCAAGATCGAGGAAGCCGTGGCGGCGCTAGAGTCCGCTGGTCTCGTCTATGTCGGCACGCTGTCACCGCCCAAGGGCAGGCTGCCGGAGGATTGGGAGCCGCGGCCGCAGACTCTGTTCCGCTCGACCCAATTCGGCGACGATGTCGATCGTCCACTGAAAAAGTCCGATGACTCCTGGACCTATTTCGCCGGCGACATCGCCTATCATCTCGACAAGTTCCGCCGCGGTTGGTCGCAGATGATCGATGTCTGGGGTGCCGACCATGGCGGCTATGTGAAGCGGATGCAGGCCGCGGTAACGGCGCTGACGGGCGGGCAGGGCCATCTCGACGTCAAGCTGTGCCAGCTCGTCTCGCTTTATGACAAAGGCCAGCCGGTCAAGATGTCGAAGCGGGCCGGCACCTTCATCACCCTGCGCGAGGTGGTTGAGGAGGTCGGCAAGGATGTTTTCCGGTTCGTCATGCTGACTCGGCGCAACGACCAGGCCTTGGATTTCGACTTCGCCAAGGTGGTGGAGCAGTCGAAGGACAACCCCGTTTTCTATGTCCAGTATGCCCATGCCCGGGCGCGCTCTGTCTTGCGACTCGCCGCGAATACCCTGCCGGACTTCGCACTCGATGGCGACTCGCTGGCGCGGGGGCCGCTCCATCTTCTCGCCGACTCGGCCGAATTGGCCCTGATCCGGCATCTCGCGGGCTGGCCGCGCCTCGTTGAGGGCGCCGGCGAGGCCCATGAACCCCACCGACTCGCGTTTTATCTCCAGGAGCTTGCTTCTATCTTTCATGCGTTGTGGAATAAAGGTAAGGATGATACCAGCTTACGGTTCATTGTTAGTGACTCGCCTGAACTGACGTGGGCGCGTCTCGCGCTAGTTCAGGGGGTCGCATTCGTGGTGGCGTCCGGTCTCAAAGTGTTCGGCGTCACCCCGGCCGAGGAGATGCGTTGATGGCGGTGCAATTGACCCATCATCATAATGCCGGCGCCCGCGGGCCGCGTCATGTCGTGGCGTTTCGGCGTAAGCGGGTCAGGGTCTGGTTGGTTGCCGGGATCGTCGCCGTCTTCGCAGGTCTCGCCTGGACCTGGGCGTTTCAGCGCGTACCGGGTGCGATGATGACGGGTGGCGCGCCGCTGCTGGTTGCGGACCGCCAGCCGACGCGAGAGCGACCGGCCAATCCAGGTGGGCTTCAGGTGGTCAATATCGATCCGCTGTCTTATGACAGTGGCCGAGCACCACCCAAGATCGAGGATATCCTGCCGGCGCCGGAAAAACCGCTGCCGCAGCCCGCACCGGCGGTCGCGGAGATGGCACCGACACCGGCGGCTCCTTCGGCGCAAGCTACCACTTCGCCAAACCGCGCCACGCCGACTTCGGCGCCTGTGGAGCAGGCGTCCGCCGCGATGCCCTCGGCCATCGAGGTCTCGATGACGATGGCGCCGCCGCCGCCGAAGCCGCATCCGCCCCGGCTGATGGCGGCCCGTGCGGCACCAGTTAAGCCGGTCCCGCGCTATAAACCGCAACCGGTCGCGGTGCGCGTCACCCCGAAGCCGCCCCCGGCCCCCAGAGCGGTTGCCGTGCCGGCGGTCGCCACGGTCGGGTCAGGTGGTTATCTACAACTCGCCGCGGTGCGCTCGCCATCCGATGCCCTGCGCATCGGCAAGCGGCTGCGTCGACGTTATGGCGGCCTTTTGCGCGCTTTTGCCTTCAATTACCGACCGATCGATCTCGGCGCGCGCGGTGTGTTCTACCGCATCACGGCCGGCCCGATGGCGCCGAGCCGGGCGGTCGCGATCTGCACCGCCTTGAAGCGGCGCGGAGCCGATTGCCTTGTCACCGGGCGCTAGCCCGCCGCTCGCGGTCCTGTTCGGCTGTGCCGGCACGGAACTCCACCCCGAAGAGCGCGATTTCTTCGGGGCCACCAACCCGCTCGGATTCATCCTGTTCAAGCGCAACTGTGCCACTCCGGCCCAGTTGGTGAGGCTGGTCCGGTCCTTGCGCGAGACGGTGGGTCGCCCTGACGCCCCCGTGCTGATCGATCAGGAGGGCGGGCGAGTGGCGCGCCTCGCGCCGCCCCATTGGCCGGCCTATCCGGCACCGGCGACGATCGCCGCGCTCGGCGGCGGCGCGGCGGCACAAGCGGCCTGGCTCGGGGCACGCCTCATCGCCGATGATTTGTTCCGCCTTGGCATTTCGGTCGATTGCTTTCCGTTGCTCGATCTAGGCCTTCCCGGCGCCGACCGGGTGATCGGCGACCGCGCCTGGTCCGACGATCCCGCCGAGGTGGCACGGCTCGGCCGGGCAGCGTGCGATGGCCTCATCGAAGGCGGCGTCCTACCAATCCTCAAGCATATCCCGGGGCATGGCCGCGCCGTCGTCGACAGCCATCGCGCGCTGCCCCGCGTCACCGTGTCGCGCGCCATCATGGAGCAAACCGATTTCGCCCCGTTCCGTGCGCTCCGCGACATGCCCTGGGCGATGACGGCGCATATTCTCTATGAGGCGGTCGATCCCGATTTGCCGGCAACGCTGTCGCCACGCGTGATCGGCGAGGTGATTCGCGATAGCATCGGCTTCGACGGCGTGCTGGTCTCCGACGATCTGTCGATGGGGGCACTCTCCGGCAGCCCAGGTGCGCGCGCGCGCGCCGCGCTCCAAGCGGGATGTGATCTCATTCTTCACTGCAATTCCCATATGAAGGAAATGTCCGAAATCGCCGAAGCCGCGGAGCCGCTATCGGAAGCCGCGCTGCGCCGGCTCGCGGCCGGCGAGGTGCGACGCCGCCCGCCAGGGCTGTTCGATCGCGCGCTGAGCGAAACCACCTTTCACCAGTTGTTGGCGACTGCTTGATGTATAATTTCGGTTCGTTGCTGCAGCAGATTTCCATCATGGCGCTGCCGGCGATCTTCGCCATCACGTTGCATGAAGCGGCGCACGGCTTCATCGCGAGCAAGCTTGGTGACGACACCGCGCTCCGCGCCGGACGTGTCACCTTCAACCCGATCCGTCATATCGATCTCTTCGGCACCATTTTGATGCCGCTGTTCCTGTTCCTGATTTCGAGCGGCAGCTTCCTCTTCGGCTATGCCAAGCCGGTGCCGGTGAATTTCGGCCGTCTCCGGCATCCGCGGTTCGATATGGTCTGGGTAGCCCTGGCGGGGCCGGGAATCAACATCCTGTTGGCGATCGTGGCGGCGCTGTTATTTTACATAGCGCCCATCGTGCCGACGGTGGTGCGGACCTGGTTTCTGCTCAATCTCCGCACGGCGGTAGAATTCAACGTTCTGCTTGCCGTCTTCAACATGCTCCCGTTGCCACCCCTGGACGGTGGCCGGGTCGCGGTCGGGCTATTGCCCCGAGTCTTGGGCTATCGCTTGGCCCGGGTCGAGCCCTACGGCATTCTGATCGTCGTGGGCTTCCTTTTCCTGCTGCCATGGCTGGGGCGCGAAATTCATGTCAACCTCGATGTATTCACCACGATCGTGCTGTGGCCGACCAACGAGATCATCGGCGGCATTGCCTGGTTGACCGGTCTCGCATGAACGATCCGCAAACGTTCGAGGAAGAAATCCGCCGCCCGCCGCCCGACGAGGGCGCCGAGCTGGTGGTCGATCTCGAAGGGTTCGAGGGGCCGATCGACATGCTCCTCGCCTTGGCGCGGGAGCAGAAGGTCGATCTCACCAAGATCTCGATCCTGGCGCTTGCCGACCAGTACCTTGCCTTCATTGCGGCGGCACGGCGCCTGAAGCTGGAGATCGCGGCCGATTATCTCGTCATGGCGGCCTGGCTCGCCTATCTCAAGTCGCGACTGCTGTTGCCCGAGCCGCCGGCGCCGGACGAGCCGACTGGCGAGGAGATGGCCGCTGCGCTCACGCATCAATTGCAGCGACTCGAGGTGATGCGGGCCGTGGCGGCGCGGCTCATGGGGCTGCCGCGCCTCGGCCAGGATATGTTCGCGCGCGGCGCGCCCGAAGGGCTGCCGCGGCGTCTCGTGCCGCGGTACGAAGCAACCTTGTTCGACCTCTTGAAGGCCTATGGCGACCAGCGCCGGCGCAATGAAAGCGCGGTGATGCATATCGCGCCGGCCGAGCTTTATTCGATGGATGACGCGCTTGATCGGTTGCGGCGCATCCTTGGCCGCATGCCGGAATGGCGCACCCTTCAGAGCTTTCTGCCGCAGGGCCTGCGCCACGGCCTGATCGAGCGTTCGGCGATCGCCGCGACCTTCGCCGCGAGCCTTGAGCTTGCTCGCGCCGGCAAGCTCCAATTGCGCCAGGATCGCGCCTTCGGCCCACTTCTGTTACGCAGCCCACCGGGGATCGCATGACACTCATCGAAGCCGACGAACGTGAGACGGAAATTTCATCGATGCCCGATGATGCCGATGACCGTGTCCAGGCCTTGCGACTGATCGAGGCGTTGCTGTTTGCTTCGGCGGCGCCGCTCGACGAGCGCCAGATCGCCGAGCGCCTCCCTGAAGGCATGGAGATCTCCGACCTTCTTGCGGAATTGACGGTTGAATATGCCGGCCGTGGCGTCAACCTCGTCAATGTCGCGGGCGGTTGGACGTTCCACACCGCGCCCGATCTTGGCTCCCGGCTTCGGCTCGAGAAGGTGGTGCCGCGCAAATTGTCGCGGGCGGCGATCGAGACCCTCGCGATCATCGCCTATCACGAACCGGCGACGCGCGCCGAAATCGAGGATATTCGCGGCGTCGCGGTTAGTTCCGGCACACTTGATGTGCTGATGGAGACGGGCTGGATTGCGCCCAAGGGTCGCCGCGAGACGCCGGGCCGGCCGGTCACCTGGGCAACCACCGATGAGTTCCTGTTGCATTTCGGCCTTAAGAGCCGCAGCGATCTGCCCGGGATCGAGGAATTGAAAGCGGCCGGTTTCGTTGGGCCGCGCGGCGCGATCCTCAGCGAGGGAGCCAGGGCCTTGCCGTTCCCGCCGCCCGAGGAACTTGTTCAGCCCGAAGAGCCGGAAGAGGTCGAAGAGTCCGACGTCGAGGTGCCGGAGCCTTAATCCAAGGGGGCGCGGCGCCGCGTTGCGGCGCATTCCCCATTCTGCCATTATCCGCGTCAGTTGGCCTTAAGGCCGGTTGATGGTGCTGGAATGGGATTCGATGTTTGATTTTTCGTGGTCGGAGATTCTTTTGGTCGGAGTCATTGCGCTGGTCGTGGTCGGCCCCAAGGATCTGCCACGGGTGTTGCGCACTGCCGGGCAGTGGATGGGTCGCGCCCGGGCCGTCGCGCGGGAATTCCAGGGCCAGGTCGACCAGCTCATGCGCGAGAACGAGCTTGAGGATGTCCGTCAGCATTTAAGCGACGCCGCCAGCATCGATCCTCGACGAATGATCCGCAACTGGATCGATCCCGGCGGGGAAGTGGAAAAACATCTTTCGGATTCGGAGTTTCTGGGGGAGAGCCACACCGAAGAACCGCAGCTAACCTTCGACCCCGAACTCGAACCGGAACTGCCCCTCGCCGAGGGCTTGCCCGAATCCGCGCTCGCCGCGCCCGAAGAGGGGCATCAGCTTGAGCTGCCCGCGTTGGCGCCGGTGGATCATGATCCAGTCGCGATAGCAACGACCTCCGCGGCCACGGCCGATGCCAAATCGGAGGCCCAGGGCTGATCCGGGCTGACGCATCGTGACGGCGCGAAACGAAGGGGATCTTGATGGCGGCAAGATGCCGCTGCTCGATCATCTGATCGAGCTGCGTCGGCGGCTGATGTATTCGGTCCTATCGTTCTTCGTGTTTTTCGGCCCGGCTTGGTATTTCAGCAACGATATCTACAACTTTCTGGCTCAGCCGCTGGCGCGGATCCTGATGGAGCAGACCGGTGGCCACTTTATCTACACCGACCTCACCGAGGCGTTCTTTGTCGATCTGAGGATCGCGTTCTGGACCTCGATCTGCCTCTCCTTTCCGGTCATCGCGAGCCAGGTTTGGATGTTCGTCGCCCCAGGCCTTTATAAGAATGAGCGTGGGGCCTTCCTGCCTTATCTCTTCGCGACGCCGATCTTGTTCATCATCGGCGGGTGCCTCGCCTATTTCGTGATCTTTCCGTTCGCGTTCAGATTCTTTGCCAGCTTCCAGGAGGCGGCTGGCCACGGCATGGTCCCGATCACGCTGGAGCCAAAGATCAGCGAATACCTGACTCTGGTGATGCGGCTCATCTTCGCGTTCGGCTTCGCCTTCCAGATGCCGGTGTTGTTGACCTTGATGGCACGGGTCGGGATCGTGACCTCGGCCGGGCTGAAGCGGGTGCGGCGCTATGCCATCGTCGGCATCTTCGTGCTGGCGGCGATTCTGACGCCGCCGGACATCTTCAGCCAGTGTTCGCTGGCGGTGCCGCTGCTCGCCCTGTACGAAATCTCGATCTGGTCCTGCCGAATAGTGGAGCGTAACCGTGAACGGCGCCGCGCGGCAGAAGAGGCCGAAGAAACCACACCGCCGCCAGGCGACGCACCGTGATCGACCGAGCATTAGAGTTGTCTTGTGTCCCGACGTCTCATTCGATGGGCCACCATGATTCGGGAGATCATGGATGGCGGGAGCATCGATCGAGACGACGCTTGAGCTATGAGCGTCGTCGTTGCGGCATGTGAAGGCGCGGCTATGTCCGTTGTTCGGTCAAAGTGACCGATGACGCGGCGGTTCTGGTCATCGGCGCGACCGGCTTCGTAAAGCAAGGCAAGGCGACGTGCGGGGTTGCGCATTTTGCGGGCAGGGGGCTTCGGCAAGTACATCGCGCAACGCGGCATCGCCCGCACTGGGCGACGCGCCATGTCCTGGCGTGGCGGCTGTCGAATACCATGGATACCGGGTTCTGCCTCGAAGCCCTGCGGGAGGCGTTGGCCCGATACGGCAAGCCGACGATCTTCAACACTGATCAAGGGAGCCAGTTCACCAGCCTCGACTTCACCGGCGTGCTCAAGGACGCGGAGGTCGCGATCTCCATGGACGGGCGAGGCCGGTGCCTCGACAACGTGTTTATCGAGCGTCTCTGGCGGTCACTGAAATACG
>JBOHLV010000306.1:0-12119 GCA_050729815.1 Allostellaceae bacterium
ATATTGAAGAGGCTGTTCGCCGTAAAATCCGCGTGTCTATCCTCAGTAAACTCTAAATACATTACCGCAGCGGCAAGGTTCTTCAACGCGCCTGGTTCTGTAATTTTGAATGTTGGGCTATTCGCCATGATTTTTCATCATCGCGACGAAGCGGGCGAAGAGGTAGTGGCTGTCTTGCGGGCCGGGGTTGGCCTCGGGGTGGTATTGGACCGAAAATACCGGCCGGTCGGTTACGCCGAGGCCCTCGTTCGAGCCGTCGAAGAGCGAGACATGCGTCACCTTGACGTTGCCCGGAAGGGATTGGGGCAGTACCTCGAAGCCGTGATTCTGGCTGGTGATCTCGACCTTGCCGGTGGCGAGGTCCTTCACCGGATGGTTGGCGCCGCGATGGCCGATCGCCATCTTCCGGGTCTTCCCGCCCAGCGCCAGCGCCAGCAATTGATGGCCGAGGCAAATGCCGAAGATCGGCGTGCCACTCGCCATCAGCGCGTTCAGCACCGGCACGGCATAGACGCCGGTGGCGACCGGGTCGCCCGGCCCGTTCGAGAGGAAAATCCCGTCGGGCCGATGGCCCAGTATATCGGCGGCGCTCGCGGTCGCCGGCACCACCGTGACGCGGCAGCCGGCGCTCGCCAGCATACGGAGAATATTTCTCTTCGCGCCATAATCGACGGCAACCACATGGAGCCGCGCCGCCACCCGTTGGCCATAACCCTTGTTCCATTCCCAGCCGGTCTCGTCCCAGGAATAGGTCTGGCGGCAGGTCACTTCCTTGGCGAGGTCCATGCCTTCGAGACCCGGAAAGGCCCGCGCCAAATTGCGCAGCGCGGCAATGTCGATCGCGCCGTCGGGGGCATGGCAGATCGCCGCGTTCGGCGCGCCGCCATCGCGAATGCGCCGGGTCAGCGACCGGGTGTCGATTCCGGCCATGCCAACAAGAGCATTGCTCTTAAGCCAAAGAGAGAAATTCTGAATCGCACGCCAATTCGAGGGTTGGGTGATGTCGGCGCGGAGCACGAGGCCGCGCGCCGCGGGGGTGCCGGTTTCGATATCCTCCTTGTTGGCACCGACATTGCCGATATGGGGAAACGTGAAGGTGACGATCTCGCCGGCATAGGAGGGATCGGTCATGATCTCCTGATAACCGGTCATGCTGGTGTTGAAACAGACCTCGCCGACGCGGATGCCGGCCGCGCCGACGCCATGGCCCCAAAATACGGCTCCGTCGGCCAGGACGAGGGCGGCGGTCGGGCGCGAGGGCAAGGGCGTCATCGAAGGCTTCCCCGTGATGCACGCGGCGCCGTCGGACGCTCCCCGGAGGAAATCCCGGGCGCCCACGACGCGGCGACGAGGCGGCTAGAGCCTTGAAATAGCCCCAGCCCGCGCGTCCCGTCAACCCGCGCTGTCAACGCAGGCTGCTGGCGGCGAGTCGGCGGGCATCGCGTCGCCGCAGCCACCAGATGAAGGGCAGCGACAGCACCACCATCCACACCTTGCCGACGATCTGGCCCCAGAGGAAATCGAGGCTGCCTAACGCGATCGACAAGAACAGAATACTGTCGATGACAAGGCCGGCCGCGCTCGACGCCAGCACCGCGAGCACGAAGCGGCGCTGTTGCAAGGGACTATAGACGGCGAAATCGGCCAGCTCCGACAACAGGAAGGCCGTCGCCGAGGCCGCCACCAGCGCCCCGGTCGCGAGTGCCGCCGACAGCACCGAGCCCGCCACGATGGCGCCCAGGGACCAGAGCCGCCCCAGCCGCCGCTGCACCAGGTCGCGCAACACGAGGGCGAGGCCGACGGTGACGACGCCGCTCGGCGCCGCGAGGCCCGGCGCCACCGGCAACATGCAGGGACCGTGAGGCACGCAGAAGGTGCCGACATGGCCGATCATCCAATTGGCCACCGGGATGCACAACATGAAGCCCGCGAGATAGAACAAGCCCTCGGCGTGGTCCTCGCGCGCGACGGCGACGGCATAGCTCATGGGTGCGAGGCTTTAGCATTTGCGGGCGCGATGGGATAGGCTCGTCGCGCGGGCGAGAAGGAAGAGGAAGAGGCGATGCTGCGCGACGACTTCACTGACGCGCTCAAATCAGCGATGAAGGGTAGGGACGCGCCGCGCGTCTCGGCCCTGCGCCTCATCCTGGCGCGGCTCACGGACGAGGATATCGAGGCGCGCGGCAAGGGCCGGCCCCAAGGCCTCGACGACGCACAGATCCAACAGATGATGCAAGGAATGATCAAGCAGCGACGAGAATCGATCACGCTTTACGACAAGGGCAACCGGCCCGACCTCGCGGCGAAGGAAGCCGCCGAGATCGCGACGATCGAGGGCTTCCTGCCGCGGCAATTGTCGGATACCGAGGCAGAGGCCGCGATCCGCGACCTCATCGCCGCCACCGGTGCCACGAGCATCAAGGAGATGGGCAAGGTGATGGCGGCGGTCAGGGAGCGGTTCGGCGGCCGGCTCGAAGGCGCGCGTGCGAGCGCAATCGTGAAGAACCTATTGGGACCGTAGCCTCTACCTTCGGACGAATCGGAGATAGAGCGGCCGGCGGTCGGCCTTCCGCGCCTTTGCCTCATAGCGGGTCGGCGGCCAATCGGCGGGACGCTGGCGCCAATCATCGGCCCGCCGCGCGAGCCACCCGAACGCCGGCACGGCGAGCGCGTCGGCCAGCATGTCGCGGGCATATTCCATATCGTCGCTGGCGAGGCGCAGCTCGGCACCGGGTCGCATCGCCCGCGCCAATTGCGCCAGCGTCGCCGGTGCGACGAGGCGCCGCTTCTGGTGCCGCAGCTTCGGCCAGGGATCGGGGAACAGGATATAGACGGCATCGAGCGACGCCGCCGGCAGCGCCGCCAGCACGAGGCGCGCATCGTCGATGACGAGGCGGATGTTGCCGAGCCCCTGCGCCGCGATCTCGGCAAGGAGGCGGGCGACGCCGTTCTCATAGATCTCGACGCCGAGGAAGCCGGTCTCGGGATGCGCCGCCGCCTCGGCCGCGAGATGCTCCCCCGCGCCGAAGCCGATCTCGAGCGCGAAGCGCCGGAACTCCGGGCCGAACGGTGCCGCGGGATCGAGCGTCGCGTTTTCGGCAAGTTCAAGGCGCAGGCGCGGCAGCAATGTCGCCATCAGCCCGGCCTGGCCAGCCCGGAGTTTGCGGCCACGACGCCGGCCATGGATCATCCGGCGCCGGCCCGCGCCGGCCGCCCCACCACCATCGTCGCCATCGGCAATCATCGAATGCTCGTCAAAATTAACCGAAGCACAACCCGTCTCGGCGCAAGATTCGCGCGTTCTTGTGGAGGGAAGCGCCATGACCAAACCGGGCGCGGCGCCGCGGCACGATGAAGCACCCGGCGTGGCGATGCAATCGGTCAATACCAGCGTGTGGCTGCCGTTACGCCAGGTGCTGGAGATGCTCGACGCGCGCGCCGAGGCGACCTTCGACGAGATTCTGACTCTCGCGGCCGATCTCCTCCAGAGCGAGCATGCCAGTATCCTGTTTCATGAAGGCGCACGCTGTTGGTTCAAGTCGCGCGGCGCCAGCCTTCAGGGCGACGCTGTGCCGAGCGCGGGCTCGTTCGTCCGCCATACCATGGCGAGCGATGAGCTTTTCATCGTCACCGATGCGCGTGCCGACCCGCGCTTTGCCGATCATCCGCGCGTCGCCGGACCGCCCTATATCCGCTCCTATGTCGGCGCGCCACTGATCGGGGCGCAAGGCCAGCGCCTCGGCGCGCTCGCGGTCATGGACCCAGCGCCACGCGCCGTACCGACCGCCATCGAGCAGCGCTTATTGCGACAGCTCGCCGCCGACATCATGCGGGAAATCGACGTGCGCGCCCGCGCCTATGCCGGCGCCATCGGCCGCGCCACCGGCCGCGCCATCGCCGCCGGGACCAGCGAGACGGTGATCACGATCGCGCCGGATTGGACCATCCTCATCTTCGAGCCGGGCAAGGACGGCATGCCGACGCCGGCGACGAACCCGATCGGCGCCAGCCTGTGGACGGTGCTGCCGCGCGCCGAGGGATCGCGCCTCGCCGTCGAACTCCGACGCGCCATGACGGCGCGCAGCATCGCCGATTTCGACGAGCCCGTGGCGGCGTGGCAAAGGCTGATCACCTGGCGCATCTTCCCGCTCGAGACCGGCGGCATCGTCTTGACCTGCCGCGCGGCTGATCGCGCCAGCGAGGCCGAATTCGCCATGCGGGCAAGCGAAGCGCGCCTCAGCCGCAGCGAGGAACATCTCTCCCGTGCCCAAGCCTTGGCGCAAGTCGGGAGCGCGGAGTTGGATTATTCGACCGGCGCCAATTTTTGGTCCGACCAAATGTACCGAATCTTCGGCTGGCCCATCGGCACCACACCGCCGAATTTCGAGCAGATGGTGGGCGAGATCGTTCATCCCGACGACCACGCCGCGCTGCGCGAGAATTATCGCCGCCAGAAGGAGGGCGAGCGTGCGCCCCGGTGCGAATATCGCATCATCCGGGCCGATGGCGCGGTGCGGACGTTGCTCCGCTTGGGCGAGGTGAACTTCGATTCGGAAGGGCGGCCGAGCCGCTATCTCACCACGATTCAGGACGTGACCGAGCTGCGCGCGACAGAACGGGAACGCGACGAATATCACTGCCAATTACAGCACGCCCAACGGCTCGACGCGCTCGGCACCCTCGCCGGCGGCATCGCCCACGACCTCAACAACACGCTGGTCCCGGTACTGGCGCTGACGCAGATGATACTGAAGGATCGCGGCCTCGATCGGGAGCATCGCCGCAACCTTGAAGTGGTGCGGTCGGCGGGCGAGCGCGCGCGCGATCTGGTGCGCCAGGTCCTGACCTTCGCGCGCAAGGATCAGATCGAGCGCCGCTTCACCAATCTGCGCGCGGTGGTTGCCGATTCCATGAGGCTGATGCGGGCAAGCATCGATCCGCGGATCGAAATCAAGGCCCGGCTCATGCCGACGGTGACGGTATTCGCCGACCCTGCACAAATGCACCAGCTCGTGGTCAATCTTGTCGCCAACGCGGCGCAGGCCATCGGCGATCGCGACGGCTCGATCATGGTCGCGCTCGCCCTGTCGCCGGACGATCCCGACGCCGTGCGCCTTACCATCACCGATGACGGCGCCGGCATGGATGAGGCAACCCTCGCCCGCATGTTCGAACCGTTCTTCACCACCAAGGGTTACGGCCTCAGCTCGGGACTCGGCCTGTCGATCGTCCACGGCGTCGTCACCGGCCATGGCGGCCGGGTCCGCGCCGTGAGCACCCCGGGCATCGGCACGCGCATCACCGTCGAATTGCCAATTGCCGAGACAAGCCCGGCCCGGAATCCCGAAACCGTCGACGCGTGAGAGGCCAGTCTAGATCGCGGCTTCGCCGGCGTTGGCGATTGCCTTCACCAGCTCAAAGAGGCGGCGGCGGGTCTGCGCGTCCATGACGCGGTAATAGGCGCGTACCAGCTCCAGCGTCTCGCGACGCATCATCGGATCGGGCTCATAGGCGACCGCCGCCGGCTCGCTGAGGCCGGGCACCCCTTCGGCGACCGCCGCCGCGACCGCCGGATTGATGTCGTCGAAAAAGAACGACACCGGCACGTCGAGTACGCGGCTCAGATCATAGAGCCGGCTCGCCCCGATGCGGTTGGCGCCGCGTTCGTATTTCTGTACTTGCTGAAAAGTCAGCCCGATCGCCTGGCCGAGTCGTTCCTGGCTCATACCGAGTAATGTTCGCCGCAATCTGACGCGCGACCCGACATGCACGTCAATGGGGCTTGGTCTTTCCGACTTGCGCCGACGCCGACGCCCGTCCCCTGGATTATCGCTCATCGATACCTTTCAATAGCTTCGTTGTTACCCCCAAAGAGCGCCACTTGTTACGGCATGCCATCGTGTGAATCAACACAAATAAGTGCTAAATGCAGGGTGACTTTCGCGTCAAACCGCCATAGTAACAAGAGATCACGGTTAATGGCGGTGGGGCATCCCTGCTATCGACAAACTAACTAGCACGACAATTATTAAAGAAATCATAAAAATAATGTCACCTACACGACTATAGATTGTTGGTGGCACTGGCCGCGGCAACCTCACATCGAGCGTGCCGATCGCGTCGAGATCAAGACGGCGCAACACTCGGCCGTAGGGATCGATGAGACCGGTGATACCGTTGTTGCCGTCGCGCAACATCGGCAGGCCTTCCTCGACGGCGCGCACACGGGCGATCGCGAAATGTTGATAGGGGCCGGAAGTCGGGCCGTACCAGGCATCGTTGGTGATGTTGAGGAACCATTGCGGCCGCTCGGTCGGATCGACCACCGCGCCGGGAAAAATCGCCTCGTAACAGATCAACGGCCCGACCGGCGGCAGGCCCGGCAGCGTCAGGGTGCGCGGCCCCGGCCCCGCGGAAAAATCGATCCGGCCCGGCGTGATCTTGCGGATCGGCAGGATGCCGCGCAACGGCACATATTCGCCGAACGGCACGAGATGCGATTTGTCGTAGGTCGCCAGCACCTTGCCGGTCGGCCCCAGCACCACAAGCGAGTTCCAGATATGCTTCGGCACCGCCGGCGGCTTGTCGGTGCGGACATCGCCGGTCATCAAGAGCGCGCCCGACGGCAGTGCCACGGCCAGGGTCTGGCGCAACTTCGGGTCACGTTCCAGAAAAGGTGGCGCCGCCGCCTCGGGCCACACCACGGCGGCGATCGGTACGTCGCTCGGCGTCGTGCTGAGCGCGATCAGCCGGCGCAGATTATCGACCGCCGCCGCCGGGTCGTCCTTGAGCGTCTCCGGGATCGAAGGTTGAACCAGACGGATCGTGATCCCCGGCACGAACCGGTCATGGGCAAGTGCCAGTCGCAGGCCGCCGCCGGCGAGCGGCACGGCGATAAGCAGCGCGGCCGCGATTCCGGCGGTGAAGCGGCCGCGATCTAAATCGCCCAATCGCGCCGGCAACATGGCGGCGAGCACGGTGAGGAGCGACAGGCCGTAGATGCCGGTGACCGCGGTCGTCTGCAACATCCAGTCGGAACCGGGAAACGCGCCCGACCAGGCATAGCCGATGAGGTTCCAGGGAAAGCCGGTGAGGATATGGCCGCGCAGCCATTCCGCGCCGGCCCAGGCCACGGCCAGCATCAAAATCCAGGCGCTGTCGCGTAGCCGCAAGCGCAGCCGCACTTCGTTGGCGGCGGCGAGCGCCGCGCCCGTGAAGAGGGCAAGACCCGCCGGAATCCCCAGGACGGCGAATGGCATCAGCCACCAGAAAGCGGCGATATCGACCAACAGCGCCGCGCCGATCCAATAGAGCCCGGCGAGGAAGAAGCCGAAACCGAAGCTCCAGCCGACGAGGAACGAGGGCCCGCGCCGGCTGTCGCTATCGCTGAGCCAGACGAGCGCGGTAAAGGCGACGAGGAGCAGCGGCGTGAGATCGACCGGCGGTAGCGCGCCGGCGGCGAGCATGCCCATCAGGAAGGCATAGAGGTAGCGCCGCCAGCCGGTAAGCCCGCGCGTCCAGGCGGCGATCCTCTGCACCGGCGCCAGCGGCCCGGCCGCGCGCAACAAGGCGGTGGCGCGCGCCGCGGCGGACGGCGACGAACTCACCCGCCGGGGCCCTTTTCTTCCGCTGGCGAGACCGCTCGCACCCGGAGCCGCTTCACCCGCCGCGGATCGGCATCCAGCACCTCGACCTCGATCCCGGAGGGATGGCGGATAATGTCGCCGCGCATCGGCACGCGGCCGGCGAGGGTGGTAGCGAGCCCGCCGAGCGTCGTCACCTCTTCCTCGAGTTCGGTCAAGAGTTGCGGCGGAATGATGCCACCCTCCAAGGCCTCGAGCGGGGTGCGCGCGTCGGCGATGATGCTGCCGTCGGGGCGGGTGATGATCTTCGGCCGGTCGGCATCGTCATGCTCGTCCTCGATCTCGCCGACGATCTGCTCGATCACGTCATCGATGGTGGCGAGGCCGTCGATGCCACCGAATTCATCCACGACGAGCGCCATATGCACCCGCGACAGCCGCATCTGCAACAGAAGATCGAGCACCGGCGCCGAGGGCGCGACGAACAGCGGCTTGCGCAAGATCTGGCCGAGCGGCACGACGCGGCGGTCGACGGCATAGGGCATCATGTCCTTGATATGAAGCATGCCGACGACATCATCGAGCGTGTCGCGATAGACCGGCACGCGGCTATGGCCGTGCTCCACCATCTGCTTCGTCGCTTCCTCGAACGGCGTATCGGCGGCGAGCGCCACGATATCGGCGCGCGGCACCATAATCTCCGCCGCAGTGAGGGCGTGGAGCTTCAGGATGTTGGTGAGGAGACGCCGCTCATGGGGATCGATCGGCTCTTCTTCTTCATGCTCATCGAGGAACTCCTCCAACTCCTGGCGCAGATCGCCGTCGCCGCGGCGCCAGCGCCGCAGCCAATCGAGAAGGCCCGATAACGGTCCGTCATGTTGCGACGCCGCGTCAGCCATGGCCGGGATCGCTTAACGCGAGATAGGGATCGGGCACGCCGAACCCGGCGAGGATGCGACACTCCAGCCTTTCCATGATCGCCGCCTCGTCGGATCGTGCGTGATCGTGGCCGAGAAGGTGCAGCACGCCATGGATGAGGAGATGGCGGACATGATGGGCGAACGGCTTTCCCTGCGCCGCCGCTTCCCGGGCGACAGTGGCATAGGCCAGCACGACATCGCCCAGCATCACCGGCGCGCCGGCGATCGGCACGGTATCGCCCACCGGAAAGGACAAGACGTTGGTGGGCTTGTCCTGGCCGCGCCAGCGGCGGTTGAGGGCCTGGATTTCGTCATCGTCGGTGAAGACGAGAGAGAGTTCCGCGGCGCCGCCGACCGATCCGGTGGCAAGGATGGCGGCGCGCGCCGTGTCGCGGGCCAGACGCCCGATTCCCGGCAGCGTCCGGCGCCAGCGCGGCGAATGCCAGGACAGCTCGATCACGAGGCGCGGGTCGGGGTCGGGATCGCCGGTCATCGTCGAGTGGCGCCCCGCGCGGCGGCCGGCCCGGTACCGCCGCGACGGTCGCGCTCATCATAGGCGCGGACGATGCGGGCGACGAGCGGATGGCGCACGACATCGCTCTCGTCGAATTCGACCGTGGCGACCCCGGCGACGCCGGCCAGGATCTCCAGCGCATCGGCGAGCCCGCAGCTAACGCCCGGCGGCAGGTCGATCTGGGACAGATCGCCCGTCACCGCCATGCGCGCCTCCTCGCCGAGCCGCGTCAGGAACATCTTCATCTGCACCGGTGTCGTGTTCTGGGCCTCGTCGAGGATGACAAAGGAATGAGCGAGGGTGCGGCCGCGCATGAAGGCGAGGGGCGCGATCTCGATCTCGCCCGAGGCGAGCCGCTTCATCACCTGATCGCCCGGCAGCATATCGTCGAGCGCGTCATAGAGCGGCCGCAGATAGGGATCGACCTTGTCCTTCAAATCGCCGGGCAGAAAGCCGAGGCGCTCCCCCGCCTCGACCGCGGGGCGCGACAGCACGATGCGCTCGACCTGCCCGGTCATCAGCATATCGACCGCCGTCGCGACGGCGAGATAGGTCTTGCCGGTGCCGGCGGGCCCGAGACCGAAGACGAGATCGTGGCTCCTCAGCGCGCGGATATAGTCGGCCTGATGCGGGCCACGCGGCGCGATGCGGCGCTTCCGGGTGCGGATCTCGCTGTCCTGGTCCCAGCGCGGCGCGCCGGCGGCGGCGTGGCGCAGGGTGGCATCGATGGTGGCGTTGTCAATCTCCTGGCCCTCACGCAAGCGATCATAGAGCTGCGCCAAGGCGTCGCGCGCGGTCGCCGCGTTGCGATCGCCGCCGGAGATCACCAGCCGGTTGCCGCGCGACACCAGCGCGACCCCGAGCTTCGCCTCGATCCGCTCGAGGTTCCGGTCCTGCGCGCCGAAGAGGAGCGGCAGCAGGGAATTGTCGTCGAATTGCATCTGAAGGGTCACGGCGGAAGCCCGCGGTTGCGTCATCGCACGAGCTCGCCCGCGAGGCTGTTGGCGCCGGGTCTGACGACTCTCACCCTCATGACGGTGCCGATCAGCGCCGCCGATGCCTCGGCATGCACCGCCTGAAGATAGGGGCTGCGGCCGACGAGCTGGCCCGGATGGCGACCCGGCTTTTCGAACAGGACCGGCACGACGCGGCCTTGCATGGCGGCGTTGAAGGCCTGCTGCTGCGTGAGGAGCAGCGCCTGCAATCGGGCGAGGCGATCGGCCTTCACCCGCTCCGGCACCTGGTTCGGCAGCGCCGCGCCGGGCGTGCCAGGCCGCGGCGAATATTTGAAGGAGAAGGCCTGGGCAAAGCCGATCGAACGGGCCAGCCCCAGGGTCGCATCGAAATCCTCCTCACGCTCGCCGGGGAACCCGGTGATGAAATCCGAGGAGAGGGCGAGGTCGGGCCGCGCCGCGCGCAGCCGGTCGACGATGCGGCGGTAATCGTCCGCGGTGTGGCGCCGGTTCATCGCCGCGAGAACCCGGTCGGCACCCGATTGCACCGGCAGATGGAGAAACGGCATCAGCTTTTCGATGTCGCGATGGGCCGCGATGAGCTCGTCATCGACATCGCGCGGATGCGAGGTGGTATAGCGGATGCGATGGAGATCGGGAATCTCCGCCAGCGCGCGGATCAGCAGGCCAAGGCCCCATTTTCCGCCATCGGGCGCATCGCCGCGATAGGCATTGACGTTCTGGCCCAAGAGCGTCACCTCGCGCGCGCCGAGACCCACAAGGTGCCGCGCCTCGGCCAGGACCGAAGCCGCAGGGCGCGAATATTCGGCGCCCCTTGTATAGGGCACGACGCAGAAGGTGCAGAATTTGTCGCAGCCCTCCTGGATCGAGAGGAAGGCCGAAACGCCGGGTGGCGTTGCGGTCGCGGGGAGATGATCGAATTTTGCCTCGGTGGGAAAATCGGTATCGAGCACGGCGCCCTCGGCGCGCGCCGCCCGCGCCACCAGTTCCGGCAGGTGGTGATAGGCCTGAGGTCCCAAGACGATATCCACCTCAGGCGCGCGGGCGACGATCTCGCCGCCCTCGGCCTGCGCGACGCAGCCGACCACCGCGATCAGCATCCGCCCGCCCGCATTCCGCTTCGCCGCCTTCAAGGGCTTCAGCCGGCCCAGTTCCGAATAGACCTTCTCCGCCGCCTTTTCGCGGATATGGCAAGTATTGAGGATGACGAGATCGGCGGCCTCGGCCTCGTCGCTGACGCGATAGCCCAAGGGCGCCAGGAGATCGGCCATGCGCGCCGAATCATAGGCGTTCATCTGGCAGCCATAGGTCTTGATGTGGAGCTTGCGGCTCGACGGCGGCGCGGCGTTCACGATACGCGTACCGGCTCCCGCACCCGGGGCTTGCGGTGCCTGGCCTTGACCGCGGCGGCCGATAGCGGCCGGCGCCCGGACAGCGACGCGGCCACGCCGTCGCCGATCACGCGATAGCAATGCTGCGCCAGCGCTTTGCGCGAGGCGAACTGGTCGATCGTTACCGGCGGAAAAAAGGTCAATTCGACGCTCAACACGCCCATTCCCAGCAATACCCATAGATGGGGCGCCAAATCCATATCGCCATACCAGGCGAAGAACGGCCGGTAGCAACGCCCCATGGGAATGCCATCGAGCCTGGTATAGGCGACCGCCACCGGCTGTACCGCGACCGGTACGCCGTCGCGGCGGTATTCGGCGACGCTGAACAGGCTCGATTTGAAGGGCAGGACATGGCTGCCGTCGCTGCTGGTGCCTTCGGGAAAAACGATCAGCCGGTCGCCCCGGTCGAACCGCCGGACCATGGCGTTGCGATGGTCCAGCGCCTCGCCGCGGTTGCGTTCGATGAAGACGGTGCGCTGGAGCTTGGCGAGCCAGCCGAACCACGGCCAATTGGCGACATCGGCGCGGGAAACGAACGAAGCTTCGAGGGTCGCGCCCAGAATCTCGATGTCGAGATAGGAGGTGTGATTGACGACATAGAGCGCGGGCGCCGTCTCGACCGGCTTGCCCTCGAACACCAGCCGGATGCCGAGGACGCGGCAGGACAGCCGGTGATACCAGCGCGGCAAGGTGCGCGCGAGCTTGAGGTTCAGCAGCACCGCCACGCCCTGGAC
>JBOHLV010000307.1:0-14677 GCA_050729815.1 Allostellaceae bacterium
ACGCCTTCTGAAACTCGGCGAGCGAACGTCCCCGTGCCATGATCCGCGCTTCCTCGCGATTCCGCGCACGCTCGCGGACCGCTCAGATACTACATGTAGTGCCATCTGAGTCAACGGGATAAGCCTCCGAGCATTCGTCCCTTCGATGGCAAGAAGCCCCTTGAGGTAAATCTCGACAACGAATGCGAAAAGGACGAGGCTTGGCTGGAAAAGGAACCCGTGTCCGTTCCGCAACTCCAAGCACCGCAACGCACATTCATGATATTCTCGCCCATGTCGGAACATCCGGTCTGTCGTCGGCACTGGGCCGCGCTCACGCGCCAAGCCTTCAATCCATGCCCGGATTTCGTCGGGTACCCCATGAGGCTCGTTACTCATATCGTCACAACTTGATACGAGCGGCTTGCTCACGCATGCGTTCGGTGTTCGCCTCATGCTGCCTGTTCTGCTTTGCCAATTCCATCGTTGCAGCCATCTCCGTCAACTCCGCCGCCCAAGGGCCGACCGCGAGCGCTTGCACGTCGACCAGTCTCCAGCGGTCAAACTCCGAATCGTGATCAGTGACGATCCTCAACTCCATGACCGGCTCACCATCACACTCGACTGACAGAGTCGCGAACGTTTTGTCTCCTGAGTACGAAGGTCTCTTGTCCCTGAGCAAAAACGCCCAAGCATGTTCGCGCCAAGTAAAACCCGAGGTATCCGGCCGTGCCGCTGCTTGCTCCTTCACGTTCGTAACGCTGATGACGTTCCACACAGACCAGTCATCGTGCTTGCACCAGGCGTGGTAATGGCGGGTGCTCTCATACATTTCCAAGGCCGCTCCAAAGAGATTGGCCTTAGTTACAAACTCTTTAGCCGCCGCGATCGCTTGCTCAGAATCCTTGACAGACGCCGCGTGCACCGCTTCTGCTTGCTTGAAGGCTTCAAACATTTTGGCGCGGAATTCCTCTATCGCGGCTATGATCCATTCGTTCTGACGTTCTGTCATGGGCTGTAGCTCTCCCAACGCGGCGTGGGTCCGATTGTACGCTCGCGGCTTTACAAATCATTTATTCGCTTCGTTTGCTGCCTGTAAATTCTCTAGGGCATTGAAGGCTCCGGTAAAGAACAAGCAACCTAGACTGAAAAAGCATTCCCGTTGCAGAGACTGCTTCGCGTCGTCATCCACGCCCAAAATCTGGAGGGCCGTAGGGTGCACGAATTTGGACAGCATCTTCGACATGATCTTGTATTGGTCCTTCCATCCGCAGGTTGCGGCCGCATCATCAACCCGCATGTACCGGACGTCTAGAGTTGTGATCCCTTCCCCTTGAGCCCGCGCGGCGAGGCCTGCTATGCCGCTCGCCAGCGAATTTAGCCAGTTGGATGACTGCCCGCTTTTCTGACCCCACTTCTCAAAGGTACCGAAAAGCTCACCGGCATCGCGGCCCGCATCCTCGTACAAGCGGCGTGCGTTATCGCTGCTCTTGCTGAAATACGTCGCCCATACGGACAGTTCCAGAAGGTTCCGAGCCCTCCATGCGAGGAGCGCGGCCTCTCCATTCTGCTCATCGTCGTAGGCACGCTTAAGCGCACTGTATTCCGATAACACCTGATAGCAAAGCTGACCGAAGAGCTGAACGTACCACCCCGTCCCAGCCTCAGGCTTCGCAGCCATCTGTCGGACACGCTCGTTCAACGCCGCCCACCTGCCGGAATTCTTTATGTTGGCCGCGTCGGCTACGAACCCAGAGAACGCAGTATTATCCATATTCGTCCTTCATATCTTGAGCGCGTAGCTGTGCCCATTAGAGCTTATTTTGTATAGGGTGCATGTGTCGAGTTTGCGCGGCAAGCCGCGCGATGGCGGTCGGCGCTACGATATGTGGGTCGCCGCGCCGCCCGCCATCGGTCACGCCCCACCGGGTTGGTCCTGTGCGGCGGTAAGATTCGTGCTGGCGCGTTCCGCCTCGAAGGCCAGCTTTCCCTTGACGGCCCAGAGCGCCAACGCCTTCTCGCGTTCATCGCTTTGGAGCTTGTCGGCCATCCAGAGCAGCGCGCCAAAGATCACGGTGCGGTCTTCGCTGGTCAGGTCCACGATGCCCGCCTTGACGACGAGGCCGCCGAGTTCGATCAGGTGCCTGTGCGCTTGCGGCGCTCGACCTGCCAGGTGCGCATGTCATGTCGTGCCAGCGCCGCCTGATGCCGGTTGCGCGCTACGCGGTTGCGCCGGAGGGCCACCATTGTCGCGGTCAGGCGCTGACGCAGATCGCCGCGCCCGGCCTTGAAAGAACGCTACCCCGCGCTTGGCCCACGCCTCCCTCTTTCCGGCGTCTTTCGTCTCGGCCGGCGCGGATTTCTATGCCTCGCCGCAGCTGTCGCCCGACGGTTGGCAGCCTCGCTTGGCTCGAATGGCGGCATCCGAATCGAATTCCGACATCGTCAAGCGCTCGATAACATCGCTTACGGTATAGCTATCTCTCCCAAAACGTCCACACTTCTGACCACACCACGTCGCCCAGCGTGTTCCAGGCGCTGTGCGGTCTTGATCGCGGTAGCATGCACACAGAAATGCGATGGCTATTCAGGCAGGCCGGCTAGCCTCAGCCCTTCGAAGAACCGGTCTCGGTCCGCTGGCTTCTTTAGCGGGCGTATCAAGCGCGGATCGCCGAGTGTCACGCCGGGGAGCAATCGCGTGAAGGTGTCGAGCGCGGCGCGCGCCTCGCCCATGCGGCCGAGATGCGCCAAGGCCGACGCTAACGTGCAATGGGCGTCGGGAAAATGGTCATTGGCATCGATGGCGTGGCGCGCGCAAGCGACCGCAGCCGCATCGCGCGCCGCCGCTAGATTCGCCCAGGCGCCGGCGGTATGCCAGACCACCATCAGGTAATCGCGCGGGCTCAACCGTATCGCTTCTTCGAGGGCGGCGATCCCTTGGTCGGGCTCGCCACCGAAACTGTAGGCCGTGCCCAGATAGCCGCGGGCGAAACTTGAGTTCGGATCAAGTTCGATTGCGCGCTTGAGGCACCCGACCGCTTCATCATGCCGATTCGAGAAGAGCTCATATATGCCGAATGACGCATGAGCCGCAGCGTCCCGATCGTCGGCGGCTACCGCGCGGCGCGCCGCCTCACCCATTTGTTCCATGGCGACGGGAAGAGGCTCCACCGTCCAGCCAAAAAAACCACCATAGTGCCAATTGAGTGCGAGATCGGACAGTGCTGAGGCGTTATGCGGATCTCGCTGCAACACCTCCTGGATCAACCGGATCGCTTCAAGACAATCTTCGCGGGTAAATCGTCGGATGTGCCAATGCGCGCGCATCACGCGCTCCCATTGGCCCAACTCGGCAGCGTCGCGCCCCTGGGTGCGCTGCACCTCGGCGGTGACGATGCCGGGCGCGATCGCTCCGATAATGCTCTGCGTGATTTCATCTTGGACTGCGAAAATATCTTCGAGTGCGCGATCATAGCGATCTGCCCAGACATGATGGCCACCGCTCGCGTCGATCAGCTGCGCGGTGATGCGCACGCGATTGCCCGCCTTGCGCACGCTGCCTTCAAGCACGTACCGCACACCAAGCTCGCGGCCGACTTGGCGCACGTCGACGGATTTCCCCTTGTAGGTGAAGGAGGAATTGCGGGCGATAACGAACAGCCAATGGGACCGCGACAGTGCCGTGACGATGTCTTCGGCGATGCCATCGGCGAAAAATTCCTGCTCGATATCGCCGCTCATGTTCTGGAACGCGAGCACGGCGATCGACGGCTTGTCAGGCAGGATCGGCCCCGACGTCGAGGCCTTGGCGGCTGCCTTGCCGTCGGGCCGCAGCTGATAGACGCGCACCGGCCGCGCGATGTTCTTCAGCTCCTGCTCGCCCGAATCCTGGAACTCGACGCCGAGCTTGCCGCGCACCTGGCGGTGGGCATCGTCCGACAGGCAGATGCCGCCCGGCTGGGCGATGCTTTCGAGCCGCGCCGCGATGTTGACGCCGTCGCCGAAAATGTCGTCGTCGTCGATGATGATGTCGCCAACATGGATGCCGATGCGCAGCTCAATGCGCTTTTCCGGTGGCACCGGCACGTTGCGCTCGGCCATGCCGCGCTGAATCTCGACGGCGCAGCGCACGGCATCGACGGCGCTGGCGAATTCGATCAGCGCACCGTCGCCGGTGCGCTTGACGAAGCGGCCGCGATGCAGCGCCACCGTCGGGTCAAGAAACTCGCGGCGCAGCGCGTTCATGCGCGCAGCGTCCCTTCCTCGTCGACGCCCATCAGCCGGCTATATCCGGCGATGTCGCTCGCGAAGATGGCGCTGAGACGCCGCTCGACTCGCTCTCCCGACATGCCCTCTCGCCCGCATTCGCGCGCGACTGTACGCCCCCAACCCCGCCGTGTCACGGACACGCGTCAGGCCAGCGAGTTGTCGCGCTCGCCGAAGCCTTGTCCCGGCGGCGTGGTGACACGACGACATGATGCTGCGTCACAGATTCGCAGGATGATCTTCAATGCTTTCCACAACGGGCGGCGTTAAGGGGAATTTCATCGAAAGGCCTGATGTCCCTCTGCTTGGGCGGGATGTTCTGTTTCGACGCGGCGTTGCGCCGCGCCCGTGGCCGGGCGCTCGTCCGCCATGCCCGCGCCGTCGATGCGATTTTCGCGGCGCAGGACCAGAGCGGCAAGGCCAGCCCCGATCAGGTCAGGGCATTGCAGGAGGCGCGCCAGCGGTTCGAGGAGGTGCGCCCCTACGGCTCGCATGACGCTGAAGCGGCCTATAAGAAGAACCCGGAGCTTGCGGCGGAGGCGGCGTCCGGCGACGCCCGGCGCGCGATCCGCGCCCTGCAACTAGAAACCGAGCTACGCACCGAACCGGCCCGCCACGCCGATCGCTTCGTGGAACGCTGGCAAAACCTCCACAGGGCCAGCGACGAGCGATATGCGGCGGGCGACTATGCCGGTCACAGGGCCGCGCGGGCAGAGATGGGGAACATGGCGCACAGCCTGGAACGCGATCCGCAGATGGAGTCCCTTCTGGCGGGCCGCAAGCGGGAACTCGGCATCTCATTTGATTCGGGAATGGGCGTCGGTCGCGACCTCACCCTCACGTTCGGGCTTGGCCGGGGCCGGGGTCTCGGGCTGTAGAACCATCCTATTTACCGCCGCCTCTTCGCCACAGCCCTACGACGACTAACTATCTATTGCACAACAACAAATCCTTGCCTTTGCGTGTCCTGGCAGTCCCACAAACAGCCAGCAGGAGGCATCGCGGCCATGCGCCAACCAGACCGTATCATCCGCCTGGACACCGTCCGCAACCGGACGGGTCTCTCAAGGTCCACCATCTACCGCAAGATCGCCGAGGGCACGTTCCCGCCCCAGATCAGGATCAACGTCAACGGCGCGGGCTGGCGGGAATCCGACATCGACCGTTGGGTCGCCGATCCCGTGGCGTGGCGGCCGGGAAGCGGGCGCGGCCTCGATGGCGTCTGATCGCGGCGCGCGCTCCCGCTCCCGGCGCGTCAGGTCACCCACGGCATCCGAGCAGCTTGAGGTGCTGCTGGGCTATCCGTGGCCGTTCCCCGGCAGACCGCCCAAACATGACCTATCCGCCTGGACCGTCACCGACGACTGGCCCCATCCCGTTCCGGTCACGGAGGCCGAGATCGAGGTGTTCGAGCAATGGTTCGGCGACCTGTTCGATGAGTTGTTCGGCCCCGACGGCTGATGCTCCAGGCGTCGAAATCGGCGTTGAAATCCGCCCTCCAATGGATTACATGTAGTCACATATGGCTACATATGTGAGGGCGCAACATGCTGACCATCAACCTCAGAGACGCCAAGGCTGGATTTTCCAGCCTCGTTGATGAAGCCGTCAAAGGAGAGATCGTGACCATCACCCGTCATGGCAAGCCCGTTGCGGCCCTGGTTTCGGTCGAGGCGGCGGAGATCGCGCGCAAGGCGCTGACGCGCAAACGGGCGGGCCTTGTCGGCTATCTCAGGACGTTCCCAGGCGGAGAGTTCCCGCGCAACCGCAAACCATCGCGGGATGTTGAGCTTTGAGCAGCTTCCTTCTCGACACCAACGTCGTTTCCATGCTGGCGCCGTCGAAGGCGGAAGCATCCGCTGACTTCCTCGCCTGGCTGGACCGCATGGACGCAGATGGACGGCTATTTCTGTCGGTCGTCTCCATCCATGAGATCGAGAAGGGAATCGCGCTCCTCGACCACAAGGGGGCAACGGCGAAGGCCGCGAGCCTGAAAGCATGGCTCAGGGGTCTCGTCTCCACATACGATGACAAGATCATTGGCTTCGACGCGCAGGCCGCCGCAATCGGCGGGCGATTGGAGGCTAAGGCGCTTGCGGCCGGTCACGACCCCGGCATGGCGGACGCCGTGATTGCCGGGACCGCCGCAGCACATGAACTCGTCATCGTCACCCGCAACACCAAGCATTTCCTGCCGTTCGGTGTCGCCGTGTTGTCGCCTGACGAGACTGCCGCACAAGGAGGCCCGGCATGACCGCTTCCACAATCCCCCTGCGCGCCGCCCTCTATCTACGCGTCTCGACCGCGCGGCAGGACGAGCACGATGTCTCCATTCCCGACCAGAAGCGCCAGGGCGAAGCCTATTGCGCCTTGCGCGGCTACCAGCTCGTCGAGACCTATGTGGAGCCGGGCGCGTCGGCGACCAACGACCGCCGCCCCGAGTTCCAGCGCATGATCGAAGCGGGCATGACGAAGCCCGCAACCTTCGACGTGGTGATCGTCCATTCGTTCAGCCGCTTCTTCCGCGATCACTTCGAGTTGGAGTTCTACGTCCGAAAGCTGGCGAAGAACGGGGTCAAGCTCGTCTCCATCACGCAGGAGATGGGCGACGATCCCATGCACGTGATGATGCGGCAGATCATGGCGCTGTTCGACGAATACCAGTCCAAGGAAAACGCCAAGCACGTCATCCGCGCCTTGAAGGAGAACGCCCGGCAAGGTTTCTGGAACGGCTCGTTGCCACCCATCGGCTACCGCACGGTCGCTGCCGAGACGCGCGGCACGAAGGTCAAGAAGAAGCTGGAGATCGACCCGCTCCACGCCGAGACGGTGCGGCTGATCTACCGGCTTGCGCTCCACGGCGACGGCACCAAGGGCCAGATGGGCGTCAAGAACATCGTCTCTTACCTGAACCGCAACCGCATCTTCACCCGTGACGGCGGGCGCTGGGGCATCGGCCAAGTCCACCGCATCCTGACCCGCCGCACCTACATGGGCGAGCATGAGTTCAACAAGCGGTCCAAGTCCAAGGAGTTGAAGCCGACAACGGAGGTGGTGGTCGTGCCGGTGCCGCCGATCATCGACCGCGAGACCTTCGACACCGTGCAGGCGCTGCTAAAGGCCCGTCATCCCACGGTGACGCCATCCGCCGTCATCAGCGGCCCGACCATGCTCACCGGCCTGATCCACTGCGGCAAGTGTGGCGGCGCCATGACCATCCGCACCGGCAAGGGCGGGCGCTATCGTTATTACGCCTGCTCGACCAAGGCGCGGCAGGGGCCGACCGCCTGCGAAGGCATGGCGGTGCCGATGGATAAGCTGGACGATCTTGTCGCCAGCCACCTTGAGGACCGTCTGCTCCAACCCGAACGGCTGGAAACGATCCTCGCCGCGGTCCTCGGCCGGCGGCAGGAGCGATCCGGGCGCCAGCGCGAGCACATTGCCGAACTGAACAGGCGCGCGGCGGAGTCCGAAGCGCGCCTCAAGCGCCTCTATGACGCCATCGAGGCGGGCGTTGCCGACCTGGACGACCCGGCCCTGAAAGACCGCATCGACGGCCTCAAGGCTATCAGGGACCAGGCGAAGGCCGACGCCGAGCGCGCCCAGGCCATGCTCGACCACTCCGGCTCCAAGGCCATCACCCCGCAGATGGTCCGCACCTTCGCCAAGACCGCCCGCCAGCGCATCCGCCTTGAAGGAGGCGGCTACCGCCGCGACCACTTGCGGGCGCTTGCCCAGCGCGTCGAGGTGGCGGACGGTGAAGTTCGGATCATGGGGTCGAAGACCCGGCTGCTTCAGGCGCTTACCGGAAAAAACGGCGTAAACTCAGTGCCCACTCAGGGACTGAAATGGCGGATCGAGAGGGATTCGAACTTCAGCGGAATGCGTTGTTCAATTGTGAAACATCGCGCCACTACAACGCCAAAAACTGCCCCGATCGTCAGATCGGGACGGTGATTGAGTTATGCTGGAAGTGGTTGCGGGGGCGCGCATTGGCCGAGACCGACAATTGCGCGCAATCGAAATTCAAGCGGGGACGCGCTCCAGTTGGTGCCGGGATCGTGGTCGAGTAGCTCGGCCACGACCTGGTGCCGGTCTACTGATGATCAGGGTGCCCCATCGTGACAGGCGGGGCCGCAATTCGGTCTGACCGGACTCGGACCTGCGATAACTGCCGTTGGCTTCAAACGCTCGCGGAGTCGGAAACGGGACGCCCGTGTCAGTGCCCCGGAGGCGAGAGGGTGATTCCCCGGTGCTTCATTTCATCGACGACGGTTTTCGCGGCGGTATCACCCCCACGGGCTAGTTCCGCGGTTTTGCCGGCGAGGGTCTGGAGCTGGCGGCGCAGCTTGATCGCATGTCGCACGGTCGGTTCTTGTCCCCGCAAGAGGACGGCCAGAGCGCCGCGGTCATGAATCGCCTCGCCGGTCTCAAAGGCCATGAGCACGAATAGCGATAAGATCACCAGGATCACCGATAGCGGTAACTCACTGGCCCGGCTGCGATCATTGGTCGCCATCGTCAGGGCGCCTTTTTGGCCGGCGCCGATGGTGGCAAGCTGGTTGCGGGCGGCTTGCTTTTTGGTGTCGGCGCGGCCACCTGCGGCGGTCTCTTTGTGCCGCCGGGACGCATGGGCATATTGATCGTAATGCCGTTCCGTGTCAGCAGGCCACGCAACTTGTCGTCCTTGTCCTTGATAGCGGCCATCGCGATCGTTCGGATCAAATTGTCGTTGATGCGGCCGAGCTGGATGCTTTGGTTGATGAACTGCTGGCGGCGATTGACATCGGCCTGGGTCGAGCGATTTTCTTGCGCCAAGACAATATAGGCGATGACCAGCACCAAGGTCACGCTGGCGACGACAAGCAACACGCGATCGAGCCACCCCCGAGCGGGCATCCACTAATCCCCTAACGCCGTGCCTGTCTTTTGCGGCGGCGCAGGAAGAATAGCATGGCAAGGCCGGGGAAGATCACCATCATGCCGCTGGGCTCGGGTACGCTGGAAACGGCCGGCACGACGTCGCCCTCGATATTGAACGAAACAGTACCGACATTACTGTCGTAGCCGCTACTATTGCTGCTTTCGACATCGAAGCTCAGAATCTCGTTGAAGCCGCCTAGGCTGGCGGGGTCGAAGCTAATATCGAACGGGCTGCTGCTGGTGTCGCCGCCCGCGAGGTCGCTGACCGAATCGCCCGTGATGCCGAAATCTCCGGCCCCCGAAAGGATGGTGCCCAAGGACGACAGTAAGTCGGTAAAGTCCTTGTCGGCGGTGGGACTATTGTTGAGGAAGTTGAGGTCCGCAGTTTCCGTCGAACCACCGAGGAGCACATTGCCGAAATTGAGAATGTAGCTGAGACTACCGCCGGTGAGGCTGCCCGCACCGCTCGACTTCTGGAACGCCAGGGACGCATAGTTGTTGACCTGCGCGGTCAGTGACAGCGCGCTGGTGGTCAACGCTAGGTCGCTCAGGTCCGAATCGTGGCTCGCCAGCGACAGATTGGCGGCCCCAGAGAAGATTCCGGCCGTGCTGGTGTCGAGATCGACCTGGAGTGCCGTGGACGACGCCCCGGCGCCGAGACCCGCGCCGAGACTGCCGCTACCGGAGAATGGCGAGCCGCCGGCGCCGATCGAGCCGACCAACGTGTCGTTGAGGGCAGTCGACGTGGCGCCGTTCGTGACCGAGACGCTTTCCGAAACGGTGCCACTGCCATCGCCGACATGGACGATACCGAAATCGATCGGGCTGGCGGTGTTCACCTGGGCCACGGCAGGGGTATAGACCTTGCCGGTAACATTTACCGTCTGGGTGCCGTTATCGATCGCCGCGCCGCCATCGATTCCAGTGCCGTCGGACTGGAACTGCACGGTGGCGGTACCGCTAATGTTGCCAGCCGTGCCGCTATTCAGCGATACGCTAAGGCCCGCATTGTTCGTGTTGCCGGGAGTAAGGCCGGTGACACCGCCACTTGAGTTGGTCACGTCAGGCGTTGTCCCGCTGAAGGCGGCATCGAGATTCTCGCTAAAGCCGTCAGTGGCGGCGATATTGCTAACTGCGATGTTGCCGGACAGTGTCCCAAGCCCCAACCGCACGGCGCCGAGATCGACATCCGAAGCGCTACCGGTCGCGAGGCGATAGACATTGCCCTCCATCGCGACATCCGTCGTGCCAAGATCGGTGATCGTGCCGCCGAGGAAGCTGGTGCCATCCGATTTGAAGTCGATTTGCGCATTGCCCGTCTGGGCCCCGGCGGTCGAGGTGTTCATCCCGACCTGGATGGCAGAACTGTTCGTTTGTTGACCTTCGAGTTCGGGGTCGGTGTTCGGTGGGCTCGGTGGGCCAAAACCTCCCGTCGCGGTGAATTGGCCCATAGCTCCCGTCGCGTTTCCAATGAGCCCCTCCGTGTATGAACTGCTCGGGGCGCCGTTGGTCACGCTTATTGCCTGGGTCGGTAAAGTAGTACCGATACGCACATTGCCGAAATCGATCGGTGAATTGTTGATTACCGGAACTGCTTCATTGGTGACAATTGCATTGACCGTGCCGCTGACGCCGACCAACTGGCTTGCCAAGTTAGTGTTGCTAAGGCTATCGATCGTGCCATTGGAATCCTGAAGAATGGTGATCGTGCCGCTCACCGATCCGGCCGTGCTCGTGTCAAGGCTGGCAACCATACTTGAGCCGTCGGTGGTCCCCGCGGCCAAGTTCGTGATTGAACCGTTGAACGAGGGCGCGAGCGTCCCGCCGCTGTTCGCATAGCTCCCAAAGCTGCTATCGAGCCCTTCGGAATAGCCATCGGCAACCGCGACGTTCTCAATCGTCAAGTCTTGCATCACGGTGCCAGAACCAGCGTGGATGACACCGAAATTGATCGGCGCGATGGAATTCGACTGCGCGAGCCGGTAACCGGTGCCGGTCACACTCACGCTCTGCGGCGTTAATGGCGTGGTGCCGAGGCCGCTGGTGCCCGCGCCGTTCGAGGTCAAATTCAAGGTCACCGAGCCCGTCTCAACACCTGCGGTGTTTCCGTTAACCCCGACTTCGATGGCCGATTTGTCGTTGGCACCAGCCGCCAGCAGGCTGATTGATCCGTTGTTCGAGGTTGCGGAGTCGGAGGCCGATGCAACGGAAACATCAAGCCCCTCCTGATAGGCCGAACTGCTAAACGTCGTATTCGTGATTGATACCGCGGCTTGGCTCGGCGGGGTGCCGACATGGAAGTTGCCGAGGTTGATCGGCTGCGCATTGTTGATGGTCGGGTTGGCGTAGTCATAGGCCGCGCCGGTCACTGTCACCGGTTGCGGCGTCAACGTTGTGGGCATCAAACTATCGATCGTGCCGTTGGAGATGAGCGCAACCGTCGCGGAGCCTGACTTGTCGCCGGCGGTGCTGGTATCGATCCCGACCGAGATCGCTGTGCTGCTAGTCCCGGCCGTGAGGTTGGTGATCGTGCCGCTGTTCGTGGTGACCCCGCCGGTGGTGCCGGAGATAGTGGCGTCGAGCCCTTCCTGGTAGCTAGGATCGGTGATCGTCGTGTTCGCGACGGTGAGGGCCTGATTTTGGGTCGTGCCGACATGGACATTGCCGAAATTGATCGGGTTCGGCGAGATCGTCGGGTTGGCGTAGTCATAGGCCGCGCCGGTCACTGTCACCGGTTGCGGGGTCAACGTCGTGGACTTCAATCCATCGATGGTGCCGTTGGAGGTCAGCGCAACCGTCGCCGAGCCAGACTTGTCGCCGGCGGTGCTGGTATCGATTCCGACCGAGATCGCCGTGCTGGTAGTCCCGGCCGTGAGGTTGGTGATCGTGCTGCTGTTCGTGGTGACCCCGCCGGTGGTGCCGGAAATGCTGGCGTCCAGCCCTTCCTGATAATTTGGATCGGTGATTGTCGTGTTGGCGATGGTCAGAGCCTGACTGGTGGGCGTGTTGACATGCACATTGCCGAAATTGACGGGGTTCGGCGAGATCGTCGGGTTGGCGTAGTCATAGGCAGCGCCCGTGATCGCCATGGTTTGCTCGCCGACATTGGCGAAATTGTTAGCGATGTGCACCGCCTGTCCGGACAGCGGGCCGGCCGTGGTCGGGTCATAATTCACCGTGTATGCGGAGGTGCTGTTCCCCGTTGCGATCGGGCCATAATTCTGCGCAGTGACGCCGCTGCCCGACAACGCGGAGTTCGTGACCTTGCCGCCGTTCGCGGTCGTCTCGATCGCGCCATAGAGCGAGGGGCCGCTCGTGCCATTATTCGCGATCTGGTAGGTGGTGCCGTTGTCGCTCGCCACATGAACATTGCCGAAGGCGAGCGTCGGCGTTGAGGTCGTGCCGCTGCTAACCTGGCTTCCGGTGACCGCTTGCGCCACATTGCCGGCGGCCAGAATCTGACCCGTACCAGTGACGTTCGCGGTCTTGTCGAAGCTGTTGCCGGTGCCGAAATTGGCATTGGTGTAGCTGGTCGAAACGGTAATGTTGTTACTGCCAAGGGAGAGCGTACCATTGTTGGCGAGCATACCGGCGGTATTGCCCGATGCGCCGGTGGAGCTCAGATCGAGCGTCGCGGCGTTGCTAATGGTGACGCTGCCGGTGGTACCCTGAACGCCGCCTTCTGCCGCCAGCGCGCCACCCGAGGCCTCGACCATGCCGCTGTTGCTAATGGTCGGGGAGACAGCGCCATAGCCCGTGATCGAGCTCGTGTTGGAGAGCGCTGTTGCGGCAAGAGTGCCGCCTTGCATCGTGACGGTGGCATTGATGTCGTTTGCTACCGCGCCTTGCGCGGAGAGGTTGCCGCCTAACACGATCTGGCCGCCGGTCTCGTTGGTGACCGCGTCGGTCGCGCTGGCAAAATTGAGTACATTGATCGCGATGCCGGCGCCCGCCGTCAGCGTGCCGGTGTTATCGATCGCGCCACCAACCGCGAGTTCATCAGCGCTCGTTGTCATGCTCAGGGCGCCGTCGGATGCGATCGTGACGTTCGTTCCCACAGTCAAGGACTGGGGCGTCGCGCTATTGTATTCCAGCGTGTTGCCGCTATTGATGGCGAGACTGTCGATCGTGCCGTCCTGATCTAGCGTGACATCGCCACTGTTCGTGGCGCCGATCGTGACGTCGGAATAGAAAGTCGGCGCGGCGCCGCTACTCCAATTGGTGCTACTCCAATTGCCGGTGCCGCCCTTCCAGGTTTCCGCCGTTGTCGCCGGCGTGTCGACCACCTCCATTTGGACGTTTCCGGCCGAATTGTTGTAGTTGACGCCCAGCGTCAGACCGTTGCCCAGATCGACGTATGTGGGACCGCCGCTCTTGCCGAGCGCGCTGTCGGCAATGCTTTCGAACATGCCCGACAAGGAGCCGTCGGGGTAAGTCATGACGGTATAACCTTGCCCCGCGGCGAGCGTCAGGCTGTTGAGCGTATTGGCGTTGAGCGTACCGCCGGTGAGGTTGACCGCGCCCGACACGGAGATCACGTTCGCCGCATTGCCGGTCGACAGCTCCGCCTCTTGCGTGCCGCCGCTTTGGTTATAATTGCCGCTGATCGTCAGGGTTTGTGGAACCAGACTTATGTTGCTCGGGTCGTCTGCCTCGACCTCGCCGGTCCCGCTGACGAGGACGTTGCCCTGTACCGTGCCGTCGCCTTGGAACAGCCCGCCGCTTACGATGTTATTAACCGGGTCAAGCATGCCATTGGCATAGACGCTGGTCGTTCCCGCAGTCTGGCTGTAGCTGCCCGTCACGCCCAAATCTCCGTAAGCACCGATATTGACGGTGCCGGAATTTGTGACGTTCGCCGCCGTAATCGTCGCGGTCGCCGTGGCGCTGCCGGCCAAGTCGACGATCCCGGAATTGTTGAGCATTCCCGTCACATTGAGCGAGTCGGCCGTGCTCATGAAGCTGTTGCCGACCGAGACGCCGCCGTCGCCAACGAAGCCGGTGGAGCTGTTGGTCAGATTTCCGGTGATCATCATCGCGCTGCCGCCGGACCCGCCATAGGCATCAATCTTCAGCCGCCCCTCGTTGCCGGTCATGACCGTAAGATTGCCGGTGCTGGACACGCTGGCGCCGTCGCGCAGGTCCAAAGCACCATTGTCGTTGATCGTCGTTAGCCCCGATAGCGCGCTGTTGCTATTGGTCGCCCCGATCTCCGCATAGGCATTCGACCCTATCAGATACAGATACCCGGCATTCATGCTGCCGTCGCCAATCGCGGTGATACCGCTTGCGCTGTTGCTGTAGTTCAGCACCGCGCCGCCGGTATTGCCCGTAAGAGCGTATGTCCCGGTGAGCGTTCCCGGCGCCGCGTCCGTTCCCTTAACCGTCACCGTCGAGACGGCTGCCGCGGTGTTGCCGCCGTTCACTGCCAGATAGCCGCCGGTATTCGTGAATGAGTCGTCCACGGTCAGGTTGCTGGCTTCGGACATGCCGCCACCGCCGACGTAGA
>JBOHLV010000308.1:0-14553 GCA_050729815.1 Allostellaceae bacterium
CAAGTTCGATCCGGGCCATCGAGGTGCTCGCCTTTCCGGCGGTGCAACTGCTCGATGTCACGGGGCCGGTTCAGGTGTTCGCCTCCGCCAACGATCTCGTCGCCAACGCCGGAGGCGCGCCGCCCTAGCTGAGTTCGAGCGCGACGCAGCAAATGTCGGCGGTATCGATAATCTGAGGCATGGATCTGGGCAATTCAACCGTGATGCTCGCCTTCGAGTACTACTGGTCCGCCTCAGGGAATCGGGGCCTGATGAACGAGTTCGATGGCGTCGCGATCGGAACAGACCCAGAGAATTTTGGCATCATCATCGCCTGCCGTGATGCACGCGTGTCCCATCCGGCTATCAAAGAAAACGCAATCGCCGACTTCAAGAACAAGCGGTTCGTAAAACTCCGAGTGGAGTTCGACCCGGCCGGAAAGAATGTAAATGAGTTCCTCGCCTTCGTGCGCGATAAGGTCGCCAAATTCTTGTCTCGAATGTGCCTTGATGTGACCAACGATAGGGATAAGCTTCTTATTCGAGATGTCGGAACACAGCATTTCGTAAGTGTAGGCTTGCGCACTGTGCAGACTACCTTGCCCGCTTCGTGTCACCGAGCGCCTTCCAATCGGCTCTTTGGGAAGCGAATCCGAAAACAGTAATTCGACATTCACCCCCAGTCCACGCGCCAGCCTCATGATCGTATCGTAAGTTGGCGATAATCGGTTGTTTTCAATTTTCGACAGTGTTGAGGGGGAGATCTTTGCACGCTCGCTCAGTTGGCTCCCGGTCAGATTCCGCTCACTGCGGAGTTTTCTAACACGCTCGCCAAAATCTATCACTTGATCGTCCGTGGTCGATCTCATCGCTATTACTCGTGATCTTCCCATTGTTGGCGCAATCGTCGCTTTCGATTAGCGGGACCTTTGCCAATTCCGCGAATCAATTGCCTAGTGGATATCGCATTTGTCGGCGGATTGCTTCAAGAACTGCTGATAGGCCGAAATGGCGGCTGCAAGATCCTCGAGTGCAGCACCAACGGACTTGAAGACGGTCACATCCGCATCGCCTGTCCGTCCCGCGTGTCTACCAGAGCACAGATCATGAAGATCGGCGACCACAGAGTGCTCGTCCAGAATGCCGGTTGCAATCGGCACCACGATATCGCCGGCCTCCTTGAAGGCGCCGTCACGCGTATCCACAAAGACCACACCCGCCCGCTTTATCGTATCGTCATCGGCCTCTCGCATGTCCGGCCGAAATCCGCCGATTAGGTCGATATGGACGCCATCGGGAAGATGCCGCCCTAGGATGATCGGTTCGGTTGCAAGAGTCGCCGATGTGACTATGTCCGCCTGTCGCAGGGCCGACGAAAGATCGACGGCTATGCTGAAGCGCGGCGGTAGGAATTCCAAATCTTTCACAAATTGTCTGGCGCGATCCGCGTTTCGGCCGTAGACGCGAACCTCTTCGATCGGCCGGATGGCACAATACGCTTGCACTAGATTTCTGCACACGCGCCCCGTTCCAATGACGAGTAGGCGTCGCGCATCGCGCCGCGCAAGATAAGACGCGGCCAGCGCTGAGGCCGCGGCCGTGCGGCGCGCCGTTATCTCTGCACCGTCGAACTGAGCGAGCATCTCGCCGGTGTTGGCGTCTGCTAGTACGTAGATTGCAGAGACGGCGGGAAGGATACCGCGGGTATTTCCGCTGAAGATGGTGATGACCTTGACCCCAATGAAACGCCCCGACTGCCATGCCGGCATCAAGAGTAGCGTTCCCATCTCGCCACCAGGAACAGGAATTTCATAGTGATGGCGCAATGGCGCCTCGCAGCCGGAAATGAACATCTCGCGTATGGCAGCGATCAGCGACGGCCAGGGGAGGAGCTCCCGGATGTGAGTTTGGTCAAAGGTGTACATCGTCCGTGCGTCGTCCGCAGAGGGTAGGCGCGCTGATATAACATAAATATTTCTAAGGACGAAAAAAATTCTTTTACAGAAAATTACTCATCTGATAGGAATGTCTGGATCGCATCGTCCAGAATGGGTCTCGCAGTGGCTGCGCTTGTTGCCGAGGCGCGACTTCTTAAGCGACGGCGGCGGTTCAATAGACGTCTTCCGCAGATGAGGCGGCAGCGTTGGAAGGGAGTTTGGGCGATGACACAAGGATTCCATCGAATCACGGCGGCCCTTGCGCTAGGACTGATCTTGGCGGCAGGCAGCGCACGCGCCGAAGAGGCCGCTCCGATCAACATTCAGATCACTGCTGCCAACGGCAAAGTCACCGACAGCGTTTACGTGCCTCCTAAGGCGGCGAAAAAGCCTTGGCGAATCGCGATCCTCATTCCGCACCTCAAGGATCCCTACTGGCTTGCCGCCAGCTATGGCGCTATGGATGAGTCGAAGCGGCTCGGCATAAAGGCTGAGCTGTTGGCGGCGCAGGGCTATACGGACATTACCGGCCAACTCAATCAGCTCGACAATGTTGTCGCCGAGGGCGTCAATGCTATCGTACTGGCGCCAATCGGTTCCCATGCCGAAGTGCAGAAGGTGAATCAAATCATCGCTAAGGGGATTCCCGTGATCGATTTGATTAATCCGTTGGCTTCGGAAAAGGTGACGGCAAAGCGCCTCGTCTCCTATCGCGTCGCCGCGAACCTTGCCGGCCAATATCTCCGGCGCACGGTCGGCGCTGCGAAGGCGAACGTCGCCGTGTTTCCGGGGCCAGCTGGTTCAGGGTGGGCCGAAGACATGCTGGATGGCTTTAAAGAAGCAATCCACGACCGCCCCAATATCAAGATTATAGCCACGAAATGGGGCGACACGGGCAAGGATGTTCAGATGACCTTGCTGCAAAATGTGCTGCAAGCCAATCCCGACGTGAACTATATCGTCGGCAATCCGGTGGCCGCTTCGGCAGCAGTTAACGTGCTGGCGCAACTTGGGCTCAGCCAGAAGGTAAAAATCATCTCCTTGATCGACTCGTCGCCAGTAGTGAACTACATCAAGGTCGGCAAGATCGCGATGACTCCGACCGACTACACCGTCCAACTGGGACGCCTTGGCATCGATGCCGCAGTCGATAAGCTGGACGGTCGGAAGATAGATTTCCACACTGGGACCAAGCTCGGCGAGATTACCAACGGAAATATTGGTTCGTTTGTGTGGCAAAGTACGTTCGCGCCTAATGGATATAGCCCGGTCTTTAAGGTCAACTGGTAACTTCGAGCTCCCCGGATGGTCCGAGAGAAGTTCGGCCGAAATGCGATCGGGCCCACGGGGGACGTATTGTTGACCGCTCATTCGCTGACCAAGAGTTTCGGGGCGACCGTCGCACTTCGGGCGGTCGACTTCGAACTCCTGGCAGGTGAGACTCATGTTTTGTTTGGCGAGAACGGAGCGGGGAAGTCGACGCTTGTGAAGATCCTTTCGGGCGTTGTGAGCGCGGATATAGGCGAGATTCGAATTCACGGCCAACGCGTCACAATCGGATCACCAGCCACAGCGCGGGCCCTAGGCATCGCAACCGTGTTCCAAGATTTCAGCCTAGTTCGCACTGTCTCGGTATTGGACAATCTTTTTTTGGGTAAGGAGATGACACATGCTGGCCTGCTCGACCGCCGCCGCATGCGCGTCCGCGCCCAAAGAGTTTTCGAAACGCTTGGAATCGAGCTAGACCCCACCGACCGGGTCGCGCGCCTGAGCCGTGCTCAGCAGCAGATGATCGAAATTGCTAAGGCACTCCTCGACGAAGCGAGCATTATGATCCTGGACGAACCGACTTCTTCGCTCACAGACCGCGAAACACAGCATCTGTTTCGGATCATTGACGGATTCAAGCGATCGGGCGGGGCCGTCGTCTTCATTTCGCATCGCATTGCTGAAGTGGTGAAACATGGCGATCGTATCACCGTTCTGCGTGATGGCCGCAAAGTCCAATCAATGCCGCGTGGCGCCTACAACGAAGGCGCACTAATCAACCTTATCACAGGGCATGCCAAGAGCGATATTTTCCCTGTCCGACACCCAGCGTCAGATGAGATCTTGTTGCGTGTCGTAGGTCTGACGACCAAAAGCGGCGTCCGCGATCTGGATTTTGTAGTGCACAAGGGCGAGATATTGGGGCTTGCCGGCCTTGCGGGCTCGGGCACGTCGAACGTCGGACGCGCATTAGTCGGGTTCGAACGGATGATCGCAGGAACCATGACCCTAGACGGCAAGGCAATCGAACGGCCGTCGCCGAGGCGATTGCGGGACCAAGGCGTCATCTATTTTCCGGCTGATCGACACGAGGATGCAATCCTACCTACGCGATCGGTCGGCGATAATATATCGATTGGCGCGTTGGAGCGCTTCACCTCAGCACTGGGGTTCATCAACGCGCGTGCCGAGCGCACCGAGATCGCCAAAGCAACCGAGCGCCTCCAAATCAAAATGGCGACGCCTGGTGCGTCAATTATGAGCTTGTCGGGCGGCAATCAGCAGAAAGTTGTTCTTGCGCGTGCCTTCCTTCGCGACTTCTGCCTTCTCATTCTCGACGACCCCACTGTCGGGGTCGACATTCAAACCAAAACGGAAATCTATCGCTGGCTGTTCGGCCTCCTGGCCACGGGTGTCGCGATCATCCTGATTTCCTCGGATCTCGAAGAACTGCTGGCGCTGTCCCATACGGTTCTGGTGTTACGCGATGGCCGCAGCGCAGCTCCACTGCTGGCAGTCGACAAGATCACCAAGGAGCAGGTGCTCGAGCTCTTCTTTCGAGGAACCCATGCTCGCGCCTTCTGAAAAGCGGACGGACAGGCCGACTTTGTCATTTCCCCGTCGAGTAACAGCCAAGCCGATTTCAGCCTTCGTCCACCTCTTTGACCGGGTCGGCGCGCTGCCCTTCCTCTTCTTGATAGCAATTGGCCTGTTCAGTATTGATCAGCCGCGGTTTCTGACGCTCAACAATCTTGTTAATGTCGGCGTACAGTCGTCCTATCTGGTGATCGTCGCGCTGGCGCAAACATTAGTGATAATCACGGCGGGATTCGATCTTTCGGTCGGCGCAACCATAGCGCTGACCAGCATCGTCACGGCGTTGAGCATGATCGCGTCGGGGTTGCCTCCGTGGTTCGGAATCGCTTGTGGCGCGGTGGCCGCGCTGGCGGTCGGGTTCGTGGTTGGCGCAATCAATGGTGTGTTTGTCGCCTTGACGCGCATCTCGCCGCTGATTGTGACCCTGGGCATGCTTACGGCGGTGCAAGGTGTCGCTCTGCTCATTTCGAGCGGCATGTCCATTTATGGCATGCCGCCAGCTTATGGACGTATTTTTGCTCTCGGCCATGTCCTCGGAATTCCGGTACCGATTGCGGCCGCGATCTTCGTGCTGGTCGTCGTCCACACCCTACTGTTCCATGCCCGCGCAGGCCGTTATATCTATGCAATCGGGTCCAATATACGGGCGGCACGCGTCTCCGGAATTTCCGTTCGCTTCTATCTCTGGCTGGCCTATTCGCTCGCCGGATTGCTCACTGGGTTTGCCGGCTTCCTGCTTACTGCTCGCGTCGGTTCCGGTGAGCCAAGCCTTGGCACCAACCTGCCGCTGATGTCGATCGCGGCGGCCGTGCTTGGCGGCGTTTCCCTTCGTGGCGGTCAGGGGACCGCGCTTGGTCCGGCTCTTGGAGCGGTGTTCATCGTCATGGTGACCAACGGAATGGATCTCAATGGGATCGGATCCTATACGCAACTCGTGATTCTCGGTGCGGTCCTTGTTTTTGCGGCTCTAATCGACATGCTACACGTTTCCGAAAGGGTTTGAAGCAGTAATGAAGAGCCATCGCTTTGCCGTCGATATCGGAGGAACTTTCACCGATATCTTCATTATCGATGAGCACACTGGCGAGATCGATATTCGCAAGGTCCCCTCGATCCCGGAGGATCCCAGCGAAAGCATCCTATCTGGCCTCGACAAGGCCGGCGTGGCGCCGAACCGCATCCGCCTGTTCAGCCATGGGACGACGGTGGGCACCAATGCGTTGATAACGCGTACCTTTCCGAAAGCGGCCCTGGTGACGACGAAAGGGTTTCGGGACGTGCTCGAAATTCGTGATTCGACAAAGACTGAATTATGGGACGCCTATTGGGACATGCCGCCGCCCTATATTCGGCGAAGGGACCGCTTTGAGGTGAACGAGCGCATTGATTATCGTGGCGATGTCGTCACGCCGCTTGATGAGGATGAGGTTCGCGAGGTTGCGCGCATTCTGCGCCGGCGCGAGGTAGCGACCGTGGCCGTGTGCCTGTTCAATGCCTACGCCAACGGTGTCCATGAGCGGCACATCAAGGAGATTCTTCAAATCGAGTTACCTGGGGTGCCTGTCACAATCTCATCCGAGATTCTGCCAGAGCTAGGCGAATTCCCGCGCACCAGCACGACAGTCATCAATGCTATCCTAGCGCCAGTAGTCGGCAAATATATGCGCCGCTTGACAGTCAAGCTCAAGGACAAGGGATATGATGGCCCCGTGTTAGTGCTTCATTCCGGTGGCGGAGTGATGACAGCAGAGGCGGCGGTGGGTTATTCCGCCCGCCTGGCCGCGTCCGGCTTGGCTGGCGGTGCCGTCGCCATGTCAGACATCGCGAAACGATGCGGTTTCGAAAATGCGATAGGCGTCGATATTGGCGGCACCAGCGCGGATGTTTCTATCATGCACGACGGCGAGGTCCGCGTGACCCAGGACTGGTCCGTGGAACCTGGCCACCCGATCCGCTTTCCGAGCATTGAGCTAATTTCTATAGGCGCTGGTGGCGGTTCGATAGCCTGGATGGATGATGGTGGCTCGCTACGGAGCGGACCAAAAAGCGCCGGAGCAAGGCCTGGCCCGGCCTGCTATCTAAATGGCGGCTGCGAACCAACCAATACTGATGCCAACCTCGTTCTGGGTCGGCTGGGCAGCAGCCTAATCGGCGGTCAAATGACGTTGAACATTGCCGCGGCGGAAGCAGCCATCATGCAGAGAGTCGCGACGCCATTGGGGATAGATCTTACCACCGCTGCCGCCGCGATTATCCGAGTTGCCAACGCCAACATCACCGATGCTGTACGCCTTGTCTCGGTACAAAAGGGTTATGATCCGCGTGATTTCGCGCTGGTCGCATTCGGTGGCGCCGGTCCGCTTCATGCTGCCACCGTCGCGCGCGAGCTCTCGATTCCGACCGTGATCATTCCACTGCATCCGGGTATCACCTCAGCCATGGGCTGCGCGTTGGTCGATGTCCGCCATGACGTGACGAGGACACTGGTCGTCTCAGCAAACGAAAGCGGTTTCGAAGAGCTTCTGGCCATGTTGGAGGATGCCGAGGTACAGCTTCGCTCGCTGCTTGACTCCGAGAATATTCTGGCGGTCGATCGCGAATTCCATCGCTACGTTACGATGCGCTATGTCGGTCAATGGCGGTCACTTGTCGTTCAGTGTCCCTCCGAAGCATCCCTCGCGGAACTATTGGCCAGTTTCCATCGCCAGCATGAACGCGAATACGCCTATACCCAACCGGCGCAGCCTGTGGAAATCTTCGGTGCCCGGGCGACAGGAATCGGACGGCTCCCGAAACCCCGGTTGCCTATGTTGGCGCGAGCGAACGGACCGCCTTCGGCGAAGATGCGGCGGCCGGCGTACTTCGACGCCGTCGGGAGCTTCGTTGAGACGCCAGTCTTTGCGCGTCATGATTTAAAGGCGGGACATGAATTCGACGGACCCGCGATCGTGGAGCAACTCGACTCCACCGTGGTGATTCCACCGGATTTTCATGCCGTGATCGAGTCGCACGGTAATATTATCCTGACGGTCAAAGCAAACTGACATGGCAAATAATTCAATCGACCTGGTGACTTTCGAGGTGTTAAAAAACGCCTTTGTGAATCTTGTCGACCAGATGTCAGAGCAGCTGTTGAGGACGTGCTACTCGTTTGTTATTTACAGTCGCGACTTCTCCAACTGTCTGTGCGACGTCGAGGGCAATACAGTAACGCAGGGCACGCAAGACATCGCATCGCATATTGGAACGCTGCACTGGACCGCCAAAGCGGTGATCAATGCGTTTCGAGGCGACATTCATCCTGGCGACGTATTCATGATTAACGATCCCTATTTGGGCGCGACGCATTTTCCCGATATCCGCGTAATGCGGCCCGTTTTTGTCGACGGCGAATTGATCGCCTTCCTGCAATCCAACGGTCATTGGGCGGATGTCGGCGGTCGCGTCCCAGGCTCGTTCGATGTTACCGCAAAGGACCATTTCAGTGAGGGCATGCGCATTCCCCCGATCAAGATTTGGGACAAGGGCGTCTATCGTTGGGATATCGCCAATATGATCGTTGCGAATATGCGGGTGCCGAACGAACGTCTCGGCGACCTGCGGGCGCAAGCCGAGGCCACTCGCGTCGGTGAAACGCGACTGCTGGAGTTAGTGAAAAAATACGGCAAGGCCACGATCGTCGATGCGTTTGAGGAATGCCAGAGCTATGTCGAGCGCATCATGCGAGAGCGACTGCGTCGGCTCCCCGATGGCTCTTGGGAGACGGTCGATTATATCGATATGGACCCCGCGAAGGGTGATGGCATGATTCCAATCTGCGTGAAGATGACCATTGCTGGTGACCGAGTTCTTTACGACATGACGGGCAGCCACAAATTTATCAGCTGCTTCCTAAATTCGGCGATTGGGGTGACGTGGTCAGCAATCGCTGCCGGGACGAAGACCTTCTTCCCTGATGTTCCCTTGAACTCCGGTTTCTATCGGGTGATCGATACGGTCCTTCCGGAGGGCAGCGTCGTGCTTGCGCCACCTCCGGCGGCCACGGCCGGATCCGTATCGGGTGCTTTCGAAAAAGTCATGAACGCGATCTTCGAGATCTGGTCGCAGGTAATTCCGGAACGCGCATTGGCATGCTCGTTCAATCTTGAATATCTTCTGGTTGGTGGTCGGGATCTGCGTGGCGCGGACCGTGAGTTCATGTGGTACGACTGGCTTGCCGGGGGGTGGGGAGGCCGGAGAGGTAAGGACGGGTCCAATACGACCGCGCCGGTGTTTGGCGTCGGTTTAGCGTTGCAGTCGTGCGAAGTTCAAGAGCGGCTCGCGCCAATCACCATTACAAAGCTCGCCATGTTATGCGACTCCGGAGGACCGGGTACCTATCGGGGGGGCGTCGGCCTTGAGAAGGGCGGCGTCCTCGGTTCGTCGGAGCAGGTCGTGATGTCTTATTGTTGTGATCGTGCCTTTTCCGTTACGTGGGGAATCGACGGTGGTCTGCCGTCCATTCCGCACGGCGTCTGGTTGAACCCGAGAACTCCCGATGAGAAGTGTCTAGGAGTCGTATTTGCCGGCGAGCCGTTGGTACGCGGTGATCACTTCACCCGTCCCGCAGCCGGCGGTGGCGGCTTTGGCGATCCGTTGAAACGAGATCCCCGTTCAGTGCTCGAAGACGTGATTGATGAGTACGTGTCGATCGAACGGGCCGCGCTTGATTACGGCGTCGTTATTAGGGTAGTCGATCCCGAGATCTACGACTTCATAGTCGACGAGACGGCGACACAACAATTGCGCGAAGAGCTGGCCGCAATCCGGGGCAATCGGCTCCACGAAGATCCAGAAGCAGTTCGTCGCCGCTATCTGGACGGCGAGCTCACAGTGATCGATCTCATTCGCCATTATGGGGTCATTTTAGATCTGCGCGAAGCTGGGGCGCCGGTACTGCCGCGATCCACGCAGCAATTTCGCGAGGTGATGCGAAAGAGAGCCGCGGCGCATTGGTAATGAACCGAATGACGGACACGATTTTGGCTGATGTGCCGACGGTCGGCGATCGACAGAGGTGCTTGCTGCATTCGGCACACCGCAGGTCGGAAGCTTAGGGGAACGCGATGGTAACGACATTCGACCAATCGAAAGGACAGTTGACGGCGCAAGCCGCCGACAAGATGCGCGGCGAATTCGGGGATGGCGGATGGACGCTCCGTCAAAAGATTGCCCTCGTAAGTCGCGTGCTGTTCGACGAAGGACACGCGTCCGGTTTGGCCGGCCAGATTACGGTGCGCGGCGAGTCACCAAACAGCTATTTCACTCAGCGTCTCGGCCTCGGCCTGGATGAAATCGCGGTGAGCAATCTCATCTTGGTCGACGAAGACCTGACGGTCCTTGAGGGACAGGGAATGCCAAATCCTGCCAACCGTTTTCACTCATGGATCTATCGGGCTCGGCCGGATGTGAAATGCATTATCCACACGCACGCGCCGAATGTCTCCGCGTTGTCGATGCTCGAAATACCGCTGGTCGTGTCGCACATGGATACATCGCCCCTTTACGAGGATTGCGCATTGCTCCCGAAATGGCCCGGCGTGCCATTCGGAAACGAGGAAGGCAAAATCATCTCCGAGGCTTTGGAGGACAAGCGGGCGATTCTTCTCGCACATCACGGCCTTCTGGTGGCATGCCCGCGTTTAGAGGAGGCTTGTCATATTGCCATTTTGTTTGAGAAGGCGGCCAAATTGCAGCTTTTGGCCATGGCTGCTGGCGAGATACAAGCGATCGGGTCGGCGCCTGGTCGCGAAGCGCACAATTGGGAGCTTGGGGAAGCGAACGTAGACGCCGAGTTTCAGTACCGGGTGCGCCGGATATTGAGGGCTCATCCCGACTGTCTGGACTGATCACCGGCGGCATTGGAATGGGCGCAGTTCGACAACTGAAGGTGTTCCAGTGACGGCCTTGCAATTCGCGTATCGATGTCCCGATGAGACTGTGTTCCCCCGACTTATCCAATTGGCGGGACTGCGCGCAGGTAGGCGTGATGCTGTTATGGCAATGACGCGAGACCTGATCATTGCAATGCGTCGGGCGCGCTCGGTTAGCGGGATCGATGCGTTCTTGCGGGAATACCGCATATCCTCTCCGGAAGGGATCGTCCTACTTTGTCTGGCCGAAGCGCTACTTCGGATTCCGGATGGGGCGACGGCGGACGCGCTAGTTCGCGATAAGCTGACATCAGGTGACTGGTCGTCCCATATTGGCCAAGCTGATTCGATGTTGGTCAATATGTCGTCCCTCAGCTTGATGTTGTCCGGCCGGTTTCTTTCGCTAGATGAGGCCGGAGGGCTGATGTCTCGGATTGTCGGGCGGCTCGGCGAACCGACCATTCGCCGTGTTGTTCGAACCGCAATGGCGTTCATGGGCGAACAGTTCATTATGGGACACACCATCGAACGGGCACTGGCGCGCTCGCGAAGGCCAGAAGCGCGCGGTTTTCGTTATTCCTTCGACATGCTGGGTGAAGGCGCCCGAACCGCAGCGGACGCGCGCCGGTATTGCGCCGCGTATCGAAGCGCTATTGATGCGATCGGGAAGACGGTCGACCCGCACTGTGTCGATGAAGCTGGTGGAATTTCGGTCAAGCTATCTGCGCTTCACCCGCGCTTCGAACCCGCCCAGCGGGCGAGAGTCTTGGATGAACTCGTTCCCACGGTGATCGGGCTTGCGGCGGCGGCACGGAAGGTTGGCATTCCGTTCACCATTGACGCGGAAGAAGCCGATCGTTTGGAGCTATCGCTCGAAATCTTCGAGCGTGCAATGGGCGCGCCCACGCTCAAGGGTTGGAGCGCGTTCGGGATAGCGGTGCAAGCTTATCAAAAACGGGCCTTTCCACTGATTGGTTGGATCGACGATCTCGGCCGGCGGATGGGCCGGAAAATTCCGGTTCGGCTTGTGAAGGGCGCCTATTGGGATACGGAAATTAAACGGGCGCAGGAACGCGGTCTCGACGGTTACATGGTATTCACGCGCAAATCAGCCACCGACGTTTCCTATCTGGCCTGCGCACGGGCGATGCTTGACGCACCCTGCATATCGCCAGCCTTTGCAACCCACAATGCTCTGACGATTGCTACCATCGTCGAATTTGCCGGATCCCGCCGCGACTTCGAATTCCAGCGACTCTACGGCATGGCCGACGGCCTCTACGAGGCTCTGTTGGCCCGTGATGCGACTTATTCCTGCCGGACCTATGCTCCCGTTGGCGGGCGTGCGGATTTGCTCGCCTATCTCGCTCGGCGCCTTCTGGAAAATGGCGCGAACAGCTCGTTTGTCAATCGCGTTCGCGATGACAAGGTGCCGATCGATTCGCTGCTGGCGGACCCTGTAGATGCTCTGACCGCTGCTACCGCCTGGCCAACACGCATTCCCCTTCCCGCTCAGATCTACGGGGCGGAGCGGTTGAATTCGTCAGGGGTGGATTTGAGCGACCGTGCAACAGCCGCTTCGATCGAAGCGGAACTCGCGAAGGAATGGACCCATCGGTGGCATGCCGCTCCCATAATCAATGGCAACGAGAGCGGACTCGTGCCGCTAGAACTAACGGATCCTTCGAATTGCAGGCGGATCGTTAGCGAAATCCGCAATGCCACTTCAGACGACGTTGATCACGCCGTCTCATGTGGTGTGGCGGCTCAAACCGATTGGGACGCCGGCGGGGTGGCAAGACGATCGGCTTGTCTGCTTCGGGCCGCTGAGCTTCTTGAGTTGCGGCGTAATCACTTCATGGCGATTGCGATCCGCGAAGGGGGCAAGACAATTCCGGACGCAGTTGCCGAGGTCCGGGAGTCGGTTGATTTCTTACGATATTATGCCGTGCGTGCCGAGGATGATTTTGCACCACGCATGCTCCCAGGACCTACCGGCGAGGAAAACAGGCTGTCGCTAGCGGGTCGCGGCGTATTTGCATGCATCAGTCCCTGGAACTTTCCGCTAGCCATCTTCACAGGGCAAGTTGCGGCGACGTTGGTTGCTGGCAATGCAGTGGTTGCCAAACCAGCCCCGCAGACGCCGTTCATGGCATACGAAATGATTAAGCTGCTCCATCAAGCTGGCGTACCCGCCGAAGTGCTTCATTTCGTTCCCGGTGGCACCGGAATAGGCGAGATCTTAGTCGCACATCCGCTCATCGCGGGTGTCGTATTCACGGGTTCGACCGGCGCCGCAAAAGCGATCGCGCGCCAACTCGCCGGTAAGAACGGAGCAATCGTTCCATTGGTGGCAGAAACGGGCGGGCAAAATGCCATGATCGTCGATTCTTCGGCTCTGCCCGAGCAAGTCGTCGACGATCTACTCACATCAGCATTCCGCAGCGCGGGTCAACGATGTTCGGCTGCGCGGCTGTTGTTTGTGCAAGAGGACATCGCCGACCGTGTTCTTGATATGCTAGTAGGTGCTATGGACGAATTGGCGATTGGCGATCCAGCGCTTCTTGCGACTGATATTGGACCGGTGATCGATCGATCGGCGATGATGCGCCTGAATGCACACATGGATCTTTTGCAGCATTCCATTCTCCGGCGTTTGCCAGTTCCCGACGGCGGCTGGTTCGTCGGCCCAACTCTGATAGCGATCGATAGTCCGGTGGATTTGAGCGGTGAGGTGTTCGGCCCCGTCCTTCACGTTATTCGGTGGTCCGCGGGTAAACTTGGGGAGGTAATTGACTCGATTAACGCGACAGGCTTCGGCCTTACGCTCGGCATTCACAGCCGCGTCGGCAAAACCGTGGAGTTTGTCCGCCGTCACGCACGAGTCGGCAATTTATATGTCAATCGTGGCATGGTCGGCGCTGTCGTTGGCGCCCAACCGTTCGGCGGAGAGGGCCTATCCGGCACTGGTCCGAAGGCCGGTGGGCCAGACTATATCAGGCGGTTTGCAACCGAACGCGTGATTTCAGTCGATACTACGGCAACGGGAGGAAATGCGAAACTCATGGCGATGGTAGATCGTGCGTAATCAGCGCGGGGACGAGGCGTAGCACAGGGTATTCTAGGGATGTTGAGGGCAGTTGATCATATCGAGAGCTATCGATAATGCTTTGTTCCTTTTCATCAATCGTATATCGCATGCCCACGCGTTCGCAAATTGGCGACTCAGCACATCGCGTGTTGGGGGAAGCCACGGAATCGTTACTGGGCGCGCTCCCTCCTGCTTCGTCCAATTGATTTGACGGCTCGACAGGCCGGGCAGCCCTTTACGTGGAGGGTTCACCCCCGGCCAGACTTATTTCTTTCGTAATTTTGCCAGCAAGCGACCGGCCTCTGGCGAGCCGCCGTAAGACCGTATGTCCGTCTCTGGAGCTGAGGTGGCTCGCCCTACACTGTGTCTGCGAGGGTTGCTCGGGAGGGCTGAGCGGAGCCTTATTACAGGAGGACGAGCCGTGGATCATTCGTAAGCGATCAGGCTGTCCCGTGTAGCGGGTCTGGCGAGATTTGATGATGTTCTCTCGACGGCTGGGTTCGGGAGGAATGATTGCAGTCTGAACACAAGTCCAGCACGAAAAGCTTTGAGTTGATCAAGGCAAAGGTTTCGCATCTTGAGGCCAGCCCTGCGACGCCACGGCGTCGGTGGTCGACGGCGGCGAAGGAGCGGTGAGCCGGTCCTGGAAAATCGGACGGGGGGTTAAGGTGTATTCCGCCGTGTAACGGAGGGATACGAGATGACGACGAGACGGCGGTTTACGAGTGAGTTCAAGGCCCGCGTGGCGCTTGAGGCATTGCGCGGGGAC
>JBOHLV010000309.1:0-19753 GCA_050729815.1 Allostellaceae bacterium
CCGGCCTGCCGCCGCCGAAGGACCACATCAACATCCGCGTCGATCACGACGTACTCGAATGGTTCAAATCCACCGGCAAAGGCTATCAGACGCGAATGAACAATGTGCTTCGCGCCTATGTGCAAACGCGCCACGGGCCGGCGCGAAAGCGGGAACGAAATTAGTCGGCCCGCGAGGCGGATGGTGTTGCGCTTGCCAGCTAAATGTGCCGACGCTCGACTAGGTCGCTCAATACCTGAATGCAAGCAATTGCATCACTCTCAAGCAGATCGTCGAACGGCAACTCAATTGAGCGTCGGAGAGAAGACGATCGGTTCATGGGCGGACGGAAATGTGTGTAAGCGTTCCGATGCAGTCGCAATTGATTTAGTAGGACGCCCTCGTTTTGCGTTAAAATATTATTTTTCAAAGCTTCGGCAATGAGGTCTTCCATCCGCATACTTTTTGCGGCCTCTATGTTGGCGACATAGAGCTGCCCGGCCAGATGGCGTTCGATCAACAGCAGTACTAAAAGAACTACCGTCATAAAGAGACCGTGGACATAAGCAAGACGCAGTTCGGTAAACGCCTGATACGTCTCTCGACCTCCGAAAAAGAGCATTCCATTTTCGGGAATTTTTAGAATTTCAGTTAGCCGGTGCAGTCTATCCGCCCGATAGGGGCGACTTTGCGCTTCGTCGCGTTCCAACCAAACTTCAATTTCTTCTCTATCCATTTGGGCGAATACCTATCCCCGCATTTCGTCTGCTTTACTGTGCCGCTTGGGCGGCGCGGTCTTCGATCACCTTGTCGGCGAGGCGGCCGGTCAATTCCTGCAAATGGTCGAAGCGCTCAGTATAGCTGCCGACACCGAGGGTCAGGGAGCGCAATTCGACAATGAGATCGTGGAGTTCCACCTGTGGCAGGAGGGCCGAGACGACATCCCAGCCCTGCCATCCCGGTTTCGCGTCATAGCCCAGAATCTGGCCGCGGCGGCCTGAAACGAGGCGTTGTACCCGCGCGGTAAAGGCGTTGGGGATGGAAGTCTCGACATGGTGGACCGGCTCCAACAGCACGGGTTCGCATTTCGGCAACGCCTCCTGCATCGCCATGCGGCCCGCCGTCTTGAACGCCATGTCGGATGAATCGACGGCGTGGAACTGCCCGGTCAACAGCGTCACCGCGACATCGACCACGGGAAAGCCGAGCGGCCCTCGCCGCAGGTAATCGACGATGCCCTCTTCCACCGCGGGGATGAAGTTGCGCGGGATGGCGCCGCCGACCACGGCATCGACGAAGCTGAAGCCCGAGCCGCGCGGCAGCGGCTTCACCTCGACCTGGACATCGGCGAACTGCCCGTGGCCGCCCGACTGGCGCTTGAAGCGGGCATGCTGCGCCGCGCCGCGCTTTACCGTCTCCTTATAGGGCAATTGCGGTCGCCGGCCGGCAGCGACGATGTTGTATTTGGTGCGCAGGCGGTCGAGCGCGATCTGAAGATGGATGTCGCCCTGCCCCCACAGCACCATCTCCTGGAGCTCGGCATTCTGTTCGAGATGGAGGGTCGGGTCCTCCTCCACCAGCTTGGCGATGGCGGGGGTGAGCTTGACATCGTCGGCGCGCTTCTCGGCGGTAATAGTGAGGCCATAGACCGGCTTCGGCAGCTCGACCCCCGGAAGCGCGGGCGGCTCGCCCGAGGCGAGTACGGCGCCGGTCGCGATACCCTCCATCCGCGCCAGCGCCACCACATCGCCGGGGCCGGCCGCGCTCAATTTCTCGCTGTTGGCGCCGGTCATGCGCAGGACGCCGCCGACGCGCACGCCGCTCAAGGTCATGCCGTCATGGATCTCGCCGCTCCAGACGCGAGCCACCGATAGCTTGCCGGTATGAGGCGGGTAATAGGTCTTCACAACCTGGGCCACGACCTCCGCGCCCTGCGCGATGCCGAGCCGCGCCGCCGTCTCGGCGATATTCGGCGTCTCGTGCCGCAGCGCCTTCCAGAGGCGCCGCACGCCGTGATCCGCCAAGGCCGAGCCCAGAAACACCGGCACGATGAGATCGCCACGCAGATCGCGGGTCAGGTGGGAGTAAATCTCGTCCTTCGAGGGCTGCATGTCCTCGAGCAATTGCTCCAGGAGCTTGTCGTCGAAATCGGCGAGCTTCTCGACGAGGCCGGCGCGAATCGCCTGCTCGTCGGGCAGGACGCCGTCCGGAATCTTGATAAGGTCCGAGGCCTGGCCGGGATTATAGCGATAGGCGCGCTCCGAGACGAGATCGACATAGCCGTCCGTCGCCCCCTCTTTGCCCGGGATCGGCACCTGGCGCAACACCAGGGGGCGCGCCGACACCGCTTGCAGCGCCGCCAGCACCTCGCTTACCCGCGCCTCGGCCGTGTCGAGCCGATTGACGAACAGCATGTGCGGAATCTGATGGTCGTCGAGGAATTTCAGAAGCGGACTCAAGGTAAGCGCCTTGTCGATCACCGGTTCGCACACCACGATTGCGACATCGACGGCGAGCAGGGCCGATTGCGCCTCGAAGGCAAGCTCGACCGATCCTGGACAATCGAGGATGGTCCAAGGATCGCCGAGATAGCTCGCGGCGGCGACATTGATCTCGGTCGACATCTGGCGGGCGCGCGCCTCGGGCGAATGGTCGCCGACGGTGTTGCCCTCCTTGATGGTGCCGCGGCGATGGGTGGTGCCGCTGGCATAAAGCAGCGCTTCGAGAAGTGTCGTCTTGCCGGAGAGATAGGGCCCCACCAGGGCCACCGCCCGGGGGCCGTTCGATTCATTCATCCGCGCCTCCTTCGCCCGGCCGCTCATCGCCGCGGCGGCCTTTCCCGATATTGCCTTACCATGATGGTTGCGCGCCGGCCCACGGCTGGCAAATGGAAAATACCGACCACCGACGCGCCCACTTGTCCTCCACCCGGCAACGAGGCCATTCTGGGTGGTCGTGCGGGAGGATCATGGCGATGGTGAACGCGGCGCAGAATGACCGGATGACACGGGTTGGCCCCGGCAGCCCCGGCGGCAGGCTGCAACGGCTCTATTGGCAACCGATCGCGCTCAGCGACGAGCTACCGGTCGAGCGGCCGGTCAAGGCGGTGCGGCTTCTGGGCCAGGATTTCGTCCTGTTTCGCGATGAGGCCGGACGGCTTGGGCTCTTGGACCGCGATTGTCCGCACCGGGGCGCCGACCTCGCCTTCGGCCGCCGCGAGAAGGGCGGGTTGCGCTGTGCCTTTCATGGCTGGCTCTTCGATGTCGATGGGCGTTGCCGCGAGACCCCGGCCGAGCCCGAGGGCAGCCGCCTCTGCGAGCGCGTCCGCCAGGCCGCCTATCCGGTGCGCGAGGCGAATGGCGCGATCTGGGCCTATCTCGGTCCGGGCGAGCCGCCGGCCCTGCCCCGGCTCGATTGCTTTGCCGCGCCCGACGAATATGGCTTTGCCTTCAAGGGCCACATCGACTGCAACTGGCTCCAGGCGCTCGAAGTCGGCATCGACCCGGCGCATGCCTCGTTTCTCCACCGTTTTTTCGCCGACGAGGAACCCGGTGCCGGCTATGGCAAGCAATTCCGCGCCGCCTCGATCGATAGCGAGACGCCGATGTCGCGCATCCTGCGCGAATTCCCGCGGCCGCGGATCGAGATCGACAATACCGATTTCGGCTTGCGGCTGACCGCGCTCCGACGGCTCGACGCGGCCCTAATGCATGTCCGCGTCACCAACCTCATCTTCCCGCATGCCGTACTGATTCCGCTCTCCGAAACCATGACCATCACGCAATGGCATGTGCCGATCGATGACGAGAATTGCTATTGGTACGCGCTCTTCACCAGCTTTCGCGACCCCATCGACAAGGACGAGATGCGGCGCCAGCGGCTCGAACTCTATACCCTCCCCGATTACAAGCCGCGCAAGAACCGCGCCAATGATTGGGGCTTCGATGCCGCGGAACAGCAGACCGAGACCTTCACCGGCATGGGCCGCGACATCAACGTCCATGACAATTGGGCGGTCGAGAGCCAGGGCAAGATTCACGACCGCACCCGCGAGCATCTCGGCCAGTCGGACAAAGGGGTGATGGCCTATCGCCGCCTGTTGCTCGATGCCCTCGCCAAGGCCGAGGCCGACGAGGCGCCGCTCTTGTCGCGGCCGAATGGCCATTCCCTGCCGGTGACGGTAGACGGCATCGCGCCCGCCAATGAATGGAACGCCTGTTGGCGCGAGGCCGATGCGAAACGGCGACGCGACGCGCCATGGCCGGCGCCGACGCCGTGAGCTTTGTCGAAAAACACGGTCTGCGCACTGCCGACGCCGCGAAGCGCGCTACGGAGGTGCTGAACCGCGTCGCCACCGACAAGGTTGAGGTAGTGCGGCTCGCGATCGCCGATCAGCATGGCGTGCTGCGCGGCAAGACGATCACCGCCGCGGAGATACCGGGCGCGATGGCGAATGGCTGGAGCTTTTCGACGACGCTGCTCCTCAAGGACACCTCACACCGCACGGTCTACCCCGTGTTCTCTGCCGGCGGCGGCTTCGGCATGAAAGAGATGGAAGGAGGCGCCGATCTCGTCATGGTGCCCGATCCCGCGACTTTTCGCATATTGCCCTGGGCGCCCCATACCGGGTGGCTGTTGTGCGATCTTTATTTCGCCGATGGAAGGGCGATGCCGCTCGCGACGCGGCAACTCTATCGCGGCGTGCTCGACCGCCTCGGCGAGGCCGGCTTTCAATTCCGCGCCGGGCTCGAGGTCGAGTTCCACATCTTCAGGCTCGAAGACCCGGCGCTCGGCATCCATGATACCGGCCAGCCGGGCCAGCCGGGGGCAGGCCGCCCCGTGTCAGCCTGCTCACCCAGGGCTATCAGTACCTCGCCGAAAACCGCTACGACCAGCTCGATCCAGTGCTCGAGATTCTGCGCGGCGATCTCGCCGCCCTCGATCTGCCGCTGCGCTCGCTCGAGGTCGAGTTCGGACCAAGCCAGGTCGAGCTGACCTTTCCCGCCACGATCGGCATGGCGCCGGCCGACGACATGATCCTGTTCCGCAGCGCGACGAAACAGATATGCCGGCGCCACGGCTATTTCGCCAGCTTCATGTGCCGACCGCGCCTGCCGAACGTGATGTCGAGCGGCTGGCACCTGCACCAGTCGCTATGCGATGCGACGAGCGGCACCAATGCGTTCGCATCGGCGGATGGCGAATTATTGAGCCCGACGGGACGGCATTACCTTGCCGGCCTCCTCGATCATGCCGCGGCGGCGACAGCCTTCACCACGCCGACGGTCAATGGTTACAAACGCTATCGGCCCTATTCGCTCGCCCCGGACCGCGCCATCTGGGGTCGCGACAATCGCGGCACGATGCTGCGCGTCGTCGGCGCGGCAGGCGATCCCGCGACGCATATCGAGAATCGCGCCGGCGAGCCTGCGGCCAACCCCTATCTCTATATGGCGACGCAAATCATTTGCGGGCTTGACGGTATCGCGCGCCGCCTCGATCCGCCGCCGCCCGCCGACACCCCCTATGAGACCGAAGCGCCGCTGCTGCCCCACAATCTCGAAGCCGCGCTTGTGGCATTGCGCGGCGACGCGGTGTTGCGGGACGGGCTTGGCGCGCTCTTCACCGATTGCTACCTCGCCATCAAGGAAGCCGAGCTCGCCCGGTTTCGCCTCGAAGTCAGCGAATGGGAGCAGCGCGAATATTTCGATCTGTTCTGAGCGAGATTGGAGAACCTCCATGGGACCGCTTCAAGGCATCCGGATCGTCGAGCTGGCCGGGATCGGGCCGGCGCCCATGTGCGCGATGCTGCTCGCCGATCTTGGCGCCGAGGTGATCCGCATCGACCGGATCGAGCCGAGCGGTCTCGGCGTGCCGTCGCCGGAGCGGTTCAAGCTCCTCCATCGCTCGCGTCCGGCGGTCGCGATCGACCTGAAAAAGCCCGACGGCGCGGCGCTGGCGTTGCGCCTCATCGCCGAGGCCGATGCGTTGATCGAAGGCTTCCGGCCGGGGGTGATGGAGCGGCTCGGCCTTGGGCCGCAAGAATGCCTCGCCCGAAACCCGCGCCTCATCTATGGCCGCATGACGGGCTGGGGCCAATCGGGGCCGCTCAGCACCATTGCGGGCCACGATCTCGACTATATCGCGCTTGCGGGCGTGCTTCATGCCGTCGGCCGCGAGGGCGAGAAGCCGACCCCGCCCTTGAACCTCGTCGGCGATTTCGGCGGCGGCGCCATGTACCTCGCGATGGGCATCCTCGCCGCGCTCATCGAGGCCGGGCGATCGGGCCGGGGCCAGGTGGTCGACGCCGCCATGGTGGAAGGCGCGGCGTCACTCCTGACGCCGTTCTTCGGCCTTCATGCCGCCGGCGAATTCAAGCTCGAGCGCGGCCGCAACCATCTCGATTCGGGCGCCTATTTCTATGAGACCTATGAATGCGCCGATGGCTTGTATGTCGCCGTCGCCGCGATCGAGGCGAAATTCCATGCCGAATTGCTGCGGCGCCTCGAGATCGACCCGGCCACCATGCCGGCGCAGCACGATCGCGCGCGCTGGCCCGAGGCGAAGGCGCGGCTCGCTGCCATCTTCAAGACCAAATCGCGCGACGAATGGTGCCGCCTGTTCGAGGGCAGCGATGCCTGCGTCGCACCGGTGCTGTCGCTGGCCGAGGCGCCGAACCATCCCCAGGCCGCGGCGCGGCAAAGCTTCGTCACCATCGACGGCGTGGTGCAGCCGGCGCCGGCGCCGCGCTTCAGCCGCACGCCAGCGGCGATGCCGACCGCGCCCGAAGCGCCCGATGCGGGGGCGCTCCGCGCCTGGGGCATCGCGGCTAGCGAAATCGACGCCTTGAAAAAGTCGGGCGTCATCGGATAGCGCCCGGCTATTTGCGGACGACATCGCCTTGCTCTACCTGCGGCGCGGGCACCGGCCGGGCGCGATGACCCGATACCTCCGCACCGGCATAAGGCGAGAGATCGAAGAAGAAGAAGACGCAACTCACCGAGATCGCGCCGATTATCAGGAAGGCTGGGACGAAATCGTTGGCGGTGAGTACCGCGCGGCCATGGAACAACAGCGTCGCGTGGAGCGCGAGCGCCCCCAGTGCCACCCCCATGGTGCGGGAAAGCTGCTGTCCCATGCTTTGCATCGACGTGGCTCGACTCATGAGGTTCCGCGGCAAATCGGCATAACAGAGCGTGCCGAGGCTCGTAAATTCGAGTGAGCGAAAGAAGCCGCCGACCAAGAGGATGCCAAAGATCAGGAGATGTGGCGTCGAGGGTCGGAACAGCGCCGCGACGAAGAGGAACGCGCTCGAGATCACGGCGTTGGCGATCAGCACCCGGCGGAAGCCGAAGGTGCGGATGATCGGCACCGCGGTCGGCTTCATCAACAGCGCGCCCATCGCACCGGCAAAGGTGATGAGGCCGGAATTGAGCGCCGTCAGACCGAACCCGACCTGAAGCAAAAGCGGCATCAGGAACGGCGTCGCGCCAACGCCGATGCGGAACAGGCTGCCGCCGACGACGCCCACGAAGAAGGTCTTGATCTTGAGGAGGTTCAGATCGACCAGCGGGTATTCCGTGCGCCGCGCATGAAACACATAGAGCACGAGAAAGGTCCCGCCGCCGCCGAGGAGCACCATCACCTCCCATAGCGGGATCGCGCCGCGTCCGACGGTCTCGAGACCGAACATGCCGGCGGCGAGACCGACACCGCTCAAGACGAAGCCGCGAATGTCGAGCGGCCGCGCCTCCGGATCGCGGAAATCCTCGATGAAGATGCTGGCAAGGATGACACCCAGGATGCCGATCGGCACATTGATGAAGAATATCCAGCGCCAGGAGAAATAGGTGACGATGAAGCCGCCCACCACCGGTCCCGTCAACGGCCCGAGCAGCGCCGGCACGGTGAGATAGGTCGTCGCCCGCACCAAATCCGATTTCGGCACCGCGCGCAGCATGACGAGCCGTCCCACCGGCACCATCATCGCCCCGCCAAGGCCCTGGAGCATGCGGGTGCCGACGAGTTGCCACAAGGAATCGGAGAAGCCGCAGCCGATCGAGCCGAGCGTGAATACGACGATCGCGGCCCGGAACACGGTCCGCGAGCCGAAACGGTCGGCGACCCAGCCGCTCGCCGGAATAAAAACGGCGATGCTGAGCAGGTAGGAAGTGATGGCAAGGTTGAGCCGGATCGGGCTTTGATGGAGGTCGCGGGCGATCGCCGGCAACGCGGTCGAGATGATCGACATGTCCAGGTTTTCCATGAACAGGCCGCAGGCGACGATCACGGGGATCAACAGATAGCGTGGCGGCAGGCGCATGGGTTCGACGAATTCCGGGAATCGTTCTCGACCGGTTAATCTAACACACGGGCCACGCCGGGATTTGCGTTGTGGCGATTTCTCTTATGCGTTTTGACCCCGCCCCTCGCATGACGGCGGATGAGGTCAATCTTGTCATTCATCGAGCCGCAAGCGATAGCCGACCGGCATCAGGCGAACGCCGAAGCGGTCCTCGATGGTGCCCCAGAGGCCGCGCGGCAGGAACAGCGCGAAGCCGATCGCGACCGCGCCAAGGCCGACCAGATACCACACCCCGATCTCGCCGAACTCGTTCTGGACGAGAAAGAACAGGACGGCGCCGATGATGCCGCCCTCGAAGGTGCCGAGGCCGCCGACCAGCGCCATGAAGATCATGTAGGCGGACCATTCGACGCCGAAATAGGTCCGCGGCTGAAAGGTGATCGAGGTGGCGAGGAAAGCGACCCCGGCCGCGGCGCAGCCAAGCGCCGCCAGCAGGAAGATGATCCGCTTGCCGCCCATCACCTTCACGCCGACCGAAGAGGCGGCTTCCTCGTCGTCGCGGATCGCCTGGACCGAAGCGCCAAGCCGACTCCGCAAGAGGATAAAGACGAGGCCGAGGAACAGCACCATCGCCCCGAGCGCGAGCCAGTAATTGTCGGCGCGACGCACGGCGGGCGCGAAGGTGTCGAGCGCGATCAGCGAGGTGCCGGTCTCGCCCTGGATGAGACCGTCGAGATTGACGAGGAGATGGCACACCTCCGCCACCACCCACATGCCGATCGCGAACTCGCCGCCCTTCAACCGCAGCATCAGCCAGGAGATCGGCCAGGCGGCAATGCCCGCTCCGATCGCGCCCACGATCAGCGCCGGATAGACTGGCAGGCCCTCATAGGAAAGTCGGATCGCGAAATAGGCGCCGAGTCCGAAGAACGCCTGCTGGCCGATCGAGACCAGGCCGGCATAACCGGCGAGCGCGTTCCACATTGCCCCCAGCAGGACGTAGATGTAGAGCGTCGTCAGCTTGTCGATCGAATTGGCGCTTAGCACGACCGGGGCGAAGGCCAGCACCGCTGCCAACACCAGGAGCGCGATGGTCGAAGCGGCGGAGAGGGGCGTCCAGCGCTGCACCCTCGCGGCGGAACGTGTCGTCACCCGGTCCTCCTCAGGATCGCGCGCAGGCCGCCGCGCGCCTGGACCCCGCCGACCATCAGCCGCAGCGCCAGCACGGCGAGGAAGGTGAGATGTCCCGCGGTGAGGAACCAGTGCGGATCCAGCACGGCGCCGATATTTTGCGAGACGCCGAGCACGATGCCGCCCAACAATGTGCCCCACAGCGAGCCGATGCCGCCGATCACCACCGCCTCGAAGGCAAAGATGAGTTGTGCCGGGCCGGCATAGGGCTCGAAGGTCGCGCGGATCGCAAGGAAGGCGCCTGCGATCGCCAGCGTCGCCACCGCGATCGCCGCGGCAATGCCATAGACGGCGCGGGAATCGACGCCGACTAACTCGGCCGTATCGGGGTCCTCCGCCGTCGCGCGGATCGCGCGGCCGAGTTGGGTGCGCTTCATGAAGAGCTGCAACCCGCCGAGCAGCGCCACCGCGACAACGAAGACCAGTACCGGGAACTGGCCGAGATAGATTTGGCTGGTGATTGTCCAGCTACTAAAGGAGAGATCGCCGATCGCCGGCGCCAGCGAACGGGTATCGGCGCCGAAGCCCGCAAACAGCAGATTCTCGATCACGATGGCAAGGCCGAAGGTCGAGAGCAACGGCACCAGCATGCCGGCCTTGAGACTGCGCTCCAGCATGAAGCGTTGCAGCGCCCAGCCGACCAGCGCCATCACCGGAATGACGGCGGCAAGCGCGAGAAACGGCGAGATGCCGGTGGCACTGACGATGAGCCAGATGAGGAACGCGCTCAACACGGCAAGATCGCCATGGGCGAGATTGATGATCCGCATCACGCCGAAGAGCAGCGACAGGCCGCAGGCGAGGAGGGCGTAATAACCGCCGAGGAGAATCCCCTGAATGATCTGGTTGACCCAAAGCCAGATCACGATGCCGCCTCCGTCCCGCGACGCAGTCCGAAATAGGCCTCGGTGATCGCGGCGCGCTCGAGGCTGTCGGCGCGGCCTTCGAGCACGATGCGGCCTTCGAGCATGCACAAAATCTTCTTGGCGACGCCGAGCGCGCGGTTCAAATCCTGTTCGACCAGGATGATGGTGGTTCCGCCCTCGATCAGCGCTTTGAGCGAGCGATAGACGCCCTCGACCGCGACCGGCGCCAGACCCAACGACACTTCATCGAGCAGGAGCAGCCGCGGATTGGTCATGAGCGCGCGGCCGATCGCCGCCGCCTGGCGCTCGCCGCCGGAGAGGCTGCCGGCGCGCGCCTTTAGCCGCGGCTTCAGCAAGGGCAATGCGTCGAGCACGGTATCGAGCCGCCATTGCCCCGGCCGCCGCGCCGCCGTCGCAACCAGCAGGTTTTCCTCCACCGTCATGTCGGAGAAGAGGCGGCGTCCCTCCGGCACCAACGCGACGCCGAGCGCGACGCGGCGATGTGCGGCAACGGCCGTGATGTCGGCACCGTCGAGGACGATGCGCCCGCCGGCCGGTCGATGCGCGCCGGCGATGGTCCGCAGCAGCGTCGTCTTGCCGGCGCCATTCGCACCGACGAGGGCCAGCACCTCGCCTTCCGCCATGGCAAAGCTTACCCCGCGCACCGCCTGGAGCAGGCCGTGCCGGACATCGAGATTTTCGACCGCGAGCAGAGTCACGTCACGCCACGGCCAAGATAGGCCTCGACCACTTTGGTATCCGCCATAACGGCGGCGGGCGCGCCATCGGCAATGATGCGGCCGCCATCGAGGCAGATTAGCCGCTCCACTACCTGCAGCAGCACATGGACGATGTGCTCGATCCAGACGATGGCGAGGCCGCGTCGGCGCAGTTCGCCGATCGTTTCGACCAGTTCTTTCGCCTCACTGTCGGTCAGGCCGGCGCCGATCTCGTCGAGCAACAGCACCACCGGGCCGGTGGCGAGGCTACGCGCCAATTCGAGCCGCTTACGATGCAAGAGGCCTAGTGTCTCCGCGCGACGGTTGGCGAGCGCGTACATGCCGCACAGTTTGAGCGCGTCGATCGTGCGGTCATAGGCCTCGTCGCCTTTCAAGCCGCCGCCCGCGGCGGCCGCGACGAAGACATTCTCAAACACGGTCATGCCGCCGAACGGCCGCGGAATCTGGTGGGAGCGGGCGATGCCACGACGACAGCGCTGCGCCGCGCCGGCGCTGGTGACGTCGGCCCCCTGGAAGCGGACGGTGCCAGCGGAGGGAATCAGCGCGCCCGACAGGATATTGAGCAGCGTCGTCTTGCCGGCACCGTTGGGGCCGACGATGCCGACCGCCTCGCCCTTCGCCACTCGAAAATCGACGCCGTCGAGAACGACGAGCGCGGCGAAATTCTTGACGATCCCTAAACCGGCGAGGATCGGGACGCCGCCGGGCGGCGCGGCGGCGTCCACCGTCGGCCCTCAGGCGTTGTAGGGCACCAGCTTGGCCGCGTCCGGCACGTTGGGGTCGTCGGCGCTGTTGGTCATGACGAGGTCGAGTTTGTACTTGCTGCCCGGCTTCGCCTTGATCCACTGGCAACCGATGATCGGCGTCTTGACGCAGTTCGGCACCGGCCCCTTGGTCCAGTCGAGATGCCCCTCCATCGTCATCACCTTGAGCCGGCTCATCGCCTTCGCGACATCCGCCTTGTCCTTCGGATGGTGGCTCGCCTCGAGCGCGGCGAAACCGACATCGAACAGCGACATGGTGGCGCCGAGCTGCTGGTTCCATTGCCGCCCGGTGGTCGTCTGATAACCGTCGGTGAGCTCCTGGGAAGACATGCCGGTGAGCGAGGATTTATAGGGGAAGGTCGGTGCCCAATAGGCGCCGGTCGCAAGATTGTAGCCCAAGGAACCCAGCGCCTCGACCTGGGATGGAAACAGTCCGGTCTTGGCGATCTGTGCGATCTTGACCATCCTTGTATAGCCCTGTTGCGCCGCCTGACGCCAGAAGGTCGCGAAATCGGGCGGGATCGGGAAGGTGTTGAAGATCTGGCAGTTCGCCGCCTTGAATTTGGCGATCTGCGCCGAGAAATCGGTGGTGCCGTCCTCGTAACCGCCGGCGTCAACGACATGGTAGCCGCCCTTTTCGAGAAGCGGTATCAGGCCGTGGCGTACTGCGTTGCCGTCGGCGTCGTTAGGATAGAGCGCGCCAACGATCTTGTTGTTCGCGACCGGGCCGTCCCACAGGCCGAAATAGCATTTCGCGAAATCGCCGACGCCGAAGCTGAAGAGGTAGGTCCAATGAAACGGCGAGGGCTGGCCCGGCCTGGCGCCGCGTCCGAAATAGAAGGATTCCCAGGGCACGGTCGTCGACATCGAGGGCATGCCCGCCGCCTCGCAGGCATCCGCCACCGGATTCACCACTTCGGGCGTCGAGGTGGAGAGCATGATATCGACCTTGTCGCGGTCGATCAGTTCCTTCGCCACCTCGCTGGCGTGGGTCGGATCGGACTGGCTGTCCTTCGGAATGATGTCGACGGCATAGCGCCGGCCGCCGATATGGATACCGTGACGCAGCTTCTTGCGCACCAGACCGATCACGTATGGGTCGCCTTCGCCGAAGCCGGCGGCGGGCCCGGTCATCGGGCTGACGAAACCGACCTTGATGGTATGGCTCGGTGGCGCCGCGAAGGCTTCGCCGATCGCGCTCGCAAAGACCAAGCCGCCGGCACCGACGCCGGCGCCGACCATGAGTTCGCGCCGCGTAATGTCGGCGCCCGAAGAAGCTTTCCTTGACATGTCGTGACCTCCCATCACCCGGTTCCGCCGCCATCGGCCCGAAGACACTTGAAGATGGCAATTGTTGCGAACGCCAACGATATGATCCTAGGCGGCGGCGAAAACCGAGTCAAATCCGGGCGCGGACCTTCGATTGAAAGTTGTGGGAAGTCATCCCGTCACACCAAGGATGGCCCGCACCTTCTGGAGCAGCGCCCATTTGCCAACCGCATCGGCCTGGTCGTAGATCGCCCGCACCCGGCCTTTGCCGTCCACTACCAGGAGCGTGTCCTCATGGGTGATGTCGTAATTCACATGCGCCTTGTCGGCGAGTGGATTGGCGACGATCGGCTGTGGATCGCTGCCGGCGACCGCGAGTGCCGGCGAAGCCTGGTCGCTGCCGGAGCCGGAATCGATCACCTTCTCATAGGAGACGTGAAATCCGCCGGTCACGATCTTTCGGATCTCCGCCGGCCTGCCGGTGAGGTATTGCCAATGCGGGTCGCTCGGGTTCCAGCCATATTGTCGGAGGAAGGCGCGCATCTGTTTGGGACCGGTGTCGGCGGGGTCGACGTTGAAGGCGACCACCTCCACCCGGTTTGCCAAATCCGTGCGCGCCAACATGTTCTCGAAGCCGACGAGATGCGCTGCGATGATCGGACAGAAGGTGTTGCAATAGGGAAAGAGGAAGGTCACGACCTGGACCTTGCCATGGAATTCCCGAGACGAGATATTGGCGCCGTTCTGATTGACGAGGCCTCTATAGCGCGGCGCCTTGAACATCACCGCCGGCGCCGCCGACGCGGGCGCGCCGCCTTGGCCCAGAAACCAGCCGGCGACGCCGCCAACGATCAGGCACAATACGGCGACACCGCTCCATACCGGCGCGCGCCACCCTCTCCTGTCCTGCTGAACCATCAATCAAGCTTCCCTGGCGCCGCACCATAGGAGCGCGCCCGCCGGGGTTCAATCAACCGGGGATGAAAGATAATTCAGTGACCGCCCGTCACGCCCCGGCGCGCATTCCTGGCGAGGCGGTCCAAGGGCGCCACGATGATCCAAAGCGTCGCATCGGAAGCCGCAATATCTAGTGCCAATTCAGTCATCGTCGACGAACTCGATCGTGCGTGCCGGCGCTCGCGCAGCGCGCCGGCCGCGCCGCTCGCGCAGCCGCTGGAACGTGACATAGAGCAGCGGGATGACGAAAATGCCGACCGCGCTGGCCCAGATCATGCCGGCAAAGACGGGCGTGCCGATCGAGCGGCGCGTAACCTGAGCCGCGCCGGTCGCGATCACCAAGGGGGTGAGGCCGGCGATGAAGGCGATCGAGGTCATCATCACCGCACGGAACCGCATCCGCGCCCCGGCGATCGCGGCATCCTCGATGCTCATGCCCTCCTCGCGCTGTTCCTTGGCGAAGGCGACGATGAGGATACCGTTCTTGGCCGCGAGCGCGATCAGAACGACGAGCCCGATCTCGGCATAGATGTCGAGGGTGAGGCCGCCGATGACGATGCCGAGCATGGCGCCGAACACCCCGACCACGACCGAGAGCAGCACCGGGATCGGGATCATCCAGCTCTCATAGAGCGCGACCAGGAAGAGATAGGCGAAGGTCAGCGACAGGGCGAAGATGAACGGCGCCTGGCCCGAAGCCTGCTTTTCGAGATAGGCGGTGCTGGTCCATTCATAATTGAAGCCGCGCGGCAACACCCTCGCCGAAATTTTCTCCATCTCCCCGATCGCGGCCTGGGACGAGATACCCGGCGCGGGATTGCCGATCACTTGCGCCGATTCGGCATCGTCGTAGCGATTGACGACCTGGGGGCCGAGCACGGTGCTGATGCGGGCGAGCGAACCCAGCGGCACCATTGCGCCCTTGGCGCTGCGGACGTGGATGCGCCAGATCGCGTTCCGCGTCGCGCGATCCTTGGAGGCGCCCTGGATATCGACCTGCCAAACATGGCCGTAGAGGTTGAACTGATTGACGTAATAGCCGCCGAGCGTGGCCTGGAGCGCGGTGAAGATCGAATTGATCGGCACGCCGAGGGCCTGGGCCTTGGCCCGATCGACATCGAGATAGACCGACGGATTGTTGGCGGAATAGGTGGTGAAGACGTCCTTCAACTTCGGGTCGCCGTTGGCGGCGACGATGAGCGCCTTCAGCACGCTTTCGAAGCGCTGCGCGCTGGCGCCGGCGAGATTTTCGAGCTCATAGGTGAAGCCGCCATTGGTCGAGAGACCGATGATCGGCGGCAGGTTGAAGGCGACGATATTGGCGCCGCGGATGCCTTGCCCGATGTCGAAGATGCGGCGGATCACGGCATCGGCCGAATCCCGCGGGCCGGTACGCTCGTCGAACGGCTTCAGATGCGCGACCATGAAGAGCGCGTTCGATGCCGTTGCCCGGTCGAGCAACGAGAAGCCGTTAACCGCGAAGACATTATCGACCTGCGGCAGCTTCAGGAGGATGCGGGTCAGCTTGTCGCCCATGCGCACGGTGCGTTGCAAGGAGGCGCCGGGCGGCAGCGTCGCCTGCATGAACACTGCGCCCTGATCCTCCTCCGGCAGAAAGCCTCTCGGCGTGATCTGGGACAAGAGGATCACGCCGCCCCCGAAGAGGGCGATCACGAGGAGCCCGACGATGGCGCGGCGGACTGTGCGGGTGACGAAGGCGGCATAGCCGCGGCGCGCCTTGTCGATGCTCCCGAGGACGAAGCCTATGACGCCGCGGCGATGGCCTTCGCGGCGGAGCAGGATGGCGCAGAGCGCGGGCGATAAGGTGAGTGCGTTGACCGCCGAGATCAGCATCGCGCTGCTGACCGCGACCGCGAACTGGGTGAAGAGCAGACCCGAAAGTCCCGGAATGAATGCCGTCGGCACAAACACCGACAGCAGCACCAGCATGATTGCGATGATCGGCGCCTGGATCTGGCGCATCGCGAGCTTCGCCGCCTGACGCGGCGAGAGCTCGGGATTCTCTTCCATCACCCGCTCGATATTCTCGACCACGACTATCGCGTCGTCGACGACCAGCCCGGTCGCCACGACGAGCGCGAGCAGCGTGATGGTGTTGGCGGAAAGGCCAAGCGCGAACATCGCCCCCATGCTGCCGATAAGGGCGATCGGCACCACGATGGTCGGAATGAGGGTCGCGCGCCACGAACCGAGAAACAGATAGACGACCAGCACGACGAGGGCAAAAGCTTCGGCCAGAGTCACCGCGACTTCGCGGATCGTGTCGGCGACGAAATCGCTCGAATTGTAGACCGTCTTGTAGCCGAGGTCCGGCGGGAAATCCCGTGACAGGCGGGCGATCGCGGAATCGAGCCGCGCCGAAGTGGCGACCGCGTTGGCGCCGGGCGAGAGAAAGAAGCCGACGCCGATGCCGGGATGGCCGTCGATCTTGTCGATCGCCGTTTCGACCTGGGGACCGAGCTTGATCCGGGCAACGTCCTTGAGCCGGAGCAGCGACCCGTCGGCGCCCGTACGCAACACGATGTCGCCGAACTGCCGCGGCGTCGTTAGCCGGCCCTCGGTCTGCACCGTGAGCTGATATTGCTGGTTTTTGCCGCTCGGCATCAGGCCGATGGTGCCGACAGCGGCCTGGACGTTCTGATTCTGGATGGCGTCGATCAGATCTGACGGAGTGAGGTTGAGCTGGGCGAGGCGATTGACGTTATAGATCACCCGCATCGCGTAATCCTGCTCGCCGAACATGTTGACCTGGCCGATGCCGGGCACGCGGGCAAGCGGGTCGAACAGATTGATCTTGATGTAGTTCGAGATCTGGAGCGGGCTCAGCGTGTCCTTCGGGCTGTCGAAGATGATGAAGGCCAGCACCGAAGACGAGCGTTTCCGGATCGACAGGCCCTCCTTCTGCACCTCGGCGGGCAATTGCGCCATCGCCTGCTGCACGGCGTTGGTGACATTGACCTGGTCGATATCGGGATTGCTGCCGACCTTGAAGCTGACGGAGAGTTGATAGGTGCCGTCATTGGCGCTGGTCGAGGAGTAATAGATCTCGTCGGGCAGGCCGTTGATCTGAGCCTCGATCGGCTCTGCCACCGTGTTTTGCAAAACCTTCGCCGAAGCGCCGGGATAGATCGCCGTCACGTTGATCTGCGGTGGCACGATCAGCGGAAACTGCGAGATCGGAATCCGGGTCAGCGCGATGAGGCCGGCGATCGTGATGATGATTGCGATGACGATGGCAAAGCGCGGACGATCGATGAAGAACGCAGAGAGCAATTTCGGTCAGCCTTGCGCCTTGCCCGGATGCACGATCTCCGCATCGACCTTGATGCCGGGATGCACCTTCTCGATGCCGTTGACGATGATCCGCTCGCCCGGCGCGATGCCGCCGGTGACTGCCGCGATGGCCGGCGTCGTCGTGCCGAGCTTGACGTTCCGCCGCACCACCACATCCTTGCCGTTGACTGCGAGGACATAATCGCCGAACTGGTCGGAGAGTACGGCGTCGCGCGGCAGCACGATGCTCTCGGCCGGCGCCCTGGTGCGCAAAAGAACGGTCACGGATTCGCCGCTGGTAAGATCGCGGTCGCCGGCCCGGGAGGCATGCGGACCGGCAACGGCGGGGTTGGCGACCGAGCCGCGGATCTCGATCGTGTCGGTGTTCTCATTGACCTCGTTGGCGACGAAATTGATCTTGCCGCGCTTCTTGTCAATCCGTCCGTCCGGCAGGCGAATGGCAAGCGCGAGGCCGGCGAGCCCGCCGCGCGTCGCGAGCGACGCCTTCAGCCTGGCGACATCGCCCACCGGCGCCGAGAACACCACCTGCATCGGGTCCTCGCTGACGATCGTCGCCAGCACGCCGCTGGTCGGGCCGACGACATTGCCGACATTGACATTGGTCGCCCCGATCCGGCCCGCGACCGGCGACCGGATCTGGGTATAGCCGTAATCGATCCTGGCGGACTCGAGCGCCGCGTTCGCCGAGGCGAGCGAAGCGACATCGCTTTTGGCCGTCGCCTCGTCCTGGTCGACCGTGGATTGCATCCCGGCCGGGGTGTGCAGCAACCGCTTCATGCGGGTGAGGCTGAGCCGGGCATAGACCAGCGCCGCCTTGGCCTTGGCGACATTGGCCGCGGCCTGGTCGAGCGCGGCCTTGTAGGGTGCCGGCTCGATGACATAGAGCAGTTCACCTGCCTTGACCTGACTGCCCTGATGGAACAGGCGCCGGTCGAGATAGCCGGTGATCCGCGCCTTCAGATTGACGATCCGCGGGCTGACGACGCGGCCGATATAGGAATAACTCCGGTAGACGGGCTGCTTCCTCGCGACCACGACCCCGACCGCCGGCGGGCCGAATCCACGTGCAACAGCGGAACCGGTCAGCCCGGCGACAACGACCAAGACCGCCACCAGCACCCACCCGCACCGCGCGGCCCGTCGCCCACGCGCAACCGGACCGAACCGGCCCCCGACATGCGATCGCGAACGCATCATACCCCTTCCAAGAGCCTCCCACATTCGGCACACCGGCAACAACTGCGTCCGGCGACGTGCCGGCGCACGCAGCATCGCGGCCGCGACACAATACTTCGCCGCCTCGATTTTGCCAGCGATCAACGAGAACCCGAAGGACCGTCACGATCATTCGGTGACTGAAGCCGCGAATTTGCCTCACGATCTCTGATTGAGAAGCGCTTGACTAGCCGAATTTGGGATGAAATTGCTAATCTCCGGCCTGCGACATGATGGAAATGAAGATACCCTCATTTGGAGAATTAGCGGAAGATTCGCTACACTCCCAGCAAAGCGGGCGGGGGACCGCGCGGTGGCCGCGTCCGGCTTGCGCCACGCTAGGCTTGCCCCTATAGTCCGGCGCCTCCTTGCCGGCATCGGGCCGGCTAGGCCTGGGCGGCTGACCGTCGATATCGATCCGCATCGATCAGCGCCGGGCCACAAAACAGCCATAAGGAGCTTTGTCGTTCATGCCGTTATATGAGACCGTCTTCATCGCGCGCCAGGACATCTCGGCAACTCAGGTCGATGCCCTGGCCGAACAGTTCACCGCCCTCATCGCCGCCGAGGGTGGCGAGGTGAAGAAGCGCGAGGATTGGGGCCTGCGCAATCTTGCCTTCCGCATGCGCAAGAACCGCAAGGGCCATTACGTGCTCTTCAACATCGACGCGCCGGCGGCCGCGATCGCCGAGCTCGAACGCAACATGCGCATCAGCGAGGACGTGCTGCGCCATCGCCCGATCCGGGTCGAGACGCAGGAGGAAGGCCCGTCGGCGATCCTGCAAAGCCGCGGCCGCGGCGACGAGCGTGACCGGGATCGTGATCGCGACCGAGAGCGTCGGCGCGATCGCGACTATCGCGAACCCGAACCCGCGGCGGCGCCGGCGCCAGCGCCGCCGCCAGCTGAAAGAGTGGAATCATGACCGACACCAGCTTCGGCGGCGGCGGACGCGGCGATAGCGGCGGACGTGGCGATGGCGGCGGACGTGGCGATGGCGGCGGACGTGGCGATAGCGGCGGTCGCGGCGGCGGCGGCCGGCGGCCGTTCTTCCGGCGGCGCAAATCCTGTCCCTTCTCCGGCCCCAACGCCCCCAAACTCGACTATAAGGACGTGAAGCTCCTGCAGCGCTACATCTCCGAGCGCGGCAAGAT
>JBOHLV010000310.1:0-1685 GCA_050729815.1 Allostellaceae bacterium
CTCGAAGAGGAGGCCTTGCGCAAGGTCGATGCCTGGACCGCCCGCCACCCATGCGCGCGCGTCGAATTTCCGGCGCCGCCGATCGACCCGTTCTTCAATATCAACACGCCCGCCGATCTTGCCCGCGCGGAAGCATTGCTCCCCGCCGGCAACTCGGCCGATAATGCCCGACGACCAGGGACGGAGAGCGAGTGAGCGGCGACCTCGATATGCACGTCCTCGAACTGATGACGGCGCGTCTGTGCCATGAGCTGGCCGGGCCGCTATCCGCGGTGGTGAACGGGGTCGAGTTGATGGGCGACGACGATCCCGATTTCGTCGCCGACGCGATCAAGCTGGTCGGGGCCAGCGCCCGCACCGCCTCGCGGCGCCTCCAATTCTATCGTTTCGCCTATGGCTCGCTGCCCGGCGACGGCACGGCGGCCAGCGTCGGCCGCGACCTCGCGATGAAATATTTCGAGGGCGGCAACGTCACCTGCGATTGGCCGCTTGGCGAGCCCCGGCCCTTCCCCTGGCAGCGGTTGGCCTGCCTCCTAGTCATTCTCGGGGCGGAGGCGCTGCCCCGCGGCGGCAGGGTGAGCCTCACCGGCGACGCGCGCCACGTCACCATGATCGCCGACGGCGACATGGTGCGGCTCATTCCGGAGGCCCATGCCGGACTTCAGCCTGAGGTCGCGATCGACCATATGACCGCGCGCGGCGTCCACGCCTATCTCTGTCAGCGCTTCGCCGCCGATCTCGGTCTCAAGATCGGGTCCGTGACCGCCGAGCCGCGCCGGCTTAAAATCGAGATCGAGCCGGGATAAGCCGGCCGGCTCACGCGTCGTACCAGTATGCGTTTGAACCGCCCGGCGCTTCGCCGTACCATGCCCGGGCGCGAAAGCCGCGAGGCGAACAGCTCGCCGGAAGGCGGAAAACCCGCCCCTTCGAAGGAGGACACGAATGCAAAATCGCTTCTCACAGCCGAAAACCCTGACGGCGGTTCTCGCCGCCGCCGCGCTGGCGGCGGGCACGTTCGTCCTGGCGCCGCGCGGGATGGCGGCCGAGATGTCGAGCCAAAATCCGCCCACCGCGACAACCACCGCGCCCTCGGCCATGCCGAACCACGGGGTCGTACACCGGATGGAACAAAACATGGGGCACGCGATGCACCACCCGATGGCGGCCCAGCGGCGCATGAGCCCCGAATCGGTGGATCACCGCATCCATGAGATCCACCACGCGCTGCGGATCACCCGCCATGAAGACGAAGCGTGGCGGCGCGTCGCCCATGTCATGCGCCACAATGCCGACCGCATCGAGCGACTGATCCACGAGACCCGCGCCAAGGGGCCGCGCGCGAACTGGACCGCGCTCGAAAGCCTCGAAATCTATCATCGCTTCGCCGAGGCGCATGACCGGAACCTGGACCAGCTCACCCAGGCGTTCGCGCGGCTCTATCACGAGATGCCGGCGGCGCAACAAAAGAACGCCGACATGGTGTTCCGCAACTGGCGCAAAAAACATCCACACCATCATCATCATCATTAGAAGAAGGCCCGCATTCGGGCTCTGATAGAGCATGGAGGTTGTCATGAGCCACTTTATTCACGACGTCGCCCGTCGATCGCTGGGCCGCTTCGTCGGACTTGCCGCGGTCGCCGCCCTTGCCATCGGCGTCATCGCCCTGCCGGCCCGCGCCCATG
>JBOHLV010000311.1:0-1821 GCA_050729815.1 Allostellaceae bacterium
CCGAGGCCGCCTTCCGCGCTTGGTTGGCCAGCGATGCCTACCAGCCTCTCAATCAGATACGGCTCAAAAGCGCCACCATGAGGGTAGCAATCGTTCCGATCGGTGCCGCTGGAGCGGCATCTTGAACTACCAAATTTGCAAGCAGCCCGAGGGTAGATTCATGCCCGTTGTGGATTTCTCTCGTTGCGAAGCGAAAGGCCCCTGGATGTGAAAACGCGCACAACAATGACCCCGTCTAAAAGTCACACATGCCTTTGATCATGCGTGAAATTCCCGATCTTGAGAGGGGTCGCGTTTCGCCCGAAGCCGGACCCCTCTAGTTTCTAGGATTCCGTAACGATATGGATCACGGATTCGGTGGAACACGACAGTGCCGCCCACATGATAGATGAGGTCGGCGCAAAAGTGCGCCGCTATCGCCGCTTCGACGCCGTATGTCCAATGCAATCATGGCGGAATCGCTCCGCACCAACGCCGACCGACCGCCGAGATCACCTCAAGCGCCGCCTCGGCACCGTCGGATGCGCCCTTTTCGAAATCGCCCTCGACGCGGCCCATCTGGTTGGTGACATGGGCGAGACACAGGACCGGCCGCTCGCGCGCCGTCGCGAAGGCGTAAAGCCCCGCCGCTTCCATTTCGACCGCCAGGATTCCGGCCGCACGGGCCGAAGCGATCGCGGCGGCGGTCTCACGGAACGGTGCGTCCGTCGTCCAAGTCGGCCCGACCTGGACGGGAAGGCCGGCATCGCCGAGCGCCGCGCGTGCCAGGCGGATCAAAGGTTCATCGGCAAGACTGTAATCGGCGGGCGGAAGGTAATGGTAGCTCGTGCCTTCGTCGCGGAGCGCCCGATCGATGATGACAAAATAGGGTGGCGCAGCGACCGGCAGTATCTGTCCGGCGGAGGTGACGCTGATGAGCAGTTTGCAGCCCGAGGCGAACAATTCTTCCGCCACCAGAACCGCGAATGCCGCGCCCACCGCGAAGCCGACCACGCCAAGGTTCAGCCGATCCCGCGCAAAGTGATGAAGCTCGGTGTGATAGCAGGCCCATGACGCTAGCGGCTTGGCACGGCCTTGCGCCGTCAGATGGCGAACGATGTCGCCATCTGGATCGAGGACGCAGATTTCGGGAACCGGTGCGTTGGGTAGCCCCTTCTGACGGCGTGCCTCGCGGAGCAGCGCGTCAGGGGTGAAGAGCGACGGCGCGGGGTGATCTTTCCGGCGCAGGATAGGCGGCGGTTCGCGGCTGCCCGCCATCGGTTTCGTCATGATGAACGCTGCTCCCTCAAGACATCCGCGATCGCCGCTGTCGGCTGTCCGCCGGAACCGCCAGCGCGATCCACAATCCCGACGCGGCCGTCAGCGCGGCGGTGACCCAGAGCGCGGGCAGCGGCGCGCCGGCCGCCTGGGCAACCGCGCCCAGCAGCACGGCGCCGATCGCGTAGCCGGTATCGCGCCAATAGCGATAGGTGCCAAGCGCCTTGCCGCGCCACAGCGGCGGCGCGCGATCCGACATCGCCGCGATCAGGTTGGGATAGAGCAGCGCCATCCCCACCCCCATCACCAGCGCGGCGGCGAGCCAGGCGCGCGGGCTTTGCCCGAGCGCGGTCGCCGCGATGCCCGCAGCGAGCAGCAGGAATCCGGCGACGACGGGTCGTTTCCGGCCGATCCGGTCGGCGAGATGGCCGGTCCAGAGCTGGGAAAATCCCCACACCATGGCGTAGGCACCGGTGAGCCAGCCGATCTCGACGAGAGAGGCGCCACGGTCCTTGAAGAAGAGCGGGAACATCACCCATACGAGGGCGTCCGCGATCTTGTTGA
>JBOHLV010000312.1:0-2625 GCA_050729815.1 Allostellaceae bacterium
GCGGCTGGAGCAGCGGTTTTCGAACGCGAGGCCCGGAGATTTCCGGCAAGGGCGTCAGCGGCCCATGATGATCTCACTCCCGATGAGGCACGGCGTCAGAATTGAACTCGCCACCAGACTTCAGGGACTGCCAAAGCCTGTAGACAAGAGCCACGGCAACGACGTTGCAAAGAAGCACGAGCACGTTGGTCACGGCGGCATCTCCTATCCAACCGAAAAATTGTAAGGTTCAATAGCACGGCGCTGGTTGAGAAGAGGTTAAGACCCAATCAGGCGCGGGAGGCCACGGATTCGGAATAGGTGGGCGCGAGACCGTAGGATGCACTGTTGCAATGGTTTTCCGTATGACAATGGCGGGGTCCTGGATGGTCGCCCATGATCTCCGCCGTCAAAGAGTGGCCGCCGCTTGACCCCCACGGGGGCGCGGCTAAATTGGCGCCGTCTAGATTTGGGGGGGCGAATTCGTGAACATATCGCTGGCGCGTTGGGTTGTCATCGTGGGATCGCTTGCCTTGGCGGCGCCGGCCTTCGCGGCGCAACACCATAAGGCGGCGGCAGCGGTCTCCTACGATTGCCAGGCCCGGATGGATCATGTGCGGGGGGTGCCGGCGCCGATGCCGGGCGAGCGGGATCCATGGCAGTGCTTGAAACCGAAGCCGCACCAATTCTCGACGGCGCTGGATTGGTTCCGCGATTCCCTCGAATATTGCCGCATCGCGACATCGGCCTATCACGACGCGATGCGGGCGGCGGCACGGGCAGCGGCAAGGTACGGCCGCGGCCATTGGCTCGTCTTCATGGATGCCGACGAGACCGTGCTCGACAACTCGCTTTATGACAAGGAACGGCAACGGTGCGGCGAGGGCTTCTCGAATGCGAGTTGGGCGGCGTGGCTCAAGGCCGGCTTGGCGCGCGACGTGCCCGGCGCGGCGGCCTTCACCCATGCCGTGCACAGACAGGGCGGCCTCGTCGCCATCGTCAGCAACCGGTCGGCCGTCGGCGATCCCGTGACGCGGCGCAATCTGACGGCCGCCGGCATCTGGTTCGACGATGAGATCGGTCACGCCAAGGGTCGCCCACATGCCAAGACGGCACGTTGGCGGCGGATGGTTGCACGCTTGGAAAAGCGGACCGGCAAGATGCTGACGCCCGTCATCTGGGTTGGCGATCAGGTGACGGATTTTCCGATCCTCGATTCGGGGGGGCACATCGTCCGCGCCATGGGCCAAAGCGATCCGGGCGTCGGAATCGGCACGCGCTTCTTCCTCATTCCGAACCCGATCTATGGTGACTGGACTGCCAATGCCCAGAATTGAGCGGCGCCCGCCATGGCGCGGCTTGGCTGCGCCTTGTCGGCCGGCGGTGCCGCGTTTTGGCTGGGCCTCTTTGCTCTTGACGAGGTCGGGGTGCTGCGATGTTCTAATCACCGGTCAAGGAGGGCGGGCATGGCACGCGAGTTGCGGCGGATTTATTTAAACACGGTCGATCTGACCCATGCCCTCGACGCTTTCCGCACCGATAAGCCGGCCTTCCTGCCGCATGGCCAGCTCTCGCAGATCGAGATCGGGCCGGAAAATCTCTTGCTCAAGATCGAGATGAAATACGTCGATAATGTCCATGTCCTCGAATACAAGATCGATTACGACAAGCTGGTGGAGGTGCTGATCGCCTTCTGCAATGAGCGGCGGATTACGGTGCCCGGTAACAGCCGCAAATCCGCCTTCGCGGACGGCGATGAGGTGGTGTTGGAGATCGCGATTCCCGACGACAGCGCCGACCCCAGCCAGAGCACCTGGCCGCGCTTTCGCGATCGCGTCGCCTAGTTTTCAGGGCCGGACGCCGAGCGCCTGAAGCCGCTGCTGCCAGCGCGGCAGCACTTCGGGATTGCGGAAATGAAGCGGCGGGGTGCCGGCGAGGCCGCGGACGACATTCTCAACCGCCGCGACCGGCAGGCTCTGATAGGCCTCCGTCGAATGGCCGATATTGTGGGCGGTGACGAGGATCTTCGGGTGTTCGCGAATCGGATCGTCGAGCGGCGCCGGCTCGCGTTCCCAGGTGTCGATGGCGGCGCCGGCGATCTGTCCGCGATCGAGCGCCGCGATCAGGGCCGGCTCGTCAACGATGCCGCCCCGGGCGGGGTTGATGAGGAAGGCGCCGGGCTTCATTTGGGCGAATGCCTCGGCGCCGATCATGTGATGCGTCTCGTCGGTCAGGGTCACTGCCAACACGACGCAATCGGCGGCGCCGAGGAGGGTTGGAAGATCGACGAGGGTGACGCCCAACGGCGGCGCAATGGCGGGGTCGATATAGGGATCGCTCGCAATCACGGTGCATTCCCAGCCCTGGAGCCGCCGCGCTACGCCGCGGCCGATATTGCCGAGGCCGACGATCCCGATGGTCGCGCCGCGGACCATGTTGCCGGGTTGGACGGTGCGCCAGCCGCCGGTGCGCACCGTCTCGAATTTTTCGATAAACTTTTTGCGCTGAACCGCGATCAGCATGATGACCGCCTCGGCGACGCCGAGATAATTCTCAGGCGTCGCGCCAAGGCCGACCGCGATGCCGAGTTCGGTCGCGGCGGCGACGTCGATGTGCTCAGTGCCGATCACCGGCGATACAACGACC
>JBOHLV010000313.1:0-14114 GCA_050729815.1 Allostellaceae bacterium
GCACGGCGAAGGCCTGCTTCTCCTTGATGAGGCCCATGGCGATGCCGGCGACCGGCCGCTTGAGCGGCACGCCGGCATCCATCAGCGACAGCGAGGCGCCGCAGACCGAGGCCATCGAGGAGGAGCCGTTCGATTCGGTGATCTCCGACACGACGCGCATGGTGTAGGGAAAGGCCTCCTTCGTCGGCAGCAGCGGATGGACCGATCGCCAGGCGAGCTTGCCATGCCCGATCTCACGCCGGCCCGGCGTGCCCATGCGCCCCGTCTCGCCGGTGGCGTAAGGCGGGAAATTGTAATGCAACATGAAATGCGAGCGGAATTCGCCTTCGAGCGCATCGACGATCTGCTCGTCCTGGCCGGTGCCCAGCGTCGCCACCACCATCGCCTGGGTTTCGCCACGGGTGAAGAGCGCCGAGCCGTGCGTGCGCGGCAGGACGCCAACCTCGGCCAGGATCGGCCGCACGGTTCGGGTGTCGCGGCCGTCGATGCGCGGCTCGCCCTTGAGGATCGTGCCGCGCACGATCTCCTTCTCGATCTTCTTGAAGATCTGGTCGGCAAGCTGCTTCTGCGCCGGGTCCGCGAACATCGCCGCGAGCTTCTGCTTCGCCGCGTCGAGGCGGTTGCTGCGCGCCTGCTTCTCGCGCTCGGCATAGGCAGCGGTCAGGTCTTCGGCGATGGCGGCGCGGGTCGTGGCCTCGATCGCGTCGACCTCGGGACCGGGCTGCGCCAGCTCCCACGGCTCCTTCGCCGCGTGCTCGGCCAGGCCGATGATCGCCTCGAGCACCGGCTGGAACGCGCGGTGGCCGAACATCACGGCGCCGAGCATCACGTCTTCCGACAGTTCATGCGCCTCTGATTCGACCATCAGCACGCCTTCCTGGGTGCCGGCGACGATCAGGTCGAGCTTCGACTCCGCCATCCGGTCCTGCGGCGGATTGAGCACGTATTGGCCGTCGATATAGCCGACCCGGGCGCCGCCAATCGGCCCGAGGAACGGAATCCCGGAAATGGTCAGCGCCGCCGAGGCGCCGATCAACGCGACGATGTCGGGATCGTTCTCGAGATCGTGCGACAGGACGGTGCACACGACCTGCGTCTCGTTGCGGAAACCATGGACGAATAGCGGCCGGATCGGCCGGTCGATGAGCCGCGAGGTCAGCGTCTCCTTCTCCGTCGGCCGGCCCTCGCGCTTGAAGAAGCCGCCCGGAATCTTGCCGGCGGCGAAGGTCTTTTCCTGATAGTTGACCGTCAGGGGAAAGAAATCCTGGCCCGGCTTCGGTTGTTTCATGGCGACCGCGGTGCACAGCACGCTGGTCTCGCCATAGGTCACAAGCACGGCGCCATCGGCCTGGCGCGCCATACGGCCGGTTTCGAGCACGAGGCGGCGGCCGCCCCAGTTCAGCTCGCGGGTTATTTTGTTGAACATCTCGATCTCTCTCTATTTTCTCTCGTTTGGAACGGATATGGGCAGGGCGCCGGGAAATTCATCGCCCGCGCGCCGACATGCCGGAATTCCTTGAAATGACGTGGGGAGCTTCATTTCATCCCGAGCGCGCCGGCAGGGCGCCCTCAAGGGATGAATCAGAATCGTCCAGGGCGTCGTTCGGTTGCTCAGTGGCGGAGTCCCAGCCGCCCGATGACGGCGCCATATTTGGTCTGGTCCGACCGCTTCAGGTAGTCGAGGAGGCGGCGGCGTTGGCCGACCATGACCAGAAGGCCGCGCCGCGAATGGAAATCCTTTTTATGGGTCGAAAGATGGTCGGTCAGGTTGCGGATGCGCTCCGACAGGATCGCAATCTGCACCTCGGGCGAGCCGGTGTCGCCCTCCTTGCGGCCATAATCCTTGATGATCTCATGCTTACGTTCCAGCGTAATCGACATCGGGGTCTCCTCAATTGAAGGTCAGGACGCGAACCGGCTTGAGGCCGCCGCCGCACCATCGGGCGAACGCCACCAGCCTGCCGCTTGCCATCGCACATACCGTTGTGCCTTCGCCCAGCCCGCACCGGCGCGCCTCGTCGAAAAGGCGGATCACCGGCCGGCCCTGGCGCAGGGAAGCGGCTTCTCTATCGGTCACGGCCAGCGCCGGGATGTCGTCCAGCGCGGTCTCGATCGGATAGAGCTGCTCGGAAGCCCGCCCATAATGGGCGATTTCGGCCAGCTTTTCCAGGGAAATCGCTCGCTCCGCGCGAAACGGGCCGACGCGGAGCCGGCGCAGCACCGTGACATGGGCGACAGTGCCGAGCGCCTCGCCGAGGTCGCGGCCGAGCGCCCGGATATAGGTGCCCTTGCCGACCCGCGCCTCGAACACGGCATGGTCGGGATCGGGGCATTCGATCAAATCGAGGCTCTCGATGCGGATCTGGCGCGGCTTCAATTCGACCGCCTCGCCCGCGCGGGCGAGGGCATAGGCGCGCGCGCCGGCGATCTTCAGCGCGGAATAGGCCGGTGGCGTCTGCTGGATCGTGCCGGTGAAGCGGGGAAGGACGGCGCCAATCGCCTCGCGGTCCGGCCGCGCCGTGCTGATCGCGACGGGTTGGCCCTCGCCATCGTCGGTATCCATTGCCACACCCCAGGCGAGGGTGAAGCGATAAATCTTGATGCCGTCCATGACATAGGGCACGGCCTTGGTCGCCTCGCCCAGCGCCACCGGCAGGATTCCGGTCGCCAGCGGGTCGAGCGTTCCGGCATGCCCCGCCTTCGCCGCGTTGAAGAGCCGCCGCACCGCCGCCACCGCATGCGCCGAGCTCATGCCTAACGCCTTGTCGAGCACCACCCAGCCATGAACCGGATCGCCCTTGCGCCTACGCGCCATCCTCGTCCCCGTCCTCTTCGGGATGAAGATCGCGCGCGACCTCGGGCTGGTCGAGCAGTTTGGCGATCCGGCTCGCTTGATCGAAGCTGCTATCGAGCGCAAAGGTCAGCTCCGGCGCGATGCGCAGCGGCACCGCCTTCGCAATCTCGCGCCGCAGATAGCCGGCCGAGCGGCCGAGTCCCGCCACGACATCGGCGGCCTGCCGGCCGCCGAGCGGCATCACGAACGCGGTCGCGCGCTTCAGATCGGGCGACATCCGCACTTCCGTCACCGTGACGGCGGCGTCAGCGAGCGCCGGATCACGCAAACCGCCGCGCTCGAAGCACTGCGCCAGCGCGTGCCGCAACGCCTCGCCGACGCGCAATTGCCGCTGCGAGGGCTCGCGATGCTTATCGGATTTCGCCATGCGCGATATCGTCAGCGACCATCAGTTTCCCGGTCCGGAATACCAGCCCATTTCGCCAGATGTTTCAGAAGCCCGGTTTTGATCGGCTTGTTTCCGTGGATCGGTATGGAAAGACGGACGACGCTTCCGGGTTTGCCATAGATATGGTGGCTGCCATTGATCCGCATGAGCTGCCAGCCATGGCGTTCGACAAGGCGCGCAAACGCGCGCCCTGACATCGCCTTCAAACCGCGATTTCCAGCACTCGCTGCTTTCGGCCCCGCTTTGGCTTTGCGAGATCGACGGACAGGCATCCCTCAATCGCCTCGTAGAGGTTTTCGAGCAACTCCTCGAAGGTCTCGCCCTGCGTCGCGCAACCGGGAATCGCCGGGACCTCGGCCCAAAAGCCACCCTCTTCAGCCTCATGCACAACGATTTTGATCTTCATGGACCGGTCCCTTAGAGCGCCCTTGCGACCTCCTCCATCTCGAAGCATTCGATCACGTCGCCGGCCTCGATATTGTTGTAATTCTCGAACGCCATACCGCATTCGAAGCCCTCGCGCACCTCGCGGACTTCGTCCTTGAAGCGCTTCAGCGTCTTCAGCGTGCCTTCATGGACGACGACATTGTCACGCAGCAACCGCACCTTGGCACCGCGCCGCACCACCCCCTCGGTGATCATGCAACCGGCGACCTTGCCGACCTTGGTGATGGTGAACACTTCGCGGATCGCGGCATTGCCAAGGAAGCGCTCGCGCGACACCGGCGACAACAGCCCGCTCATCGCCTTCCTCATATCGTCGATCACGTCATAGATGATCGAGTAATAGCGGATCTCGACGCCGTCGCGCCGGGCGAGGTCGCGCGCCTGGGGGTTGGCGCGGACATTGAAGCCGATGATGACGGCGCCCGAGGCCTTGGCGAGAATGACGTCGCTTTCGTTGATGCCGCCGACCGCGGCATGGAGCGCGCGGGGCGCAACCTCTGCGGTGGCGAGCTTTTCGAGCGACGCGATGATGGCCTCGAGCGAGCCCTGCACATCCGACTTGACGACGATCGCGAGCTCCTTCCTGCCACCCGACGCGGCCTCGGCGAACATCTGTTCGAGCGTGCCGCGACCGGCGCCGGCGGCCTGCTGCTCGCGGCGCAGGCGCTGGCGGTAATCGGCGATGTCGCGGGCGCGGGACTCGCTCTCGACAACGACGAAATCGTCGCCCGCGAGCGGCACGCCGTTGAGGCCCAGCACCTCGACCGGCATCGCCGGCCCGGCTTCGGTGATGGTGTCGCCGCGATCGTCGAGCAGCGCGCGCACCCGGCCCCACTCACCGCCGGAGACGAAGATGTCGCCGACATGGAGGGTCCCGGCCTGGATCAGCACGGTCGCGACCGGGCCACGGCCGCGTTCGAGCTTCGCTTCGATGACGGCGCCGCTCGCCGGGCGGTCGGGGTTGGCCTTGAGATCGAGGATTTCAGCCTGAAGCAGGATCGCCTCTTCGAGCTTGTCGAGCCCGGTCCGCTTCAAGGCCGAGACCTCGACGTCGAGCACCTCGCCGCCCAGGCGCTCGACGACCATCTCATGTTGCAGCAATTCCTGCCGCACGCGGTCGGGATTCGCCTCGGGCCGGTCCATCTTGTTGATGGCGACGATGATCGGCGCGTTGGCCGCGTGCGCATGCCGGATCGCCTCGACCGTCTGTTCCTTGATACCGTCATCGGCGGCGACCACCAGCACCACGATATCGGTGACATTGGCGCCGCGCGCGCGCATCGCCGTAAAGGCCTGGTGGCCCGGCGTATCGATGAAGGTGATGCGCTGGCCCGATTTCAGATGGACCTGATAGGCGCCGATATGCTGGGTGATGCCGCCGGCCTCGCCGGCGACGACGTCGGTGCCACGGAGCGCGTCGAGGAGCGAGGTCTTGCCGTGATCGACATGGCCCATGATCGTGACCACCGGCGGCCGCGACCGCAGCGCCTCGGGCAGATCGGCCTCGCCGCCGAGGCCGATCTCGACATCGGCTTCGGAGACGCGCTTCAATTTGTGCCCGAATTCGGTGACGACCAGCTCCGCCGTGTCGGCATCGATCATCTGGTTGATGGTCACCATCACGCCGTTGCGCATCAGCGCCTTGATGACGTCGCTTTGGCGCTCGGCCATGCGGTTGGCCAGTTCCTGCACGGTGATGTGGTCCGGTACCACCACCTCGCGCACGATCTTGGACGGCTCGGCGGCATTCGCCAGCATGCGTTGGCGCTCGCGTTCCCGGGCGCGGCGGACGGAGGCGAGGCTGCGCGTGCGCTCTTCCTCGTCCTGGTTGAGGACGCGTGTCACGGTCAGCTTGCCGCTTGTCCGCCGGCGCGGCTGGTCGCGGCGCGGGGACGGCGCGGCCGGCTTCTTTGCCGGCAGGCTGAGGCCGCGCCGCGGCGCCGGTTCTTCCTCGGCTTCGGACTCGAGCTTGACCTTGCCCGCGGCCGACAGCGCCGCCACCTTGGCCGCGGCCGCCTTGCCGGCGCGCTCCGCCACTTCGCGGCGGCTGTCTTCCTCGGCCTTGCGCTTCACCTCGCCGGTGCGGCGGTCTTCCTCGGCCTTGCGTTTCGATTCGTCCTCGGCCTTGCGCTTCAGCTCGTCTTCATCGTGGCGCCGCGCCTCCTGCTCGGCCTGACGTTTGGCCTCGCGGTCGCGATCGGCCTCGATCGCCGCCTGCCGGCGTGTTTCCTCGCCGGCCTTGATCGCGTCCTGAAGCGCGCGGGTGCGCCCGGCACGTTCCTCGGCGGTGAGGCCGTGCGGCAGGCTGGCGGACCGGCGCGAGGGCTGGCCAGATGCGCCGCCGCGGCCGCCATCCGCCGCGCGCGACGACTCGGCGCGCTCGGTCGGGGCCGGCGTCACGACGCGCTTCTTGCGCACCTCGACGGTCACGGTCTTGGTGCGGCCGTGGGGGAAGCTCTGGCGCACCTGACCCGATTCGATCGGCTTCTTGATCTCGAGCTTGCCGCCGCGCCCGAGGGTCAGCGGCCGCTTGGTATCTTGATCGTTTGTTTCACTCATTCTCGTTCCGAAACCGTGGCGTCATTGCAAATCAATACGAAAGCCGCGCAGCCGGTCCAGCTCTAGGGCCAGCGATGCGACAAAAGGGCCGCGGCGCAGCGCCGCGTGAACCGCGCCCTCGCGCCCGAAGGCGGCGTCGAGCTCGGCGCCGGAAAGCTCGCTGCGCTCGGTAAGACCGCGCGCCAGCGCCTGAAGCTTCGCCCGCCCGTCGGCCGCGCCGTCCCGCGCCGCAAGAAGCAGGCCGGCATCGCCCGCGTGGAGCAGCTTCTCGACCTTGACGAAGCCCTGGACCGCCGCGCCGGCGCGCCGCGCCAGACCGATGACATCGCGGCATCGCGCGGCGAGCAGCGTCTCCACCTGATCGGCGAGATCGTCCCCGACAAGCACTGGCCGCCGCGCCGCCCGCGCGAACAGCCGTTTCGCCACCGCCGCCGCCACTATATCGCGCCCGGCCGTCAACCACAAACCACGACCGGGCAGGCGCGCCGAAATATCGGGCACGACCCGGCCTTCGGGCGAAACGACGAAGCGGACGAGCCCGGCCTTCGCCCGCACCATGCCGGTGACGAGGCAGCGCCGCGTCGTCGCGGGCGGCGCGTCATCGTCAATTGGCGTCTCGGCGGCGGGGTGAAGGGCCATGAGGCTATTCCTGCTGCGGCGCCGCTTCGGCTTCGGCCGGCGCCGTCTCCTCATCCTCGAACCAGTGCGCGCGCGCCGCCATGATGATGGCGTTGGCGTCCTCGAGCTCGAGCTTGCCGGCGGATTCCGAGAGCTCGACCAGCTCGTCGCCGGCAAGATCGGCGAGATCGTCTAGTGTCTTGATGTCCTTCTCGCCGAGCGCGACAAGCAGCGCCGGCGTTATCCCGTCGAGCGCGGCGATCTCGTCCGAAACGCCGAGCGAGCGGCGCCGCTCTTCGTCATGGGCGTTGCGCTCCTCGATGAAGGTCCGGCCGCGCTGCTGCAGCTCCGCCGCGATCGTCTCGTCGAAGCCCTCGATGGTGGAAAGTTCCTCCAGCACGACGAACGCCACCTCCTCGACCGAGGTGAAGCCTTCGGTGACGAGCAGATGCGCGATCACGTCATCGACATCGAGCGCGTCGATGAACATCTTCGAGCGGGTGCGGAACTCCTCCTGCCGCCGCTCACTTTCTTCGTCCTCAGTCAAGATGTCGATGTCCCAGCCGGAAAGTTGCGATGCGAGGCGGACATTCTGCCCGCGCCGGCCGATAGCAAGCGAGAGTTGGTCGTTCGGCACCACCACCTCGATGCGGCGCTGCTCCTCATCCATGACGACCTTCGCCACTTCGGCCGGCGCCAGGGCGTTGACGACGAAGGTGGCGGGATCGGCCGACCACGGGATGATGTCGATCTTCTCGCCCTGAAGCTCGCCAACCACGGCCTGGACGCGGCTGCCGCGCATGCCGACGCAGGCGCCGACCGGATCGATCGAACTGTCGTTCGAGATGACGGCAATCTTGGCGCGGCTCCCCGGGTCGCGCGCGACGGCGCGGATTTCGATGATGCTGTCATAGATTTCTGGAACTTCCTGGGCGAACAGCTTCGCCATGAATTGGGGATGCGTCCGCGACAGGAATATCTGCGGGCCGCGCGTCTCCTCGCGCACGTCATAGATATAGGCGCGCACCCGCTCGCCCTGGCGGAAATTCTCGCGCGGGATGAGCTCGTCGCGGCGCAGCATCGCCTCGGCGCGGCCCAGATCGACCACGATATTGCCGAACTCGACGCGCTTCACGAGGCCGTTGACGATGTCGCTGACGCGGTCCTTGAACTCGCGGAACTGGCGCTGGCGCTCGGCCTCGCGCACCTTCTGGACAATGACGTTCTTCGCCGTCTGGGCCGCGATGCGGCCGAAATCGATGGGCGGCAAAGGATCGGTCAGGAAATCGCCGATCGCGGCATCCGGCTTCAACCGTTGCGCCTCGGTGGGCGAGATCTGGGTCACCTCGTTCTCGATCGGGTCGGCGACCTCGCGGAAGCGCATCAGATGGATCTCGCCGGTCTTGCGGTCGATCTGGGCACGGATGTCGTATTCGAGCCCGTATTTGGAGCGGCCGGCCTTCTGGATCGCCTGCTCCATCGCATCCAGCACCTCGTCGCGGTCGATGCTCTTGTCGCGCGCGACGGTTTCGGCGACCTGAAGCAATTCGGGCCGGGGATAGCTCATTTGCGTCGCCATGGCGTTCAGCGTCTCTCCATCGTCAATGTTTTGCGGCGCTCGCCGCGATCAGGTCGTCGGTCAACACCAGCTTCGCCCGCGCCACTTGGTCGAGCGGCAGGCGCCAGGTCTCGCCTTCCATTTCGAGCGCGACATCCGCGCCCTCGACGCCCTTGAGGCGGCCGCGGAAACGCTTGCGGCCGGCGATCGGCTCCTTCACTTCAAGCTTGGCCTCGAACCCGGCGAAGCGCTCAAAATCCTGGCGCCGCATCAGCGGCCGGTCGAGCCCGGGCGAGCTCACTTCCAATAGATAGGAGGGGCCGATCGGGTCGGCAATGTCGAGGAGCGCCGAGATGGTGCGGCTGAGCTCGGCGCAATCATCGACCGTCATCGACTGCTCGTCGGCGCGCTCGGCCATTATCTGTAGCGTCGCGCGCCCGCTGCCGGTGAAGACCACCCGCACCAGGCGATAACCCGCCGCCACCATCGCCGGGGCGATGGCGCTCTCGATTGTTTCGGTGTCGATCGTCTTGTCTTCTGTCAATCCGCTCTCATCGCCGCGCCGCGGGCATCGCCCGAAAGAAAAGGGCGGACCGTTCCGGCCCACCCTTCACGTTCGGGAATATTGATTTGCCGCGAAATATAGCGATTTTTCACCCTATCGCAAGTCGCATCGCCCTGCATCTGATCGGTTTCGGCAACTGCCTGCCTGACACAGGAGAAGAACGGGAAGACGCGGCCACCAGGGCTCAACAAGGTCTTGAAATCCAGGATCTGCTCGGCCAGGAGTAGGTCTTGAAATTAACGTATTTAGCGTTATCTCTCAAGAGCCGGTTCACCGGCCCGAACGCAACGCCGGCCCAAAAGTTAATTTTGCCGAACGAACCCAATTTGACGCAGGAAGCTGCAGTCATCAGTGGCCGGATATTTGAGCCCGGGGTTCTTTAAGCTCTAGGCGGCAAGGGTCTATGATGCGCCCGGCAACCGTAGGAGAAGGGTTTTGCGCAACGATCGCGATCTCGACTGGCCGGTAGAGGGTCTCCGCCGCGTGCCCTACGGGCTCTATCGCCGCGCCGACATCTATGATGACGAGCGGGCGCGCATCTTCCTGGGGCCGGTCTGGAATTTCCTGTGTCTCGAGGCGGAATTGCCGAACCCCGGTGACTACCGCGCGACCTTCGTCGGCGACGTGCCGGTGGTGGTAGCGCGGGATCGCGACGGCACGATCCACGCCTTCGAGAATCGCTGTCTTCATCGCGGCGCCGCCTTGTGCCTCAAGCCTGGCAACGGCAAGGAACTCTCCTGCGTCTATCACAACTGGACCTATGATCTTTCGGGCCGCCTCACCGGCATCGCGTTTCAGCGCGGGGTCAAGGGCAAGGGCGGCATGCCGTCCGACTTCCGGATCGACGGCCGGCGCGTGCGGCCGCTCGGGGTTGAGAGCTTCGCCGGCCTCGTCTTCGGCACCTTCGCGGACGAAACGCCGCCGCTTCTTGATTATCTCGGTCCCGAGATCGCGGCCCGCATCCGCCGCGTGATGACAAAGCCGATCCGGCTCCTCGGCGGCACCAGCCAGTATCTTCACGGCAATTGGAAGATCTATGCCGACAATCTGCGCGATTCCTATCATGCGAGCCTGCTCCATCTCTTCTTCACCACCTTCCGCCTGAACCGCCTGTCGCAGGAGGGCGGCATCATCGTCAGTCCGAATGGCGGCAATCACGTCTCCTATTCGAAACTGTCCGAGGATCAGCCCGACGCCGATTACGACGCCGCGGCGATCCGCGCGAAGCAGGAGGGGTTCGCCTTGGAAGACCCCTCGCAATTGAAAGGTCGCGACGAGTTCGGCGACGGCATCACGCTGCAAATCCTCACCGTCTTTCCCGGCTTCATCCTGCACCAGATCAGGAACAGCCTCGCGGTGCGCCGTATCGTGCCCAAGGGCGTCGGCGAGACCGAGCTCGAATGGACCTATTTCGGCTTCGCCGACGATGACGAGGAGATGCAGCAAATCCGGTTGAAGCAGACCAATCTCGTCGGGCCGGCGGGCTATATCTCGATGGAGGATGGCGCGGTGGTCGGCTTCGTTCAGCGCAGCCTTGCGGGCGCCGAGGACGATGCCTCGATCGTCGAGATGGGCGGCGCCGGCACGGCGAGCCAGGATACTCGCGTCACCGAGGCGGCGGTGCGCGGCTTCTGGCGCCTTTATCGCGAGCGGATGGGGCTCTAGATGGCGCCAGACATCCGCGCCGTCGTCGAAACCCTGAACGCGCGCTACGTCGCCGCGATCGATGACGACCGGATCGAGGACTGGCCCGAATTTTTCACCGATCCCTGCCGCTATGAGATCATTTCGGCCGAGAATGTCGCCGCCGGCCTGCCGCTCGGCCTCTATTTCGCCGACAGCCGGGCAATGCTGCGCGATCGCGTCGCCTCCTTGCGCCGCGCCAACATCTATGAGGCACAGCGTTATCGCCATCTCGTCTCGGCAATTGTGATCGAGGGCGAGGACCGTCCCGGCCTCGTCCGCGCCGCCGCGAACTTTCTCGTCGTGCGCATCATGGCGGATGGCGACATGCGGCTTTTCCTGTCGGGCCGCTATCGCGATGTCATCGACATCACCGGCGCCGAGCCGCGCTTTGCCGAAAAGCGCGCGATCTTCGACAATCGCCGCATCGACACGCTCCTGGCGCTGCCGGTGTGACGCACCGGACCGTCGGGCGAGAAATTCGGGTAGGGGGGACAACAAGGGAACGGGACTCGGGGTTCCCGGGTTCCGGGATCAGTAGTGCGGGGGTGGAATGAGTCCTGAACTGAAGCCAACGGCAGAGCCTCCATCGATTTTAATCGTGGAGGACGATGTTTTAATCCGCGCGTTGCTCGCGGCACGGTTGCGGATGGACGGCGTCCGGGTCATTGAGGCGGCGGATGCCGACGAGGCGTGGTCCTATCTTCAGGCCGGTGGCGTGGTGAATCTTTTGTTCTCCGACGTGCGGATGGCGGGATCGATGGACGGGATCGAACTCGGCCGTCGGGTCCGGGCGGTGCATAGAGGCGTCCGCGTGGTGCTGACATCGGGCGCGCCGCCGGCCGGCAGCGGCGTCGATCCCGACTCGTTCATTCGCAAGCCCTATGATTTTCCCCAGCTCGTCGCCCAGTTGCGGCGTGCTCTGGGCCTGACCGATAAGGGGTCGTGATGGATAAGGAAGACGTCATCGTCATCGTCGAGAGCGATATTCTGGTACGCCATCCGCTCGCCGAATATCTGCGCGAATGCGGCTATACCGTGCTCGAGGCCGCCGATATCGATGAGGCGCGCCTCCTGATCGATGAAGGCGCGTCGCCCGTCGATATCGTCCTTGCGGATTGCAATGCGCCCGGCGAGAACGGCTTCCATCTCGCAAGCTGGGTCCGGGTGAACCACCCTGACATAGACGTGATCCTGGCGGGCAGCGTCGCCGGCGCGGCTGAAAAGGCGGGCGATCTCTGCGAGGAAGGACCGACCCTGACGAAGCCCTATGACCACCGCATCCTGCTCGACCATATCCGGCGTCTCGTCGCGGCGCGGGACCGCCGCCGTCCGACGGAATAACCCGCGCGCGGAGAAAAGCCGGTGCGCTGCTCCCCTTGACCTTCGGCGCAGGTTGGCGCATTTCTAAGGTATCATGTCAGGCATGGCGACCACGGCAGCTTGTATCCGGTCCATCGCGGGCCCCATTGGCGCTTGCCGGCGGGTCGGCGGGGCGGCGCGGCGACTTACGAACCCCTGAGCGCGGGCTCAGCGCGGATTTCGGCCCGGCGTTCAGGGGGTGATCTCGACCATCCGCACGCCCTACCCTTAAGCCCAGGAACCGTGCCATGACCGTTCACGAACCTTCGTCTCATTTGCCGTCCGCCACCTCGGCCCGCGCGGACGCCCGCGTCCACATCTTCGACACCACCTTGCGCGATGGCGAGCAATCGCCCGGCGCCTCGATGAATCTCGACGAAAAGATCAAGATCGCGCTGCTTCTGGAAGAGATGGGCGTCGACATCATCGAGGCCGGTTTCCCGATCGCCTCCAACGGCGACTTCGAGGCGGTGCGCGAGGTCGCGCGGCTCGTCAAGAACGCGACCGTGTGCGGCCTCGCCCGCGCCGGCCGCGGCGATATCGACCGCGCCTGGGAAGCGTTGCAGCACGCGGCGCGGCCGCGCATCCACACCTTCATCTCGACCTCGCCGCTCCACATGAAATACAAGTTGCAGATGGAGCCGGAGGCGGTGCATGAGGCGGTAATCGCCAGCGTCGGCCACGCCCGCAATCTCTGCCCCGATGTCGAATGGTCTTGCGAGGATGGCAGCCGGACCGAGCATGATTTCCTCTGCCGCACCGTTGAAAGCGCGATCAAGGCCGGGGCGCGCACCGTCAACATCCCCGATACCGTCGGCTATGCCGTGCCCGAGGAGTTCGCGGCGCTGATCGAGATGTTGTTCGACCGCGTGCCCAATATCGACCAGGCGGTGATCTCGGTCCATTGCCACAATGATCTGGGGCTCGCGGTCGCGAACTCGCTGGCCGCGGTCGGTGCCGGCGCGCGCCAGATCGAATGTACCGTCAACGGCCTTGGCGAGCGTGCGGGCAATTGCTCGATGGAAGAAATCGTGATGGCCTTGAAGACCCGTCACGACCGCATGCCGTTCGAGACCGGCGTCAGAACCGAGCACATCATGCGCGCCTCGCGTCTCGTCTCTCAGATCACCGGCTTCGTGGTACAGCCCAACAAGGCGATCGTCGGCGCCAACGCCTTCGCCCATGAAAGCGGGATTCATCAGGACGGCATGCTGAAGCATGCCGGCACCTATGAGATCATGACGCCGGAATCGGTCGGGCTCATGAAGTCGAACCTCGTCATGGGCAAGCATTCCGGCCGCCATGCCTTCAAGACCAAGCTGAAGGAGCTTGGCTTCGAGCTCGGCGACAATGCGGTGAACGACGTGTTCCACCGCTTCAAGGCGCTGGCCGATCGCAAGAAGGAGATTTTCGACGAAGATCTGATCGCGCTCGTCGACGATACGGTGCAGCACGAAGCGGAGCGGATCAAATTCATCTCGCTTCAGGTCGTGGCCGGTTCCAAGGGGCCGCAGACGGCCGAACTCGAACTCGAGATCGACGGCGCGCGGAAGACCGCCAAAACCGAAGGCAACGGCCCGGTCGACGCCACCTTCAACGCCATTTGCGCGCTGGTGCCGCATACCGCCCGGCTTCAGCTCTATCAGGTCCATGCCGTGACTGCCGGCACCGACGCCCAGGCCGAGGTCACGGTGCGGCTCGAGGAGGACGGCAAGACGGTCAACGGCCAAGGCGCCGATCCCGACACCCTCGTCGCCTCGGCGCGGGCCTATATCCACGCCTTGAACAAGCTCCTGACGAAGCGAGCAAAAACGGCGCCGGCGGCGATGACGGCGTAGGGCGAATGACGGGCGCCGCCACTCGGGCCGCGACGGCTCGACAAGCGGCGCCCCCTTTGTTATACCGGCGCGCCGTCGCTGGGACGGGTGCATAGCTCAGTTGGTAGAGCAGCTGACTCTTAATCAGCGGGTCGCAGGTTCGAGCCCTGCTGCACCCACCAATAAAATCAAAGGGTTGGCCCAGAAAATCCCAAAACGATAACCGCCGAACCGGGAATTTGGTCCCGAACCTGGTCACGCCG
>JBOHLV010000314.1:0-6794 GCA_050729815.1 Allostellaceae bacterium
AAGTCCATATCGTTACCGCCTTCGCCACGCCGGAAACGGTGAACCCGGTCTCCGACCAGTGCGAAATCAACGGCATGCCGTGCGTCACCAACGATTGTCCGCTCGAATCCTATTGGTTCGGCCGCCACGGCAATCCGAAAAAGCCGTTCGAATGGACCTATGATTTCTTCTTTACCGGCGCCGGCGCCATCGCGGCCAATCTGGCGGGGTGGGCGCATGTGCCGACCAATCGGGAGGTTGGCGTGCTGTGGGCCAATGACGATGACGGCCGCACCTTCGCCCAGGTGATGCCGCCAGTGTTCAAAAAGGCCGGCTTCAAGGTGATCGATCCCGGCCGCTTCGATCTGCCGTCGAGCAATTACACCTCCGAAATCACCATGTTCAAATCGCAGAATGCCGAACTCTGCTTTACCGTGATCCCGGGGCCGGATTTCACCATCTTCTGGGACCAGTGCGCGCAGCAAAATTACAAGCCCAAGGTGCTCCAGGCCGGCAAAGTCAGCGAATTCCCGCAGGGCATGTATCCTTATGGCAAGCGCGCCCTCAACATCATGACCGAGGTGTGGTGGTATAAGACTTATCCCTATTCCTCGAGCCTCACCGGCCAGAGCTCGATGGCGCTGACCGAGGCCTATGAAAAGGACGAGAAGCAGCAGGCCTCGATGGCGCTCGGCTTCCGCCATTCGCTGATGGAAATGACCATCGGCGCGCTGAAGCGGACGCAGAAGCTTGACGATCCCGCGTCAATTCGCGACGCGCTGCGCGACAACGCTTACAAAACGATCGTCGGGCCGGTCAACTTCAAGACCGGGCCGTTCCCCAACACGTCCGAGACCAAATGCACCGCCGGGCAATGGCGCCCGAGCAAGAAATGGCCGATGGAGCTGGTGATCGTGGACAACACGGAATCGCCCAACGTCCCGTTGGGCGGCAAACCTGAGCCGATGCATTATAGCTGATCGCTGGCCGTCTGAGGCGCCTTGAGACCGGTCGGTAATGCTCGAACTCGCTTCGCTCTCGCGCGCCTTCGGTGGCCTCAGCGTCATCGACCGGGTGGATTTTCGGGTCGATGCGGGTGAGATCGTCGGCATCCTGGGGCCGAACGGAGCCGGCAAGACCACGCTGTTCAATGTCATTGCCGGGGTGTTGCCGCCGAGCCAGGGCCGCATCCTCTTCGAAGGGCGCGACATCACGGCGATGAAGTCATGGGACCGGTGCCGGCTCGGCATCGGCCGCACCTATCAGATCCCCAAACCCTTTGCCCATATGAGTGTGTTCGAGAACGTCCTTGCCGCCGCGGTGCATGGCGGCGGCATGTCGATGGCGCGGGCGAAGGCCGAGGCCGGAAGCGTGCTGGCGCGTGTCAGCCTCGCCCATCGGGCGCTGGTCCCGGCCGGGCAACTGGCGCTCCTCGACATGAAGCAGCTCGAGCTCGCCAAGGCGCTGGCGCTGAAGCCGCGCCTGCTCCTGCTCGACGAGATCGCCGGCGGCCTCACCGAGGCGGAATGCGACGTGCTGCTTGGCCAGATCCGCGACGTCCATGCGAGCGGCGTTACCATCGTGTGGATCGAACATGTCATCCAGGCGCTGCGCCGTCTCGTCACCCGTCTCGCCGTGCTGGCGGGTGGCAATTTCATCGCCATGGGCGCGCCGCAGGAAGTGCTGGCGGATACGCGCGTGCGCGAAGCCTATCTCGGGACCTGAGCGGGGATGGCGACGGGGGACGCAAACCCGCTGCTCGCGGTCGACGATGTGTCGGTGTTCTATGGCCAGTTCCGCGCCATCGACCATGTTGATGTCCGCGTCGGCGCGGGTGAGGTGGTCTCCATCATCGGTGCCAACGGCGCCGGCAAATCGACGCTACTAAAGGCGATCATCGGCCAGGCCGATCGCGTCGAGGGCCGAATCGCCTTTGCCGGCGACAATATCGTCGGCCTTTCGACCGAACGCATCGTCGCCTCCGGCATCATGCTGGTGCCGGAGGGGCGGCGCCTCTTCGCCTCCCTTACCGTCGAGGAGAATCTCCGCCTCGGCTGGGATGTCGGACGCAAGGGCGAGATCGGCTTCGCCGACATCTGGCGGCAATTCCCGATCTTGGAAGAGCGCCGCAAACAGGTCGCCGGTTCGTTGTCGGGCGGCCAGCAGCAGATGGTGGCGCTGGGCCGCGCCCTCCTTGCCAATCCCCGCCTGCTCCTGTGCGACGAGATCAGCCTCGGCCTCGCGCCGCTGGTCGTAAACGAGCTCTATGCGCTCATCCCGCGCATCAAGGAACGCGGCATCGGTATTCTCATCGTGGAACAGGATATCGAGCGCTCGCTCGCCGTCGCCGACCGATTCTATTGTCTGCTCGAAGGGCGCGTCTCGCTCGCCGGCCATCCGGCGGAGGTCAGCCGCGACACCGTGATGAAACATTATTTCGGCGAGTGAGCGGCGCGATGGCGGCGGTGTGGATCAATCAGCTTCTCCAAGGTATCCTGCTCGGCGGGCTTTACACGCTGTTCGCGACCGGCCTTTCGCTCTCCGCCGGGGTGATGCGCTTCGTCAATATCGCCCATGGCGATTTCATCGTGCTCGCCTGTTTCCTGCTGCTGGTGTTGACGACGACGTTCGGGCTCAACCCGGTGGTGGCAACGCTGATCATCCTGCCGATCGCGTTCGTGTTCGGCTTCGGCTTGCAGCGGTTCCTGTTACAGCGCGTCGTCGGCGAGAACATCCTCTTGGTGATTCTCATCACCTTCGGCCTGTCGATCATCATCGAAAACGGCCTCTTGCAGGGCTTCGGTGCCGATCCGCAGAAGATTTCGGGCGGCTGGCTCGAGACCGCGACCGTCGGTCTCGGTCACGGCATCAATATGGGCCTGTTCCAGATATTGACTTTCGTTGCTGCCGTGGCGCTGGTTGCGGTGCTCGACATCCTGCTCTACCGAACCGGGATCGGCGCCAAGATCCGCGCCGTCTCCGACGATGTCGCGGCCGCCGATCTCATCGGCCTGTCCTCGGTGCGGATCTATGCCATCGCCATGGGCATCAGCTTCGTCACCATCGGCATCGCCGCCGGCTTCATGTCGGTCTGGACGGATTTCGATCCCTCCTCGGGCCCGACTCGCCTTCTCATCGCCTTCGAGGTGATCGTCTTGGGCGGGCTCGGCAGCCTCTGGGGCTCGCTCGCCGGCGGCATCGTGCTCGGCGTCGCGCAGTCGATCGGCGGCCAGTTCGACATCGCCTGGCAGATGATGGCCGGGCACATCGTGTTCCTGATCGTGCTGGCGGTCAGGCCTCAGGGCCTGTTTCCGAAATATTGACGATGCCGCGGACCGCGCCGAACCTCCTCATTGCCGGGCTCCGGCTCGCCTTTGCCGGCGCCGTCGTGGCGCTGGCGGTGGCGCCGATCCTGTTCCCCGCCACCACCGTCGTGCTTCTGACCGAATTCATGTCGATGCTGGTGCTGGCGATCATGTGGAATCTGCTCGCGGGCTATGCCGACATCGTGACCGTGGGCCAGCATGCCTTTGTCGGCGTCGGTGCCTATGCCTTCTTCGGCTTCGCCGCGCTATGGGGCATCAACCCCTATCTCTCGATTCCGCTCGCCGGACTGATCGCCCTCATCATCGCCGTGCCGGCGATGCTCCTGGTGTTCCGGCTGCGCACAGCCTATCTCGCCATCGGCACCTGGGTGGTGGCCCAGGTGCTGATGCTGGCCGCGGGCAAGCTCAACGCCTTCGGCGGTGGCTCCGGCACCAGCCTGCCGATCTCGATCATCCTGTCGTTTGGACGGGGCCGAACGGACCGGCTCTCACTGATCTACTGGTTGGCCTTCGCCTTGACCGCGGTGGCGATGCTGGTGACCTATTTCCTGATGCGCTCACGCATCGGGGTCGGCCTCACCGCGATGCGTGACAACGAGGAGGGCGCCGCCGCCATCGGCGTCAACATCACCCGCGCCCGCATCCTGTGCTTCCTCGGCACCGCGCCGTTCCTCGGCATGGCCGGCGCGATCATCACGCTGCAAAAGCTGCGCATCGCACCGAGCGAATCCTTCAGCATCACCGACTGGACCGTCTATATCATCTTCAATGTCGTGATCGGTGGCATCGGCAGCTTCGAAGGGCCGATCATCGGCACCGTCGTCTATTTCGTGCTGCGCCAGTATCTCCAGAACCTCGGCACCTGGCATCTGATCCTGCTCGGCACCTTCTCGATCGTCATCATCCTGATCGAGAAACGCGGCCTCTGGGGTCTCATCCGCCGCGTACTGCCCGACGATATCATTCCGATCGCGCACAAGCCGGACAAGGCATTGATGATCGACGACGAGCCGTCAGTCGAGCTCGAAACCGGCAGGTGACGGGCCTATTGCGCCTTGCGGAAGGTGAGATTGTAGCGGCAATCACCGGTAAGCGGGTCGGCGCCCTCGGCCAGCGTGTCGATGCCGTGAAAGAACAGCCGCGCCGGCCCGCCCCAGACGACGACATCGCCCGATTGGAGCCGAAGGCGCCGCGTCGGGTCGCGGCGTGCGGCGCCGCCCCAAAGGAACGTCGCGGGCAGCCCCAGCGACACCGAGACGATCGGCTGGCCGAAATCCCGCTCATCCCGATCCTGATGCAGCGACATCCGGGCACCCGGCATATAGCGGTTGATGAGGCAGGAATCCGGCGCGAAGCCGGGAAAGCCCGCGGTATCGGCGGCGCGGGCGGCCAGCGTCATGAAGCCTGGCGGCATTTCGGGCCACGGCCGGCAGCTTTCGGGATCATCGGCGACATAGCGATAGCCGCGGCGATCGGTGATCCAGCCGCGCGTGCCGCAATTCGTCATCGCCACCGACATGGTGAAGCCGCCCGGCGTCACCATCCGGCGGAACGGTGCCGCGGCGGCGATGCGGCCGATCGCTGCGACCAATTCCGCCGCGTCTTCCCGGGCAAAATCACACAGCAGCATCGCGCCGCGTTCGAGGATGTCAGCCGCATCGCTTCTGACCGAAAACAGTTCCAATACCTTACTCCGTCGTGCCATGACGGATGATCACGTGTATTTCAGCGCCTTCGTCGCGCGTTCGGCGCCTTCGACGAGGGCCTTCAGCTTCGCCCAGGCGATGTCGGGGTGCGAGCGTCCGCCGAAGCCGCAATCGGCGCCGGCGATGACGTTCTCCCTGCCGACCAGCTTCGCGAAGCGCTGGATGCGTTGCGAGACCAGCTCCGGATGCTCCACCACGTCGGTCGAATGGGTGACGCAGCCGGGAATGATGATCTTGCCGGGCGGCAGCGTCACGCTCTCCCACACATCATATTCATGTTCGTGGCGCGCGTTCGCCGCCTCGAACGAATAGGCCCCGGCCTTCACCTTCAGCATGAGATCGACGAGATCCTTCATCTCGAGATCAAAGGCATGCGGCCCGTGCCACGATCCCCAGCAAAGATGATATCGCACCCGGTCCTCGGGAATGTTGGCAATGGCGTGGTTCAGCGCCTCGACGCGGATTTCAGAGCGCCGGCGAAATGCTTCGAGCCCCATCCCGATGCCGATCCGATCCCACAGCGCCGGCAGCCAGGCATCGTCGATCTGCAACAGGACGCCGGATTTGGCGATCGTCTCATACTCGACGCGCATGGCATCGGCGATGGCATAGAGATATTCCTCTTCCGACTGATAGAATTCGTTGCGGCGATAGACTTCGAGGCTTGCCGGCGCAGTGGTGGTGAGGAACGCATTCTCGGCCGGCGCGAAACTCGTCAGGAGGTCGATCTCGCGCTTCACCTCGGCCTCGGCGCGATAGGTCACGCGGCCGGTGCAGACCCAGGTCGGGCGCACCGTGCGGATTTGGTTGCCAGGCATGAAGAACAGCGTGCCCCGCTCGGTGGCATGGCGATAAAAATCGGCGAATTCGGCGCGATCCTTGCCTTGCATCAGGAGTGGCGTGACGGGCGGCGGGCGCTGCTCGTAGCCGCCGAAGCGGTTCTCGGCATAGGACAGCCAGTCGCCGCCCTTGGTATATTCGCCCTCATTGATGACATCGAGGCCGGTTGCGCGCTGTTTCGCCACCACCGCCGCGACATCTTCCTTGAGCCGCGCCCCATGGTCCGGCGCCGCCGGGTCGAGCACGCGCAATTGCGGCAGGCTGCCGACATGGGTGGTCAGGATTCGGTCGGTGCTGCGTTTCACGATTTCTTCCCTGCGACGGTTACGCCGGTCCAGGCTTCGAGATGCTTGATGAGTTCGGTCGAATCCTGCTCGGGTCCGCCGCGCCCCTCGGCATAGAGCCAGAGCTGCTTTACCGCCTCGCCGATCCACATCGGCACATGAAGGCCCTCGGCGGTGTCGATCGCGAGACGCAGATCCTTTACCATGAGGCCAAGTGCGAAGCCACCCTGAAATCGGCGCGGCAGGATGTCGTTCGGAAATTTCGCCTCGGTCGCGGTGTTGCGGCCGGTGCCGGCATTCAGCACATCGATCATAATCGAGGGATCGAGGCCGAATTTCGTTCCCATCACCAAGGCCTCGGCGGTCGCGGCCTGCGCCGTTCCGGACAACAGATTGTTGATGAGCTTCATCATCTGGCCCATGCCCGGCTCGGCGCCGACATAGAACACCTTGCCGACCGATTGAAGCAGCGGCTTGACCCGGTCGGCCTCCGGCTGCGATCCCGACAGCATCACCGCGACGGTGCCCTTCCTCGCCCCGGCGACGCCGCCCGAGACCGGCGCATCGAGCGCGACGACGCCGCGCTTTGTCAGCTCTTCTGCGATTGCCTTCGCCGCTTTCGGGCCGGTGGTGGAAAGGTCGACGAAAATCTTGCGCTT
>JBOHLV010000315.1:0-37094 GCA_050729815.1 Allostellaceae bacterium
ATCAATTCGCTCGGAAGCAATTTCACGCGGATCCGTCGTCCGCACGGCGAGAAGCGTCGAGATTTGCCGCGCGCAAGATAGTCACGGCGGCCCGATGAAATCTCTCGAACTCCCTCGGCTGAAGAACGCCGAAAAGCCGCGCTTCAAGTCTGTTCACTAGGCGCTCGCTTTGAGCGAGAAGTTTCCGCCCTGCGGGGGTAATCAAAATGCGAAGAACGCGGCGATTATTTTGATCTTCGGCACGCGAAATCCATTTTTTGCGTTCCAGCGTCGCGATGAATTCCGCGATTGTTGGTAGCTTGACCCCCAGTCGTCGTGCCAGTTGCGTCGCTGACAGAGCCGGCCGATGCGCCACGATGCTGAGAAGCGCGTACTGCGCTGGCGTCAGATCGAGCGGGCGCAGGACATCCTGCATCTGCAGCCCGATCACCATTTGCAGACGCCGGATGACGAGGCTCGTGCGCGCCGACGTCATGGCTGATTCTCTTGGCAATGCGGTATCCTTCGCCCTTATCTCATCAACGCTTCAGATTTCGGGGCCGTGACACGCACGTCGACCTTGGACGGGCGCATCCGCCGCAAGTCACGATCAATGCGCGGGGCGCCACCGCAGAAGCCATTTGTCGAGAACTGAAAGAACAAGATTACTGGCAAGTCCGATCACCGCGAGCAGGATGACGCCGGCATAGAGTTGAGGCGCCTGGAACGAGCGAGCGGCGAGCAGGATGAGACGACCGAGGCCCTCCTGTCCGGTCAGCATTTCGCCGACGATCGTCAGGATCAACGCCACGCTGAGGCCGAGCCGCATGCCCGCCAGGATATCGGGCATCGCCGTGGGGAGAGCGATCTTCCAGATGACCTCCAGGCGGGAAAGCTTCAGGATGTGCGCGACCTCTTTCAAGCGTGGCGATACCGCGGCAAAGCCATGCACCGTGGCAAGCAGCATCGGCCATAGCGTGCCGAACACGATGACGGCGAGCACCATCGCATTGGACAGACCCAGAAAAGCGATCGCCACCGGCGCCACGGCGGAGGCGGGTAGCGGGCGAATGAACTCTAGCGTCGGTCCAAGATAGGCTCGCGCTAGCCCGGAGCTGCCGATAAAGGCTCCGAGCGCGACGCCGACAAGCGATGACAGCACCCACCCGTAGAGCATCCGCTCGATTGTCGCGGTCGCCTGCGCACCGAAATCAGCCGAGGCGAAGCCGCTGACGAGCGCCTGCCAGGATCGGCTCGGCCCGGGCAAGAACACCGGCGAAACGAGTTGCAGGTCGGCGATAAGCTGCCAACCGGCAACGAGCGCCGCGGCGACGACAAGGCTGGCGATCAACCACAGAATTGTCGCGCGGCTAGTCATCTCGCATGCTCCTCGACCGCCCATCCGAAGAGGCGACGCTGCATGAAGAGCAAAATGGTGTTCAATGCCCAGCCGATGACGCCCACCCACACGAGCGCCGCGAACATCAGCCCGGGATGGAGCGACTGCTCGGCGATCATCAGCATATAGCCGAGGCCAAGCGGATTGGCGACAATCTCCACGGTAACGGCGACGATAAGGGCAATACCCGTGGCGAGACGGACGCCTACAAAGATCCGCGGCAACGCCGCGGGAAGCACGATTTTCCATGTAATCGTGGGGAGCGGCATGCGTAGCACGCGGCCGACATCTAGAAGGCGCCGGTCAATTCCCGCGACCGCCGCCTGGCCCATGATCAACATCGGCCAGAAGCAGGCAAAGGCGGTGACGGAAACCTCCAGCTGGAAGCCGAAGCCGAACACCAAAAGCGCGATCGGGATGAGTGCGACCGATGGAATCGGCCGCACTGTCTCCACCGATATGAGGAAAAGCCGCGCCAGTGGCGGAAACAGGCCCAAGAGAACGCCGCTCACCAGGCCGAGCCCGCCGCCGATGCCGAGCGCGGCGAGCGCCATCTCAAGCGTCTGGCCCGTTGCGATCCACAGCGACCCGTCCATGGCGGCCCGCCATCCGGCGACCACGATGGTGCTGGGGGCGGCCAGCATGTCGCTGCTGATGCCCCAGATCATCGCGGCGGCCTGCGCGAGCGCCACCACCAGGACGGGCACGACCAATCCTCTCACTCGTTGCTGTCCTGAATAAAATCGAACAGCGCTCGACGCAGCCGTAGAAACTCCGGGTGCTCGCGGGTCGTCAGTTGATTGCGCGGCTTGGGCAGCGTGACATCAAAGACCTGGGCAATGCGGCCCGGACTGGGGCGAAGTGCGATTACCCGATCGCCGAGATAAATTGCCTCCTCGAGATCGTGGGTGACGAAGAAGACCGTCCTTTCGGATTCCTTCACGAGTCGCAGCACTTCGTCCTGCAAGTGCTGGCGGGTCATCGCGTCGAGCGCGCCGAATGGCTCGTCCATCAGCAGCACGGAAGGTTCTTGGGCCAAACACCGGGCGATCTGCAACCGTTGCTGCATTCCGCCAGAAAGCTGAAACGGGAAGGCCTTGGCATATCCAGCCAAACCCACTTTCTCGAGAAGCTCGGCAATGCGGCTCCGGCGTCGCGCGCGCGGAAAATTGCTGGCTTCGAGCGCCAGCGAAACGTTGCCGGCTGCCGTGCGCCAAGGCATCAAGGCGTTGGCGTAGTCCTGAAACACGACGGCAATGTCGCGCGCTGGCTCTCGCAAGACCTTGCCGTTGTAGAAGACCGCGCCCCGCGTCGCCGGAAGGAGCCCCGCCACCAGGCGCAGCATCGTCGTCTTGCCGCATCCCGATGGCCCAACCACGCAGAGAAATTCTTGTCGGCGGACGGCAAGGTTGATGCTATCGAGGATTTGTCGCCCGCCGAGATCAACGCCAACCTCCCGAAAGACAATCAACCCCTCGGCGTCGACCGACCTCGCCGCATCGTGCTCGGAAGCGACAGGGTGGTGTGTCATTTCAAATTTGGTTGAACTTCATCGTGGCGCGATTATAGCGCGGTCAGATGGGGAGGATTTCGTCGCGCAACCGAGATGCGCGCGCCCAAGGTCGGAGCTGACAGCGAGGCCTTGCCTCGCTGTCAGCGGCGGACTCGCGGGAAAGATCAGTTGCCCACAAGCATCGACTTGGGATCCATGTTCCCCTTTATCAGCCCCTCATGCTTGAGAAGCTTGATCCACCATTCAATTTGGCCAGCAGTCACGTCGAGATGGATATCGGCCAAGACCGTGTGTTCGGCCACGTTTTTGGGAAGTTTGGTCCATTTCGTCAGGCTTTTCCGCGCTTCCTTGTTATGCGATAGGACGAACGCCTGTCCTTCCGCCAAAGCCGCGCGAAATTTCTTGATTGTATCGGGGTGCTTCCGAGCCCACTCACGGGTCGACACGTAGAAATCGATGAGCGTTCCGTCCGGAACCGACTTGGCAAAATTTGTGAAAGGATAACCGATCTTCCGAGCGATGATCCGATGATAGAAGGGATCGACGGTGACGACGGCGTCGACATTGCCTGATTTCAGCAAGTCGCCCTCCTGCGGAAACCCGACCTCCGCGAAGTGCACCTTGTTTGGATCGACGCCATTCGCCTCCAACCATCGCCGCGCCATGACCCAGAAGTAGGATTTAAGGCCAGGCAATCCAATGGTTTTTCCCACGAGGTCGTGCGCGTTCTTGATGCCGCTCCCGGTTCTCGCGAGAATGCCCGCGTTGACGGGCTTGGGATACGGGAAGGCGGCCGCGCCCGCGACGATGGTCAGCTTGATGCCGGCCTCCTCTGCCTCAAGCGTGGACGGCGCGACCGAGACGCCCAACTGGGTCGACCCGGACACGAGAGCGCTGACGACCATGCTTTGGTTGGGAACAGCGGTCAGGTCGACGCTGAGACCTCGCTTCTTGAAGAAACCGTGGTCCTTGGCGACGTAAAGCGGCAAGCTGTCGACGATGGGAATATAGACGATCTTGAGCGTGTCGGTCGGCGCGGCAGTCGCCGGCGAAAAACCGCCCTGCATAAGAGTGAGGGCGGCAATTGTCACAGCGACAGCTAGCGCCTTGACATTACGCGTGCTCGCGCCTGTCCTGATCATGCTCGCCATCCTCTCCCTTGTGTTGAATTCCACCGGCCTAGCGGCGCGGCTGACGTCTCCCGTAAATAATAGGTATGGCCTCCTAACACCGGGGCGCAAGGATTATATCGCCCTTGGCCGTCGCCGGGGTCGAGCCCTTCGCCACGCGGCTCAAGGCGGCGCCCGACAAGACCATCCGCATCTTCACGCCGGATTACATGAATATCGTGGTCGCCGGCGGCGAGACCCAGGGCGCCTGGAAGATGATCGGCAGACGCCTCGCCAAGACGGTGTCCGTCGATCCCTGGCGCCGACGCGTTCTATCGCGCCATAGACGACTTCCGCCTGTTGCGAAATAATCGACGGCAATGCGCTTCGGGAGAACGCCGTGAACGAGAATGTCGCTTCCGTCTATGAGGCCATCGCCGATGCCGATGGCAATGCCGTCGCGTTGATTCGAGGGCCGCGCCGCATCGCCTGGCGCGAGCTCGACGAGCGGGCATCGCGCCTCGCCGGCTATTTCCAATCGGCAGGTCTCAAGCCCGGCGGCCGTGTCGTGATCGCGCTCTACAATTCGATCGAATATGCCGAGACCCTGCTTGCCACGTTCAAGGCGCGGATCACGCCGGTAAATGTCAATTACCGCGCCAGCCCGCGCGAGTTGCGCTATTTCTTCGAGCGCGGCGATGCCGCTGCCATCGTCTTTCACCAAAGCTTGAGCGCCAACATCGCCGAAGCTGCCGCCGCGATGCAGCCGCCGCGATGCCAAATCCGCGTCGCCGACCATTCGGGCGTAACGCCGCCGCCGGGCAGCGTCGATTACGACCGGGCGATCGCGACCGCGCTCCCGATGCCCCGCATCGAACGCAGCGGCGACGACCAGCTCATCATCTTCACCGGCGGCACCACCGGCTTGCCCAAGCCGGTACTGTGGCGGCATCGCGTTCTCTTGTCGCTCTTGGCGCGCAATGCCGGCAATGCCACGACCTTCGACCAGTTCGCCGCCGCGGCGCGGGCGGCGCGCGCCGCCGGGACCGAGCCGCGCACCTTCATCCTGCCACCGATGATGCATTCGACCGGCCTTCTCGGCGTCATGGGCGCGCTCGCCGGCGGCGGCACGGTATTGCTCAGCGAATCCCGCTCGCTCGATCCCGATCTTGCTTGGCGCGAGGTGAGGGGCGAGCGTGTTGAGAGCATGACCATCGTCGGCGATGTTTTCGCCCGCCCACTGATCGACGCGCTGCGCCGCCTGCCGATCGACGCGGCGCGGGACGCCGCATCCTCACTCAAGACCATCCGCAGCGTCGGCGTTCGCTGGTCGCCCGATGCCAAGGCCGAACTCCTGGAATTCGGCGATATGACGTTGCTCGACACGCTCGCCTCGACCGAGGGCGGCCGGGTTGCCAGTTGGGAGACGCGGAGGGAGGGCGGCAAAATCGTCACCAAATACACCCTCCAGCCGACCGCCTTCCTGGTCGATGAGGCGGGCGAGCGCATCGCGCTCGGCTCCGGCAAGGCCGGCATGGTGGTGTCGGCCGGCATCCTGCCCGAGGGCTATATCGGCGAGCGCGCCGACGGCACCACCGGCACCTTCCGGGTGATCGACGGCAAGCGCGTCGTGGTGACGGGCGATTATGCCCGCGCGGAATTGGACGGCACCCTCACCCTGATCGGCAGGGGGTCGAGCATCATCAATACCGGCGGCGAGAAGGTCTATGCCGACGAGGTGGAAGGGGTGCTGGCGCAGCATCCCGCCGTCGCCGACGTCATCGTCGCCGGGATTCCCGATCCGCGCTGGGGGCATCTCGTCGGCGCGGTGGTGGCGCGGCGTGCCGGAGCCATGGTCAACGAGGTCGAACTGATCGAATTGGTTGGCGGCGAGCTGGCCGGCTACAAGAAGCCGCGCCGCATCCGGTTCGTCGAGGAGGTCCAGCGCAAGGCGACCGGAAAGGCCGACCGCCAATGGGCCGAAGCATTGCTGGCGGAGAACGGATGAAAGGCGACGGGCGACAGAATTGATCCGTCGCCCGTTGTCCGTCCGCCTTCTTTAGGCCTCGTCTGGTGTTTTGTCCCATTAATTGCTTTACATACTTTGGCGGCTTTCCCGAGAATGGCCTCGCTGGTAGCCGTCCAGACGAACGGTGTACTCTTGGCATTGTAGGCATCGAAGATCGCCCCGCGCCGAAGCCCGCGCGCAGCGCTCTGCCGCGAGAGCGGTCCTTTGGCACATCTCGCACATTGCCTTTGCTCATTCAAAGGTCCGCTTTCCACCCCGCGCCGAATCTGCGAGCGACTTGGGGCAGTGACCGGATTGGGGCAACCAAGCGCATCGGCAGCACCTCGGCTCGGCCCTTGCCGGCATCCCCGCCGCCGCCTATCGCCGCGGCGATCTTGCCCGCAACGGCGGTGGCGGCCTTGACGGGATCGCTCGCAAGATGCGCGTAGCGTGCCGTTGTCTGCGCCTGGGTGTGGCCGAGCATCTTGCCGATGATCGGTAGGCCCATTCCGCTCGACGCGGCGACGCTGGCGAAGGCATGCCGCAGGTCGTGCAGCCGCACATCATCAAGCCCTGCGACCTTACGGATTGCGCGCCAGGGCTTTTCCAGGTTCACCCAGGCGGCACCTTCGCGCGCGCCCGCGATCACATGCGGGTTGCCTTCAATCCGCGGTAGCTCGGCCAGCACCGCCAGGGCCGGAGGCGGCAGGTGCAACGTCTTGGCGCCTGTCTTGCTGTCGGGAAGGCGCGCCGCGCCGCGCTCAAAATCGATCCATTCCCACCGAAGCCCCAGCACCTCGCCGAGCCGCGCGCCCGTAAAGACAAGAAGCTTGACGGCGGCAACCACATTGGGCGAGCCGTCAAAGGCAGCAAGCGCGTCGCCGAGCCGCGCCAGTTCCACAGCGGAAAGGAACCGTTCGCGTCGCCTCTGCGGGTACTTCTCGACGTGGCGGCAGGGATTGGAGCCGTCCGGCCGCAAGCCCCACCGCTCCGCAACATTGAACATCGTGGACAGGCAAGCGAGCGCATGGTTCGCCTCGGTGGGCGTGAGCCGATCGGCAGGCCGGAAGGAAGGGGTAGGGCAATGCAGGGGAAGATTACCAAGCGCTCGGTCGACGCATTGAAGCCGGCGGCCGGCGGTGCCGAAGCGTTGCTATGGGACGCCGAGTTGAAGGGCTTTGGCGTCCGGGTGCAGCGCGGCGGTACCAAGAGTTACGTGCTGCACTACCGCGCCGGCAACGGGCGGGGGGCGCCGCTCCGCAACCTGACGATCGGCCGGCATGGCTCGCCTTGGACGGCCGACACGGCGCGCGCCGAGGCGAAGCGCGTGTTGGGGATGGTTGCGCACGGCAAAGACCCGGCCGGCGATAGGACAGCCGCAAAAGCCGCGCCGACCGTGAGCGAGTTGGCTGCACGCTTTCTCAGCGAACATGCCGAGGCGAAGCGCAAAGTCAGAACCGCGAGTGAATACCGCCGTTTGTTGGAACATGTGGTACTGCCAGTCATGGGCAATCGCAAAGTGGCCGATGTAAACCGGCGCGCCTCTGTCACCAGACTATTGATCGGGTGATCCCTGGACCAGACGTTCAGCGCCGAATGCGGCGCATTCGCGCCCACACCGCATTTCCCGGGAAATACCTCCTCGGCTTCAAAGGAGACATTGGGACAGCAGCGACATCGCGGTCATGTCATGCCAAAGCGGATCACATGTGGAGTCGGGGTATATTCACAATTAACGGCGGGGCAGTTCCGTTTCGATAAAATCGGCAACGAGTTTCTTCATGCGCTGGTCGTCCCATAACCGCGCATCGACGATGCTCGCCTTGAGTTCGAGCACCGGCAGGCCGGCCTTTTCCAGCGCGAGCTTGGCGAAGCGCGTGCCATAGGCCGACATGCGGTCGGCTTCCGGCACCAGCAATACCGCGCCGTGGGCGCCGAAATCGCGCGCCTGCTGGATGATCCAATCGGCCATCCAAGGCGGAAGATGAAGTTGCTCGTTCATGCTGATGTGGCGGGCAGCGAGCGCGCGCAAGGGATCGTCGGTGAAGTATTTCCGGTAGCCGTCGGAGAAGAAGTTCGTATACATCGACCAAACGAAGACCGCGCCGTGGCTTTCCTCGAACGCGCGATAGAAGCCGGTATTGAACCAGAGGCCGTTATTGAGCCACAGCAGGCGATAGCGTTCCTTGGGCGCGGCGCCAATGCCCAGACGCACGCGCTCCGCCACCTCATCGCGATAGGCGCGGAGATGATCGATCGCCCATTGGCTGCCGCGGCTCCAGGTCGCGGCCATGACATTGTTGAGCTGTTCCGTCAGCGGCACGGGGCAAGGATGCGTGCGCGCGATGAGGTCGCGAATCTCGGCCACCAGTTCTCCGGCCTCGTTGATGCGGTGCATTTGACGGGTGAACTCGGCATGTTCGAAGGCCCGTCCGCTCAAGGTTTCCGCGACGCGGATCAGGTCCTTCAGCTGAGCGACCTGGAAATCGAGGCGATGGGTCTCGTAGAGGGTCTCCCAATCGTGCTGATTACGTTCGAACCACCTCGACAGTAACTGGGTCGAGGATGCGCAATCGATAATGAAGTCGGGAACGCCGAAGGCCCGCGCCCACTGCTCCGAAATGCGCTGACCGAAATCGCCGCGCACGCGGTCCACGAGCATCATTGGTTTCGGCAAGCCGCCGTATGGCGCGCGCTCCGGATTGTTGTCGAGCGTCGTCATGAAGGGCAGGCTCGCGTAACGCGACAACCCGTCATGCCAGCCGAGCCGGTCCATCATATCGAAATAGTACGGCGAGAGTTGCTTCGCCGCGATGATCGCCGAGTACCATTGCGTCGTCAGCACGGGGATCTCCATCGCGTGGAAAATCTCGTGCGGGGCAACCGCACCGGCGATGACATAGGGCTCGCCTTGTTCCATAACGCGCCGGCGGAAATCGAGGAACCATTCGCGCTGATGCTGGTTCGCGCGGTGGGTGCTCACGAGCCGGTCGTCATTGCGTTTTGGCGCCGCGGTCATCGGATCGCCCTCAGCAATCCCATGACGGTGGCGCGCTGAGCCGCGCGATCGGGCATGCGATAGGGTTGCTTCTTCAGGAAAGTCGAAGGGATGTTTCGCTCGTCGAGCAATTTTTTCTCTACGGGATAGTCCCAGCCATGCACATCGTCCCATTCATCGTGAAAGAAGATGACGCCTTGGACGTGGGCGTCATCGATCAGCGCGAGGAACCGCTTGTCCTGCTCGGCCTGGGGATAGGAACGCGGGCTCGGCGAATGGCGGTGATAATGCGTGGTGAGGGCCTCCATGACGTCGCCGTCCTCAGCGACCTGATGTTCGAAGGCCCTTTCCCCCGTGACATGATCGTCGGCGACGATGGTGGCACCGCAAGCTTCGACCAGCTCATAGAATTGGTCGTCATCATGGGCCGTGCCCTTGACCATGACCCGAGCGCCGGGGCGGAGTTCATTTGCCGTTGCGTCGGCCAGGATTTCAAGTAGCGCCGCGTTATGAGCATCCTTTGACATAAACCCGGCGGTGGCGGTGATCCGAAGCATGTCGGCGCCGCTGACCAGGGGCGGATCCCGTCGATGCAGCGCATTGACCCGCGCCAGCAACCGACGGTTCTCGTTGACCGTGGTAATGGCCTTGAGGATCGTGTCGTCCGTCATCGCCATACCCGCCAACTCATCGAGCCGGCTCCGCAAGGCATCGAGGCGGCCGCGATCATAGCGGCCGACCGTCCAATTCGGCGCCTGCAAAAGGTCGAAGAGGTAAATTTCCGGGAACGACCGCGCCGGCTCCCAATTGCGGACCTCGAGCAAATAGTAATAGAGCTGGAGATAGCTTTCCGATGTGCGGGGAATGATGATTAGGTCGGCGAAGTTGAAATGCCCGCGCAGCATGCGGTCGAAGATCGACCGGATCGGGCCGTCGCAGAATTCCTCCATATAACGGTCGCCGAGTTCGGTCGTATCCGCCGGATCGCCGGTTAGCCGGACCGGAACGAGGCCGGCGGCGAGGATCAACTCTTCCGGCACGTTATTGGAAAAGTAGCCAACGACTTTGGCGCCACGCTCATGCGCGGCGCGTGCTGCTTGTTCACGGTCGCGATAGGCCTGTCGCAACATGTCGATTGCATTCATGTTGCGATTGTGCCCGCAAGATGCCCCGTTTACAAAGCGAAAATCGCCTCATAATGTCGCCGCTCGACCTTAATTGGGTCGCAAGGGAGGAAGCCGGCACCGACGGGTGCGCGGCACGACGCCATATGGATTTTGTCTTGGATCTCGCCGTCACCACGGCGTCCCTGCTGCTCGTCATCATCGGGCTCGGCATCATCCTCGGGCTTATGGACGTCATCAATCTGGCGCATGCCGGGTTGATGGCGGTCGGGGTTTACGCGACGCTCGTCTTTGCGCAAATGGGCGCCGGCTTCGTCGTCGCGGTGATCGCGGCAACAATCGTCACCGCTGTCATCGGCGCGGCGATCGAGCGGATCGTCATTCGCGGGCTTTACGGTCGCACCATCGACGATACGATCCTCGGCACCTGGGGTGTATCGCTGATCCTGATTCAATCGATTTCCTGGATCTTCGGCCGTCAGCCGGTCGGGCTCAATGTGCCGATCCATGGCGGCATCGTCGTTTTCGGGATCGACTATCCGGCCTATCGCCTCGTCCTTGTTGCCGTGGCGGCGGCCATCATGCTGACGCTTGCCGCAATCATGCGTTTTACCCGGCTTGGCCTCACCGTGCGCATGGTGATGACCAATGAGATGCTGGCCCGCGGCGTCGGCATCGACACCGTGCGGGTGCGGCAAATCACCTTCATCACCGGAGCCGCGATCGCCGGCGCGGCGGGTGCGTTGCTGGGGCCGACCCAAGGCATGTCGCCGCAATATGGCGTCGCGTTTCTGGCGCCGGCGTTTCTCGCCGTCCTGATGGCGGGACGGAATCTCGGCGGTCTCCTCGCGGCCGCGATCCTGCTTGGCTCCACCCAGGTTCTGGTGACGATCTATGCCAATCCGGTCTATGCCGATGTTGCGGTCATCGTCGTCGCGGTGGTGATGCTGCGGATCTGGCCTTCCGGCTTTACCTGGCGCCGCGCATGATGGGGCGTCGCCGTCAATTCCTGCTCGCCGGCGCAGTGTTACTCGCTGTTCTCGCGGCGGTGCCGTTCGGCGTCGACGAATATCGCGTCGTGCTCATTACGCAGGCCTTCACTTTCGCCATCGCCGCGATCAGCCTTGATCTCGTTTGGGGCTATGCCGGCATTCCCGATCTCGGCCATTCGGTCTGGTTTGGCATCGGTGCGCTGACCGTCGGGCTGATGACGACCAAGGTTTCCGATACCGGCCTCGTGCTTCAAGCTGGCGGCACACTCGGCACCTATCTCCTGGCGATCCTCGTCGGCACCATCGCGGCGGCAGTGATCGGCGGCGTCATCGCCTGGTACGCCTTTCCCTCGCGCGGCGCGAATCCGTTCTATATCGGCGTCGTCGGTCTCGCACTCAGTACCGCGATCCAGCCGCTCTACACGCAATTTCCGGCTATTACCGGCGGCGAGAACGGGCTTTTCGGCTTTGCATATTCCGGCCTATCGACCGATGGCTGGTATTACGTGATCGCCGCATGTTTCGTTCTCGTGATCGGCGGTGCCCTGGTCCTGGTGCGCAGCGATTTCAGCCTCCTCATCGCCGCGGTTCGCGACAATGAGCGACGCGCCCGCTATCTCGGCAACGATGTAGAGCGACTGAAGATCGTGGTGTTCGCGCTCGGCGCCGGCGGTGCCGGCTTCGCCGGCGCCCTCTACGGCGCGGTCGTCGGACTGGTATCGGCGCCGCTCTTTGGGTTTGAGTTCGCGACCCAAATGCTGGTCTGGGTGGCGATCGGCGGCCGGGCGACGATATTAGGGCCGGCGGTCGGCGCCGTTGCCTTGAGCCTGGTCGGCTCCGAACTCAACAGCTCCTTCCCGGCGCAATGGAACATGGCGCTCGGCGTCTTGTTCGTGGCGGTGGTGGTGTTCGTGCCGGACGGCATTATCGCGCCATGGGCCAAATGGTTTCGTCATCGCATCGTGGGTGGCGAGCGGATGCTGACGCCGGAATTGACCGCAAGCCCGTCCGGAACCGGCTCGAACGTGCTCGTCACGATGAAGGGCGTCCGCTTCGGTTATGGCGCCCTCCAGGTGCTGCGCGGCATCGATCTCGACATCGAACGTGGCCGCCTCCTATGCATCGTCGGTCCGAACGGCGCCGGCAAGTCGACGCTGATCGAAATACTGACCGACGGCAGGCGGCGGATCGGCGGCGCGATCGCATTCGAATTGGAAAACGCGGACGACCATCATCGCCAGCCGCCCCATGCCATCGCGCAGCACGGCGTGATCCGGAAATTCCAGATCCCCGCACTGTTTCGCAGCTTGACGGTCGCCGAGCATCTCCTACTTGCGACGCTGCGCGGCGTTTGGCCGTCGCCGATCCGCCGCAGCAAACGCATCGCGGTGCCGCGCACGGTGCTCGAAATCTGCGTCGCGACCGGACTCGAGGCCCATACCGCGGCACAAAGCAATGCGCTCGCCCATGGCCTGAAGCAGGGGCTCGAAATCGCGATGGCGGTTGCCGCCCGGCCGACCTTGCTGTTGCTTGATGAACCGACGGCCGGCCTCACCGCAACCGAGCGTGGCATCGTCGGCGGCATCCTGCGCCGCCTCGTCGACGACGACATCACCGTCGTGCTGATCGAACATGATTTTGATTTCGTCGGCGAAGTTGCGGACCGTGTCGCCGTGCTGCATGACGGCCGGGTGGTTGAAACCGGGACCTTCGCCGAGGTCAGCCATTCCCAGATCGTCCGGGACGCTTATCTCGGCACCGCAGGTGCGGACGCAAACGGGGTGACCTCGCAATGAGGCTTGCGATCACCGGTCTCACAGCCGGGTACGGCTCGGCCCTGGTCATCCGCGATCTGTCGCTCGACATTCGTGACGGCGAGGCGGTGGCGATCCTCGGCCGCAACGGCATGGGAAAGAGCACGTTGCTCAAGGCTATTCTGGGTTATGTCACGCGCCAAGGCGCGATTGCGCTCGATGGCGAAGACATCGCCGCCTGGCCGACCGCGCACATCATTCGCCGCGGCATCGCTTATGGCCCGCAGGAAGAGGCTATTTTCGGCGAGCTGACGGTGGCGGAAAATCTTGCTGCGAATGTCACGCTGCGTCGATCCGTGCCGGCGCGCTTGGCGTCGGTGCTGGAGTATTTCCCGATCCTCGGCCGACGTCTGCGGCAGCGGGCGGGAACGCTCTCAGGCGGCGAGCAGAAGATGCTGGTGCTCGCACGGGTCCTGCTCGCCGAGCCCAAATTCATCATCCTCGACGAAATCAGCGCTGGACTGCAGCCGGCGATGTGGAAAACCGTCGAACGTGCAATTGCCGCGGAGCGTCAGCATCGCGGCACCACCTTGCTCATGGTCGAGCAAAATTTGGACCTGGCGCTCGCCGTCGCCGACCGCGTCGCGGTGATGAAGCTGGGTCAATTGTTGTTCGTGGCCCCCAGCAACGCCGCCGGAATCCGCGCCGAATTGGAAGCGCATCTCGCCCCGTGACGCGCCTCGCCAATTTGGTCTGACCATTCTAATAATTCACTGGACCCCGCTATCGCCGGCGCTATCATTAGCGCCATGCAGGTGACAGCGCCAAAGCAGGCGAACGGCCGGGTAACAGTCGGCACGATCCGAGTGACGAAGGGGCCGGAGACGCTGGCAGGCGTGCTGCGCGAGAGCATTCTATCGGGTGCGGTGGCTCCCGGCGCGGCGCTCGCGCCGGAGCGAGAGTTGGGCGAGCAGACCGGGCTCAGCCGCGCCACGGTGCGGGAAGCGCTCCGGATTCTCGAGACCGAGGGGCTGGTTATGAGCCGGCCCGGCCGAAACGGCGGCGCGCGGGTGCGGCCGGTCAGCGACGACGGCGTCGCGCGGGCGGTAAAGGTCTTCATCCGCGGCCTGCGTATCGAAGAGCCGGTGCTTCGCGAAACGCGGGAAGTCATCGAAGGCGCCGCCGTCCGTCTTGCCGCGGAACGCCGGACCGGTTCGGATCTCGCCGCGATCGAGGCCATCAGCCGCCGGCTGGAAGCTGCGATGGACGATGTCCACCGCCTTGTGGAGGAGAACGCGCGCTGGCATGTCGCGGTGGCCGAGGCGAGCCATAATCCATTGCTCACTGCGTTCATGAAATCGATTGCGACCGCGATTTCCCATCCCGACGGCGTCGACGATCCGGCGCTTGCCCTGTCGCAAGAGGGCCGCGTCGCGCTGGTCAAGGCGCATCGCCGCGTCGTCGAGGCGATTGCCGCGCGTGATCCGGACACGGCCGAGCGACGCATGCTGCGGCATCTGCACGCGTATCGGCCGGAAGCGGTGTCGAGCCAGCGGAGGCATTCATGAGGCTGCGCCGCTCCACCGTCCTGGTGCCGGCCAATGTCGACCGCATGGTGGCAAAATCCCGCGATTTCGGGGCCGATGTCGTGCTGCTCGATCTCGAGGATGCCGTGCCGGCGATCGATGCGGAAAAAGCAAAGGCGCGGCGCAACATGGCGGAGGTCTTAAGCCAGGGCGGCTTCCGCGCCGGCGAAGTGAGCGTCCGCGTCAACGGACCGCGCACGGCCTGGTTCGCCGAGGACATCGCCGCGGCCATTGCCGCCGGTGCCGACTCCCTGACGCTGCCGCACACCTACGGCGCCGATGATGTCGCGCGCGCGGAAGACGCTATTGCCGCGATCGCCGCCGCAAAGCCGCCGGAGATCCTGCTCGCGGTCGAGACGCCGGCAACCTTGCTGGAATTGGAGGCGATCGCCCGGCGGACCAAACGCATCAGCGGGCTCTATGTCGCGCCCGTCGATTTCACCCTCGCCATCGGCTCGACCGCGCTTCTCTTCGGCGCGGGCGCCTTGGCCGGCGGGGAACAATTGTTGTGGCTGCGGCACAAGCTGCTCACCGTGGCGCGCGCCTATGGCTGGAACGCCGTCGATGCGCCGATCGTCGCCAATCCACGCGATGCCGACGCCGTGCGCGCGGCGATGGCGGCGTCGCGGGCGCTCGGCTTCGACGGCACCGGCGTGCTCTATCCTGATCACATCGCCATCGCCAATGCGGTGTTCGCGCCCTCGGTCGACGAATTGGCCTGGGCCGACGAGATCATCGCCCGGTTCGAAAGCCTGCGCGACGGACGCGCGGCCGATGCCGGCGGGGGCAAGCTGGTGATGGTACAGCATTATGAATTCGCCAAAGGGCTGCGGCAGCTTGCGACCCGGGTCGGAGCGGCATGAGCGAGCAAGGCGCCGGACCGCTCGCCGGTCTCCTCGTGGTCGATATCGCCAATATGATGGCGGCGCCGAGCGCCGCGATGATGCTGGCGGATTTCGGCGCCACCGTGCTCAAGGTGGAGCGGCCCGATGGCGGCGATGTCTCGCGCCAGGCGCCGATGCGCGCCGGCCGCACCTCGGTGTGGTGGCGGCTTTTGGGCCGCAACAAGGAAGCCATCACCCTCAATCTGAAACACCCCGAGGCACAGGCGATCCTGCGCCGTATTCTGAAAGAGGCCGATGTCCTCATCGAGAACAACCGGCCCGGCAAGCTCGAAGCCATGGGCCTCGCGCCGGCGAGCCTTCATGAGGAGAATCCCGGCCTCGTCATTTTGCGCGTCACGGGCTGGGGCCAGACCGGCCCCTATTCCGATCGCGCCACCTTCGGCACCCAGATCGAGGCGATGAGCGGCTTCGCCCATGCCAACGGTCATCCCGACGGGCCGCCGACGCTGCCCGCATTCGCGCTCGCGGATGGCTGCACCGGCTATCTCGGCGCCTTTTCCGTGATGACCGCGTTGTGGGCGCGGGAGCAGGACCCCGAACGTCACGGACAGGTGATCGATCTTTCGATTTTCGAGGCGCTGTTCGGGATGCTGGGCCCGCAGGCTTCCGCTTTCGATCAGCTCGATTACGTCTATGAGCGCCAGGGTAGCCGCGCGCCCTTGTCGGCACCGCGCAATATCTATCGCGCACGGGATGGCCGCTATGTCGCGGTATCGACCTCGGGCGGCGCCAATATCGCCCATCGCACCTTCGCGGCGATGGGGCGCGACGACCTCGTCACCCATCCCCATTTCGCGACGCTTGATGCGCGGCTCGCCCATATCGACGAGATCGACGCGACGATGCAGGAATGGATCGGCCGGCATGATGCCGACGACATCGTGCGCATCCTGTCCGAGGCTGGCGCGTCGGTCGCGCCGATCTATTCGATCTCCGATGTTTTCAAGGATCCGCACATGCAGGCGCGCAACCTCATCGTTGACGCACCGAGCACCGATATCGGCCCCTTGAAGATGCAGAACGTCTTTCCGCGATTGTCACGCACCCCGGGCCGCGTGCGCTGGAGCGGCCGTCCGCTCGGCGCCGACAACGAGGCCTGGCTGCTCGGTCGGCTCGGCCTCACCCGCCGGGATCTGGGGCGGCTGCGGGAAGAAGGCGCAATTTGAACTTGAACGAGGCAACATCCATGTCGGAATTCATCGAACCGGCCGCGACGCTCGACGAGGCCCACACTTTCATGGCGGAGCTGCGCGCGGTACAGAAGCGCGAGGGCATCTGGCTCGCCGCGAGCCCGTTCGTCCGCCGGGTCGCCACCGGCGAGGCGACACGCGACGAGATCGCGGAATGGTGCAAACAGTTCTTCTGCGCGCTGACGCATTTTCATCGCGGCGCACACAGCCGGCCGCGGGCGCGGCTCAATGGCCTCAAGCCCGAATTCAAGAAGCATTTCTGGGAAAACCGGATCGAGGAAGAGTACGGCGCCTTGAGCAACACGGCAGGACATGTCGAATTGCTGCTGCGCCTAGGCGCGGCGCTCGGCGCCTCGCGCCTCGATATGGTGACGGCGAAGCCCAACCCTGCCACCCGCGCGGTCATGGATCGGGCGAGCCGGACCTTGCCCGATCCCGATGATTTCCTCCCCGGCTCGGTCGTCACCGGCGCGCTCGAAGCGATGAACCCCGAGGCGAGCACGGCGATCAGCCAGGGCCTCATGAAGCATTACGGCATCAGCGAGCGCGACGCCCAATTCTTCACCGTCCATATCTATGCCGATGCCGAGCATGGCGAGGTCGGCGCGCAATTGCTGACATTGATCCCGAAGGAGAAATGGCCAGCGATCCGCGCGGCCGCGCTCGAAGCGAGCCGCGGATTCTATGCGATGTGGAGCAGCGTCACCCCGCAGGCTGAGGCAGCTTAGCGGCAAATCAACAACCGGGAGGAAACATCATGAAAAACCTGTTATTTGCGTTTCTCGCGCTCAGCCTTGGTGTCGTTGGCGTAACCAATTCCGCGCGTGCGGCATCCGGCTATAAGATCGGGTGGGTTGCTTCATTCAGCGGCATCGGCAGCGCCTGGTCCGAATCCGGTACCCGCGGCATCAAGCTCGCGACCGACGCGATCAATGCCGGCAATCTTGCCGGCGCACCGATCACCGTCATTACGGCCGATGATTCCGGCAATCCGCGGACCGCGTCCGATGTCTGCGAGCGCCTCGCGCTCCAGGACAAGGTCGTCGCGATCGTGGGCTTCGAGCCGACGCCGGCGCGGCTCGCCTGCAATCAGGCGGCCCTGAAGGCGCATATTCCCTATGTCGCGTCCACCGGCACCGCCGGCAATATCTGCTTTCCCAACATGGTCACCGACGGCGTCATCTCGAATCAGATGGTGGGGCCGCTAATTTCCTATCTCATGAAAGAGGGCAAGCATAAGTTTTACATGATCGGCAGTGACTATTCCGTTCCCAAGGACACCATGAAGCTGGCGACCGCGGTCATCACCAAAGCCGGCGGCACCGTCGTCGGAAGATCCTTCATGCCGATGGGTACCGCCGATTTCAGCGCCGAATTCGCCAAAATTTCGGCTGCCAAACCGGACGCCGTCCTCATCAATGTCGTCGGCACTGACGATCTTACCTTCCACAAGCAGTTCGCCAATGATCCGAGGGTGTCCCATATCGCGCGCGCCGATCTTCTGCTGTTCGAATCGGTGGCGCATGTGCTTGGCGCCTCGGGTAAGGGCATCGTCGCGGTCGGCAACTATTTCGCCACGATCAAGAGCCCGGCGAACGCGGCCTTCCGCGCCGATTTCACCAAGCATTTCGGCAACAAGCTGAGCCCCGACGCCAACACGGTGAACGCCTATAACGGCCTGATGCTGCTTGCCGCCGCCCTGAAACAGGGAGGCGGAGATGAAGCAAAGGTCATGGCGGCGCTCGAAATGGCCAAGATCGCGGGTCCCAACGGCGAAGTGAGAATCGTTCATCGCTTTGCCGCCCAGCGGACCTATATCGGCCGCGCCACCGGCACGGGCGCAATTCAAGTGATCGAGCACACTGCGCCGATCATGCCCAAGACCAGTTGCAAATAGGATGAAGGCGGCGCCGATGAGACCGCTCGAAGGCATCAAGGTCCTTGATTTTACCCATGCGTTGGCGGGACCGTTCTGCACCTATCACCTCGGCCTCTTGGGCGCCGATGTGGTCAAGGTCGAGCGTCCCGGCTTTGGCGACGATTTCCGCCATTACACCGAGCATGGCGGGTTGAAGGCGATGAGCGGTCCCTTCATCGCCGCCAATGCAGGTAAGCGCTCGCTGACGCTCGACCTTAAATCGCCGACGGCGCGCGACGTGATCGCGCGTCTTGCCCGGCGAAGCGACGTCGTGGTGGAGAATTTCCGCCCCGGCGTTGCCAAGGCGCTCGGCGTCGATTTCGCCGCGCTCGAAGCCATCAATTCGAAACTGATTTATTGCTCCATCTCGGGCTTCGGCCAGAATGGAACGATGCGCGATTGGCCCGCGATCGACCATATCGTCCAGGCGATCTCCGGCCTCATGATGGTCAATGGCGAGCCGGACCAGGACCCGCTCCGCATCGGCATTCCGGTGGCCGACACCTTTTCCGGCTTTCTTTCCGCCTATTCGATTTTGGCGGCGCTGCTACAGCGGGCACAGACGGGAAAGGGGCAACGGATCGATGTCGGCATGCTCGATGCCGCCCTTGTCATGATGAGCCAGATCATTCCGGGCGTGGCACTGAACCGCGAGCCGCCGAAGCGCACCGGCAATCGTGGTTTTCGCCTGGTGGCAAGCTCTGATACCTACAAGACCCGCGATGGCTACATTGCGATCGGTGCCAATTGGCAGCCGCAATTCGAGGGCCTGTGCCGCGTCCTTGAGGAACCCCAACTCCTGGCCGACCCGCGCTTCGCCACCAACGAGGCGCGGATGGCAAATCGAGAGGCGTTGCGCGCGGCGCTGGAGCAAGCCTTCGCCGACAAATCGGCGGCAGAGCTTGAAGAAAAGCTGGCACACGCCCGCGTGCCCGCAGGCAAGGTGCGAAATCTGCTCGAAACCATGTCGCTTCCGCATGTTGCCGAGCGCGAACTGTTCATTGCGGCGGATGTGCCGGGCCTCGGTGAACCCGCGACGCTCGCAGGCAGCGGCTTCCGCTTTGCCCATGATGGCCCGGTGCGGGAAAACGCGGTCCCAACCATCGGTCAACACAGCGAGGAGATCCTCGCGGAACTTGGCTTCGACCCAGGCTCGATAGCGCAGTTAAAGGCCGCCGGCGCGATATAATCCGCCGGTCAAAACAGATTACTTCTGGTCCATTCTTTCTTCCAGGCCTCGGGACATGAAGCGGGCGATCCGAGTGCCGGCGAGCGCGATTGCGCAGAACGCGCTCGGCATAGTCTCTCCTGAGGCGCGCCTGATAAGGCTGGCCCTCGGCGGCAGCGATGATGTTTCCGGCTTGGGAGCGGAGACCGGACAGCACGGCATCTTAGCCGTACATGCGAGCCGAGGCTGTCGGTCGCGTGGGCGGCGGGCAGCATGCCCGAAACGGCCGCCGCGGCGCCGCCGTTTGATCCGCTGGCGGAATGGTCGAGCGCCCACGGATTGTGGGTGGCGCCGTACAGCGCCGGCTCGGTGGAGACATTCATGCCGAGTTCGGGCGCGTTGGCGTGACCCGCCGGGACGAAGCCGGCGCGGCACACAATGGCGCATCGTCTCGGCATCGATATCGCCGGCATTGCCGAGATAGAGGCGGCACCCATGGGGTCAGCGCCAGCCCTTTCACCGGCGCATGCAGATCCTTGATAAAGTATGGTACGCCAGCGAACGGCCCATCCGGCAGGCCCGCGGCGATCGAGGCGCGCGCCTCATCATAGGCCTCGATGACGACCGCGTTAACTGCGGGGTTTCGCTCCGCCTCCCCTCGATCATCGCATCGAGCAATTCCGCCGGCGTGATCTCGCGCTGGCGCACCATTTTGGCGAGGCCGAGCGCATCGTACGATTCATATTCGGGGAATTTCACGAGTGACCCTCCGCGGCCAATTTACGCAACACGCCCTTTGCCACCTTCTGGTTCACGGATCGCGGCAACTCCTCGACCAGGAAAATCTCGCGGGGCCGCTTGAAGTCGGCGAGGCGCGACGCGCAGGCGGTCTCGATCGCCGCGATCAGCGCGGGATGATCGGTGACATGCGCCTCGATCAAAACGAACGCGACCGGCACCTCGGCGAGGAAATCGTGCCGTCTGCCGACCACCGCCGCCTCGCGCACCCCCGCCACCGCGACAATGGCGCGCTCGATCTCCGCCGCCGCGACATTCTCGCCGCCGACCTTGAGCATGTCCTTGGCGCGGGTCGCATAACGCAGCGAGCCGTCCCCAAGACGCGTCACAATATCGCCGGTGCGGAAATATCCGTCATCGGTAAAGGCGGCCGCGGTCGCCTCGGGGTCGCCATAATATTCAAGGAACAGGCCGACGCCGCGTTGCGCCCGCGCTTCAAGATTGCCGATCTGACTCACCGCGACCGGGTTGCCCGCCGCGTCGACAACCCGTAGCTGATATTCCGGTGCCGGCCGGCCGATACCGCCCTCGGCGCACGGCAACGACGGATCGGACATGGTGCCCTCGGTCACCATTTCGGTCATGCCCCACGAGGCATTGACCCGGACGCGATAACGCCGCGCCAAATCGTCGTCGACGGCGCCGTGATTCCACAGACGATAGGCGTGGCGCGGAACCGCCAGTTTATCGAGCGCCTTCCATGCAAACGGCATCACCACCGTGAAGGTGCAGCCGCATTCGAGCGAGACCGGCCAGAACCGGCTCGCGGAAAAGCGCGGCTGCAAGACCACCGTGCCGCCCGCCCACAGGGTTGCCAGCGTGATCCAGGACAGGCCGACGATGTGAAACAGCGGCAAATAGACGAGGCTGACATCGTCGCCGGTGAGGCCCATGTGCGCGGCACCAATCCGCGCGCCCCATAGCGCGTTGGCATGGGTGAAGACCGCGCCCTTGGGTCGCGAAGTGGTGCCCGAAGTGAACTGAATCGCCAGCGGCGCCATGGTCAAATCTGTTTCGGCCGGCACCTCGCCGCCGGCATCAAGGAGATCGGCGAAATTCGTCTCCGCGACATAAGATTTCAGGCCGGGACAGGAAGCGGCGACAAGATCGGCAAGTTCGGCCTGGGTCACCGCGAGAACCGGCTTCACCTTGTCGCGGACATAGGCGATTTCATCCCCCGCCAGCCGCGCGTTGGTGGAAACCGCGACCGCGCCGAGACGGCCGCAGGCGAACCATGTCAGCAGCATCTCGGGGCAATTATGCATGTGGATGAGAACGCGATCACCGCGCCCAACGCCGGCGCGCCGCAGCCCAGCCGCGACGCGTGACGCCTCGGCGAGAAACTCGCGATAAATCCATGTCCGCCCCGGTCCGGAAAGGGGTCGCCAAACGAGCCAGGGATGGTCCGGCCGCGCCGCCGCGCGGGCCGCAATCAGCGCCCAGATATCCGTGCCGTCGAACGGCGTGAGCGCTGCCATCACCAGCCCCCGGTCGCGAGCCAGCGTTCGAGCTGCGGCAAATGATCGGCGCCCCAGAACAATTCGCCGCCGACCTCGAAGGTCGGCACGCCGAAGACGCCCTGCCCGATCGCCTCATCGACCCGGGTCCGCAGCCGTTCCTTGGTGGTTTGATCCTGATTGGCCGCGATCAGGCCCGCCGGATCGATGTCGAGCCGCCGGCCGATGGCGGTCAGGCCCTCGGGCGTCGAGGGATTCTCGCCACGCACCCATCGCGCATGAAACACTTCCTGGCCGAACCGTTTGGCGAGCACGGGATCGTCCTCGTCCAACATGACGAACGCGCGCATCGGTGGCAGCGGCGCGATCGACTGCGCCTGCGCGAAGGGCAGCGCCGGGATGCCGAGATATTCGGCCTGCCGCACAAAATCGCGGGCGAGATACGGGCCTTTCAACGGCACCTCCATCAGCGGCTTCATTCCCATGATCTTCAACACGGTGATGCCGAGCAACACCGGCCGCCACTCGACACGGTAGCCCAACCGCGCTGCGAACCGCTCGATCGCGACACTCCCGAGATAAGCATAAGGCGACAGGAAATCGAAATAGAAGCGGATCGGCCGGTCGCGCGGGATCATGTCACTCATAGAGATCGAACACCGTGCCACGGCCCAATTCCTCGGCCCGGCGCAGGAGGAAATTCGCCGCCGCCAAATCCTGCGCGATGACGCCGAGTGAGCGATAGAGCGTGCGTTCCTCGGCATTCGCGCGGCCCGGCGCGTAGCCGAGCAGAATCTCGCCGATCTCCGGCAATTCCTTGTCGTTCGGCAGAAGGCCGGCGGCGCGCGCGGCGATCAGCTCGCCCGCCTGCGCTTCGGCCGAAGGCCGATAATCGACGACCGTCCGGCACGCGCCATGGCAATCGGGCGCGATCTCCTGGAGCGACGGCGCCGACGCGCCGACCGCATTGAGATGGACACCCCATGGCAATTGCGCGGCACGGAGGATCGGCGTCGCCGCCGCGGTGACGGTAGAGATGATGTCGGCATCGCGACAGGCCTCGTCGATTGTGGCGACGGCATGGGCGCCGGCATGTCGCGCCGCCAACGCCACCGCCTTGTCGGGCGAGCGACCCCAGATCGCGATGCGTGAGATCGGCCGCACCGCCCGCATCGCCAGAATATGCCAATGCGCCGCCTCGCCGGTGCCGAGAATGGCAAGCCGCGTTGCGTCCCGCCGCGCCGGTCGCGGCATCGAACAGCATGAGCGCCCCGGTATCGGACGAGCCGTGCGACCGCGGCATCAACGACAGCAGCTTGGCGCCGTGGCCGACGCCCGCCATCGCCCCACTCATCACGCCGAAGCCCGCGCCGGGCGCGAGCGGTACGATGAAGCGCAATGGCATCTCGACGTGCCGCTCGGGGACCTGACGCATCGCCGCCGCGATCACCGGTACCAGATCACCGACCGTGGCGCACAGGGCGATGTCTGCGTGGCTCACCACGCGGAGGCTCACGGCAACGGCTGTCCGGTGCGGTGATTCTCTTGCGCCAACATGTCTCACCTCCTTCTATTATGGTTGTTGTGCTTGTTGATCTCGCTGAACCGACATCACCCAGCATTCAGATTCCGGCCCAGTTGGTTAGCGCCTTTGGCGAAGGCGGTGGAATTCGACGCGGTACTTGGTCGGGTCGTATTGGATGGTGACGAGCGTGCTCGGCTCACCGGGAACGACAATCGGCGCGCGCTCGCGCGTAATGTCGGCCGGCTGCCGCACGCTGGCGCCGCGCGACCTCCCTTTTGAACGACTGGTGACCGGCATGGCGTCGAGTTCGCGGGTCATGCGCCGCGCTTCGTCCTTGTTGATCTTTCCACTGTCGAGCCTGCGCCGGATCCACATGCGGCGGGCGCCGAGCTCGCGTGAAGTGGCCATGTTGGTGTTCTCCTCGCTGGAACGAAAGTTAGGATATTACTATAGCAGCGGCCTTCGAGATGAAACTGAGAATGTTCTTTGACGGTTGCTATTCGCGACGTTCAGCGTCAATGCGAGCTACTCATTTCACCAGTTGCGCGAGGAGGCGCTTGAGTTGAGGCGCACCATCGAGGGCGGCGCGAAGCGCGGCTATATCGTTCTCGCTTATGATGAGCGGCGAGCGCTGAAAGCGGCCTCGATGGTCATAGTAGCAGAACCGGATTTCGTAAGCCCCTGCCGCCGCGCCGTTGGTGAATTTAAGGAGTTGTATGGTCGGGTGATGATATTCGCTCTCGATCTGGATTTCTTCCTCGATGATGCCGTTACCCCAGTGGAGCTTAAAGGTCTTGTTGGATTTCTGGTTTTGGCCGGGCATTGCGAGCGCTCCTTTCCTGGCGGCGGCGTTTGGAGCATGACGCATTACTGGAAGCGTCGCTACTCGGGAAATCCAGGGCGATCACACTAGACTTGATACCGGTTTTTCATCAACTCGTCGAAGGTAGCGCTCCACGAATACGAGTTGGAGGCGATCGGCTCCTGGAGTGGATAACGCCAAAAATTTGCTTCCGGGAGAGGGATTGCCCTTGACGTTGGGGCGAGAGCGCATGTGCACACCGATCGTTCAAGCAGGCGCTGCGCCGAGCACCGCACAGGCGGCTTGGTTCACCCGTCATGCCGACGATCTCTCGCGCATCACTTCCCGCGCTGGCTTATCCCTCGCGGAAGCCGAGATAGACCACTTGGCGCATGCGGCCGTCCGCCGTCCAGGTACTTGCGCGACGAGCTGGGGTCGCACTCAGTGCACTTCAAGAACGTCTGCAAGTCGTCGCTTGCGCTCGCGCAGTGGATAGCCTCGCAGGTGCTCGCCGCCGAGAAACGACAGATCGCAATCCCAGCACCAGGGAAGTCAGCAGCAGCTTGGGCATGTTGAACGCTTGCATTCCGTGCTGCACGGGCATTCGCCATTCGCCAGCAACCCAGCGCCGCAGTTAGGTCATTCGGACTTGAGATTGGGGTGCCCGCCGGGCGTGCCTGGGGGCGGAATTACCCCGCCTCCGCCTGGTTCTTTCCGCCGAGGCGGTTTGATCACGGCGCGGTCATGTGTTGCCGGCGGGTGAATGACGCCCTTCGATTTCGACAAGTCCGTGCTCAGTGATTCGGTCGGCGCGTTATCGCCTGGCGATTGTGGCGACATCCGTGGCGCCGCTGCACCGGCCCCGCTTTCGATCAACTGCTCATCGCCTATGGGGGGCACTGCGTTCGTCATCGCCGGTGCAGTCACCAACCCGCAGATGGTAATCCCGACCAGCCCCGTGAGAGCAGCCAAATGCATCGGTCCGACCTCGCTCAGCGCGGCCTCTTGCTGGCCGCTTGGGCGAGACCGTTCTGAGGCGAAGTTATTTCCATGACGCGAGTAGTCACGTCCCTGATCTTCATCGCCGGTCTCCGCGAACGGTTGATATCGTACATCGGCTTGGCCTCGTACCTCTCGGACTGCTCGAAATCGCACCGCAACCTTTACCGCAACCGCAACCTTTTCCGCAACGGCAGGGCGTACCTATTCGCGAATAACAGATAACCAGGATGTTTCGTTTCAATGAGAATTGCGCAGTTATGGTAGTCGTTGCCGACATCACGTGGTGCGATGATCATCTTGGCTGCGAAATCTCGGCCGCGACGGCACTTGGGTGGCCCCTGCCTGTTCAAACGGGCGCGATGGGCGGGTCAATGTGCCGACAAGGCGGAGGGGCATCGACAGATCAACGCACCAATAAGATGCTGCCGTTGGCGATGACGCGCCGCGAACCACGATAGCTGAGCACGATGAGCACCCCTCTGCCACCTGCCGCCCACAGGTTACTCGCGGCCCGCGCCGTGATCAGCGTCGGCCAGGGCGCGATGGGCGTGGATTTCGCCCTCTATGCCAGGGCGCTGCATTGGTCGCCCGGCTTCCTCGGCGCGGTGGTCGGCGCCGGCCTCCTGTTTGGCGGTGTCCTGACCGGCGCGGCCGGACCGCTTTCTGACCAATTCGGACGCAAGCCGTTTCTGCTCGTCTATCTTGTGACGGTTGCAGCGGCGGCAGCGCTGGCTGTCGTCTCAGCGCAGACGGCCGTGGTGGTAGGTGCGGCAATCGTTGCTGGATTCGGGCGTGGTGCGGTGGGAGTGCCTGGGCTGTTCGGCGCCCTCCAGCAGGCATGGCTGTCCGACCAGGTAGCCGGCCCTACGCTGAACCGGGCGCTGGCGCGCAATGCGGCGTTCGGGTTCTTCGCCACCGCGATTGGCACCTTCCTTGGAGGCCTACCGTATTTGTGGCGCAGCCTATTGCCGGGGGCGCTTAGCTACCGGCCATTATTCGCGCTGGTGGCGGTGACCACCCTCCTCTCGCTCATATTGCTCGCCATGGTTCCGGAGCGGCGGCGCGTGCCGCACCCACAGACTGTCCCGACCCAAGCAGCACGCGAGCAGGCGGCTGAAAACCGGCTGTTGACCCGGCTGGCGGGTATTAACGCGCTGAACGGGATCGGCATCGGCCTTGCCGGACCGCTGCTCTCGTGGTGGTTGGCCGCCCGGTTCGGCGCTGGGCCAGGACAGATCGGGCCGGCGATCGGGCTCGTGTTGCTGGCTTCGGGATGCGCAACCTTGCTGGCGGCGCGGCTGGCGACCCGATACGGGATGGTGCGAATGGTGGTGGCGATGCGCAGCGCCGGGTTGGCGCTGATGGTGGCAATGCCGTTCGCGCCGACGTTCGGCTGGGCGATCGGCGCTTATGGCGCGCGCACAGTGCTAAACCGTGGCACTGCGGGTCAGCGTCAAGCCCTGGTGCTGGGTGCGGTGCGTGGCCATCGCCGCGGCTTGGCCGCCAGCGTCAGCGGCGTTTCAACGCAGCTGCCACGTGCGATCGGACCCTGGCTGGCGGGGCTGATGTTCGGTGCCGGCTGGTTCGCCGCACCTTTCCTGCTGGCAGCGGCCTTTCAGGGAGCATACCTGGCGCTGTACCGGACCGTGTTCGCTGAGGTAGACCGGAAAATCACACGCCGTCCCGCATCGCCGCAACCGTGACGTCCATCGATTTCGGCATCGCCCGCTCATGCGACCGGTGGGGTATTGCGGGAGAATAACCCAGCGCGGCTGACTACCGCAGATCGCGGGTTGAACGCCGGATTGGATTGGTCGCTACGACGCTCTCTGAGTTGGACCATACCCCTCTCGCAAACGGGGAGCGGGATTAGATCACCCACATTTCGAATAGTCGCAATTGGTGCACTGGTCGCAGCCTTCGGCGCGGATCAGCGCGGGCTCTCCGCATTTGGGGCAGATCGGCATGCGCGGATGGGCGTGGACGCGGTCGGTGCCGGCGCCGCCCGCGGGTGGTGGCAGGTTGACGACCGCGCGCTGGGCCTCGATCTCGACACCGCCGCGGCGGCCCTTCGGCGGCAGGAAGCCGATATCGATCATGTGATGCTCGAGGACGTCGCCGATCGCGGCAAGGAGCGAGGGCACGTAATGCCCTTCCATCCAGGCGCCGCCGCGTGGATCGAACACCGCCTTCAACTCCTCCACCACGAACGAGACGTCGCCGCCGCGCCGGAACACCGCCGAGATCATCCGCGTCAGCCCGACGGTCCAGGCGTAATGCTCCATGTTCTTCGAATTGATGAAGATCTCGAACGGGCGTCGGCGGCCGTTCTGGACGATGTCGTTGATGGTGATGTAGAGCGCGTGGGCGCTTTCGGGCCAGTTGATCTTGTAGGTCTGGCCGGGCAGGGCCTCCGGCCGGTCCAAGGGCCGCGTCATATGGACGACGGCGCCGGCCTCATAGATGTCGGCGGGCTTGATCGCGGGCGCCGGCGGCACCAGCGGCAATTCCGGCTCCTTCGGCGGTGCCTTCTTCTCGCTCTTCACCCGGAGCACCGAGCCCGTCACCTCGTTGGGGCGATACGTGGTGCAGCCCTTGCAGCCGAGCTCATAGGCGCGCAGGTAAACGTCCTTGAACCGCTCGAACGGCAGATCGACCGGGATGTTGATGATCTTCGAGATCGAGCTGTCGACATAGCGCTGTGCCGCCGCCTGCATGACGAGATGATCGGCCGGTGCCAGCCCTTGCGCATCGACAAAACAATCGGGCAGCGGCGCCGCCTCGCCCTTGAGGCGCTTGAAGAGGCGATAGGCGTGATCGCTCACCTCTTCCTCGCGGCGCGTGCCGTCCGGCATCAGGACGTTGCGGGTGTATTTGAAGCTGAACACCGGCTCGATCCCCGAAGAGATGTTGTCGGCGAAGATCGAGATGGTGCCGGTCGGCGCAATCGAGGTGAGGAGCGCGTTGCGGATGCCGTGTGCCGCGATGAGCTCGCGGATCTCCGCCGGCAGCGCCGCGATATTCTCTCCGGCGAGATAGGCGTCGCGGTTATAGAGCGGGAACGCGCCCTTTTCCTCGGCGAGCCGGGCCGAGGCGGCATAAGCGGCGTCGCGGATCGCGCCCATCCAGCTTTGGGTGCGGCTCACCGCTTCCGTCGAGCCATAGCGTACCCCGCATAGGATGAGTGCGTCTGCGAGCCCGGTGATGCCGAGGCCGATGCGGCGTTTCGCCTTCGCCTCGCGCAGTTGCAGCGCCAGCGGAAAGCGCGAGACATCGATGGTGTCGTCGAGGAGTCGCACCGCGTCGGGCACGAGCCGGACGAGCTCATCCATGTCGAGTCGCGCCGCGGGCGTGAACGGTTCCCGGACCAGGGCGGCGAGATTGATCGAGCCGAGGAGGCAGGCGCCATAAGGCGGTAGCGGCTGCTCGCCGCAGGGGTTGGTGGCGGCGATGGTCTCGCAATAATGGAGATTGTTGCGCTTGTTGATGCGGTCGATGAAGATCACGCCCGGTTCGGCATAGGCATAGGTGGCGCGCATGATCTTGTCCCACAGCTCGCGCGCGGGCAGCACCTTGAAATTCGTGCCGTCGAAGCTGAGCTCCCACGGCGCGCCCTCCCGCACCGCCTGCATGAAGGCGTCAGTGACGAGGACCGAGAGGTTGAACATGCGAAGGCGCCCGGGCGTGCGCTTCGCCTCGATGAACTCCTCGATGTCGGGGTGGTCGCAGGAAAGGCACGCCATCATCGCGCCGCGGCGATAGCCGGCACTCATGATGGTGCGGCACATCGCGTCCCATACATCCATGAAGGAAAGCGGGCCAGAGGCGTCGGCGCCGACGCCCTTCACCGGCGCGCCCCTGGGCCTCAGGGTCGAGAAATCATAGCCGATGCCGCCGCCCTGTTGCATGGTAAGCGCGGCCTCGCGCAGATGGGCGAAGATGCCGGACATGTCGTCTGGAATCGTGCCCATGACGAAACAGTTGAAGAGCGTGACATTGCGCCCCGAGCCGGCGCCGGCGAGCACGCGGCCGGCCGGCAGGAACTTGAAAGCGGCCATGATTTGGGCGAAACGCTGGGCCCAATGGGCCTGATCCGCCTCGGGCGCGGCGAGCGCCAAGGCGACCCGCTGCCAGCTCTCCTCGATGGTCTTGTCCACAGCGGCGCCGTCCGGCGCCTTCAGCCGGTATTTCATGTCCCAGATTTGCTGGGATATCGAAGCGACGCTCACCATCGCGTTACTCCCGCATGCGCCGGTCGTTGCCGACCAAGCCTCGTTGATTTCTACTAAATCTTTGGAAAATCGGATAGTTTTCTGTCATTCGAGTTTCAGGATCGGCCGCAGCCTACCACAAAGTTCCCCGAATGTTCCAGAGCGCAAACGGGATCGCAACAAAACCGTCATGATTTTGCCGCAATGCAGCAACTTGCGGAAAGGATGATTTGACGGCGTTAACCACGTTGTCTCGCTGGCGAATCGGCAATCGTCCACAGACCTATCCACAGGGCTCGGCGACCAGGCGACGGGTTGCGGCCTCGATGCGGCTGCGCAATTCCGCGGTTATCTGGCGGCGGTCGGTCGCGGCCGGCAGCGGCGGCAGAATCTCGACCACGATCATGCCCGGACGCTTCAGGAATTTGCGCCGTCCCCAGTAAAGGCCGGAATTGAGCGCGACCGGCACCACCGGCAGCTGGAGGTCGCGCACCAGCGCGCCGACGCCGGGATGATAGGCGGTTTCGCTGCCAATCTTGGTGCGGGTGCCTTCGGGAAAGATGAAGATCGGCCGGCCTGCCGCGGCGGCGGCCCGCGCCGTGCGCAGCATCCGCCGGAGCGCCGCGGCACCGAGCGCGCGGTCGATGCCGATCATGCCGGCGCGCTTCAGATACCAGCCGTAAAGCGGAATGGAGAACAGCTCGCGCTTCACGATGATCGCAGGATCGTCGAACAAGGCGGCGGCGGCAAAAGTGTCCCAGGCGGATTGGTGCTTCGCCGCAATGATCGCCGGGCCCGGCGGCAGATTCTCGCGCCCGCGCAGCTCATATCTGAGGCCGACGCTCCATCCGGCGAGCCACAGCGTCGCCTGCGCCCAATGTCGGCCGAGGCAGGCATTGGCGCGGCGGCCCGCGAGCAACACGGGCAGGGCGAGGAGTCCGATCACCGCGGTGCCGAGATAGAACAATAGATTGAACAGGAGCGCGCGCGGCCAGATCATGGCGCGAGACGGAAAGGTTGGGGCCACGTCAGTGTCAGCAGATATTTCACATATTCGCTGATGACGAGGCCGATGGCGCGGGGGCGCAGCCACCATCGTCGGCCGGCGCCCTTGGGAAAGACCGGGTCGGGGATGATGCGCATGTTCGGCATGGCGCGGCGGAATTCCAAGAGGCTGCGCGGCATGTGATAGCTCGCGGTGACGAGGCGCAGCGAGTGAAAATGCTGGGCGTGCATCCAACGCGCGGTCTCGGCGGCGTTGCCTCGGGTGTTGTCGGCGTCATGACCGAGGACGATACAGCAGGAAAGCCAGGATGGCTCGTGATGTGAGGTACGCAACAGCGCCGCCAGATCGGTTTTGCGATATACGCCCGAGATGAACAGCTTGCGACCCTTGCCATGGGCCAAGAGGTTGAGGCCCTCCTGGACCCGCTGGCCGCCGCCGGTCAGCACCACGATCGCATCGGTGACGGTATTGTCGTCATCGACGGTTTCGGGCACCTGGGTCGCGAACCAGAGGAGGCCGCCGAGCCAGGCCAGCATCACCGCGAGGACGAACACCAGCGGCAGGTAGCGCCACAGGAGCGGCGGCCGTTTCCCGGGACTCATGGCATCCGTCTCAGGGCGCGCGCCACCACCGCCCGCGCCGTGACGCGCGCGATGAGCGCCGCCGCGATCGGTAATGCCGCGAGCGACGCCCATTGCCACGGCGCCAGCGTTACGGCCGGCAACAGCCGCACGCCTTGCCCCAGCACCGACGCGGTCGCGGCGGCATGGCCGAGGCCGAAGAGGGTCGCCACCGCGAGGACGAAGCCGACCACTCCGCCGCGCAAGGCCAGCATCAAGGCCTGGCGCGCGAACTGCCGCGCGATGTAGCGGTCGCGCGCGCCGAGGATATGGAGGATCTCGATCACGTCCTGATGGACGGCGAGGCCGGCGCGGGTGGTGAAGATCGTGGTCAGCATGGCGGCGCTGCCGATGAGCAGCACGATGCCGATCCCGGTGAACTCGACCGACAGCCCGAAGCGGAAGAAACGATCGAAATGGCGGCGCGCATCGTCAAGTACGGCGCCGGGCGCGAGCCGGTCGAGACGCCGGCGCAAGGCGTCGCGGTCTGGCCGGCGGGCGGGATCGATGCGCACATCGATGAGCCGCGGCAGCGGCAGCGCGCCGATCGCGGCGCCGTCGCCGAGCCACGGCCGCACCAGCTTCGCCACATCGCGCCGCGGCAAAAGGCGCGCCGCGACCACGCCCGGCGTCTGGCGCAGCAGCGTCAGCACCGGGGCGATGCCCGCCTCATGCTTGGCGCCGACGGCGGCGGGCGGCAGTTCCACCGTCATTGCGGCGGAAAGGCTGCGGTTCCAATTGGCGAGCGCGCCATCGACCAGCAGCAATCCCGCCACGGCGAGCGCGGCGAGATAGACCATGAGCGCGATGAGCCATGGCAGGAACCGCACCGAGCCGTCGCGCGCGAAGGGAATATCGTACCGGGCGCGCCACATCACGGGGGCGAGGCGTCGGGCTTCAGGAGGCGCAGATGCCCGCCCTCGAGATGGAGGCGCGGCTGGGCCATGCGCTGGGCGATCTGCCGGTTGTGGGTCGCAATAATCACAGTGGTGCCGAGCCGGTTCATCTCTTCGAGGAGGCGCAGGAGGCGCAGCGCCATGTCATCATCTACATTGCCGGTGGGCTCGTCGGCGAGCAACAGGTTGGGGCGGCCGATCACCGCACGGGCGATGGCGGCGCGCTGTTGCTGGCCACCGGACAGGGTAGGCGGCCGCGCCGTGAACTTGTCGCCGAGCCCGACCCAGGTCAGCAATTCGCCGACGCTGTCCTTGATCCTGGCCTCGCTCTCGCCCGCGACGCGCAGCGGCAGGGCGACATTGTCGAACGTCGAGAGATGTTCGATCAGGCGGAAATTCTGGAAGATGACGCCGATGCGGCGGCGCAGCGGCGGAAACTCCGACCGAGGCAGGCTCGACAGGTCTCGGTCGAAGAGGGAGATGAGCCCGCGCGACGGACGCTCGGTCATATAGATCAGTTTCAGGAGGCTCGATTTGCCGGCGCCGCTCGGCCCGGTGAGGAAATGGAACGAGCCCGGGTCGATCCGAAGCTCGATGTCGCGCAGCACTTCGGGGCCATTGCCGTAGCGCATGCCGACATTCTCGAAACGGATCAATCCGAGGCCCTCTTGCTGGCGGCGGGACCGAGCGCGCGCCGCGGCCGAACATTGGCACGGGGTCGCGCTGGCGGGCAAGCCGCCCGGCGGCCGCGCGACTCGTCCGCGGCATTCCGCGCTTTCCTTCGCCCGGCGCTTCCTCTAGCCTCGCCCGACTTCGTAAAACCGCGGGCGGAACGTGTCATGGCCGGATGGCTGGGTCGAATTCTGGTGGTGGCTGCTTTGCTCGTAAGCCTGAATGGAGGCACCGTGAGCGCGGCCGATCTCGAAAACACTCTCTATATGGACCTGCCCGCCGGGCGCGTCGTCATCGAATTGCGGCCCGATCTCGCGCCGCACACCGTCGCCCGTATCAAGGAACTGGTGCGCCAGCATTTCTATGACGGGCTCACCTTCCATCGCGTCATCGCCGGCTTCATGGCGCAAACCGGCGATCCCACCGGCACCGGCATGGGCGGCTCGGGGGTAAAGCTCAAGGCGGAATTTACCGATACGCCTTTCGTGCGCGGCACCCTCGGCATGGCGCGAGCCCAGGATCCCAACAGCGCCGACAGCCAGTTCTTCATCTGCCTTGCCCCGGCGCCGTTCCTCGACGGCAAATATACCGTGTTCGGACAGGTCGTCTCCGGCATGGAATATGTCGATGAGATCAAGAAGGGCGATCCCAACGATAATGGCAAGGTGACCGACCCGACCAAGATCGTCCGTATGGAGGTCGCGGCCGATGTGGAAAAGAAGAAATAGACGCGGGGCATGAAAACCAAGAGATGAACCACCAAGGCACCAAGGCGCCAAGAGATGATCCTTGGTGTCTTGGGGCCTTCGCGGTTGCGTTGTCTTCCGGCTTCGCCCCAAGATGAGTAGGTTCGCCGACGCGTTGCGGCTCTACCGCGATCGGCGCATCATCGCCATCCTGGCGATGGGGTTTGCGAGCGGGCTGCCGCTCGCCCTTACTGGCGCGACGCTGGCGATCTGGCTCAAGGAGGATGGCGTTTCGCTGACCGCGATCGGCCTCTTCGCCCAGGTCGGCCTTTCCTACAACCTCAAATTTCTGTGGGCGCCGGCGATGGACCGGGTGCCGTTGCCGATCCTGACGCGGCTTCTTGGCCGGCGGCGAAGCTGGGCGCTCTTCATCGAGGTGCTGCTGGCGCTCGCGATCCTGGCGCTCAGCACGGCCAATCCCGCAATCGATCCCTGGCGCACGGCGCTGCTGGCGGTCGTGGTCGCTTTCCTGTCGGCGAGCCAGGACATCGTCATCGACGCCTTCCGGGTCGAACTTCTTGAAGATCGCGAACAGGGCGTTGGCGCCGCCGCGACGCAGGTCGGCTATCGCATCGGCATGCTCGCCTCGGGCGCGGGCGCGCTCTATCTCGCGAGTGCGTTCGATTGGGCGGTGGCGTATCGGGTAATGGCCGGGTTCATCGTGGTCGGAATGGGCAGCGTGCTCTTCATTCACGAACCGCGGGTGGCGCGTGCGCCGGCCGCCGGCAACTGGCTCAAGACCGCGCTCGCCGAGCCGTTCGCCGATTTCATGACGCGGCACGACTGGCTCGTCATCCTGATCTTCGTCGTGCTCTATAAAACCGGCGACGCGGTCGCGGGCTGGCTCTCCGGGCCGTTCTATGTCGCGATCGGCTTCAGCAATGTCGAGATCGCCAGCGTCAGCAAGATTTTCGGCCTCATCGCCAGCATGGCCGGGGTGATCCTCGGCGGCGGCCTTGTGCTGAGGGTCGGGATCATGCGCTCGCTCCTCATCGGCGGCATCGTCCAGGCGCTGTCGAACCTCGCCTATATCGTCCAGTTTTGGGTCGGGCACAGCGTCCCGATGCTGGCCGTCACCATCGCCACCGAGAACGTCACCGGCGGCATCGGCTCGGCGGCGTTCGTCGCCTATCTTTCGGCGCTCTGCAACCCGTCCTTCACCGCAACGCAATACGCGCTGTTGTCGGCGCTGGCGGCGGTGTCGCGGACCTTCATCGCCTCGGGCGGCGGCTGGCTCGCCGCGCATGTCGGCTGGGGACTGTTCTTCGGCGCCTCGACCCTGATGTGTCTGCCCGGATTGGCCTTGCTGGTGTGGCTGATGCGGCGCCCGGAGGCGCGAAAGCTGGCGCTCAGCCGATCCTGAGGAGGCGCGCGCGATGGCGGTTGAGCCATTGCCGCGGCACCTCGGTGCCGGGGGCGAGCCGCTCTACGAGGCGCCAGAACCGGGTCCCGTGATTCATTTCGGCAAGATGTGCCACCTCATGCGCGACGACGTATTGCAGCACCTCCTCCGGCGCCATGATGAGCCGCCAGGAAAATGCAAGGTTGCCGCCAGCCGAACAACTTCCCCATCTGGTTGTAGTATCACGGATGGTAATGCGCCGCACCTCCCGGCCGATCGAGCGAGCCAGGCGGGTGGCCCGGAGATGGCATTCCTGCCGGGCCATTTCTTTTAGAAAATCAATGACTTTTCGGGCGACCTGATCATCCTCAGCGGCGACCAGGACGTCGTTTCCCTCGATCCAGACATGGCGATGATCGCGGGTACGGGCGACCCGGCGGATGGTATAGGGTTGATCTAGGATCGGGACGATTTCGCCGTCCGCGAGCAGGGTCCTGGGCGGCAGCGCGTGGAGGCGCCTGTCGAGCCAGTCGCGATTCTCCTCAATGAAGCCGAGCGCCCGACGGAGCGAGGTACGGCGCGGCAGCACCAATTCCACCGCCTCGGCCTGGGCATCGATGCGGAGCGCGAGACGTCGCGCCCGCGCGCTGATCCGGACCCGCACCGGAACCTTGCCGTTCGGCAGCTTGAGCTGGTGCGGCAGGCTCATCAGGAACGGCGAGGAGGTAGGCATGCACCACTGATAGCTGGAACCGGCCCTGGGGGCAAGATGGGGGGGCAGCGGCCCGAATTGCGAAAAAAACGCTTGGCTTTTGCCGACTTCCCTGTCAACCGGCGCGATCGATGATGTGTAGGAAAGAGCCGAAGACGCGGCCCGCGATTCGGCCGCTGTCGCCGAGGCGCACGCCGTCCGAATCGGCGACCGCGAACAACGCGTCGCCCGCGCCCTCCTCGACCGTCGTCGCATAGTGGAACTCGTGGCCGCGATAGGGCGTGCCACCCATGCCGAGCGGCCCCGGCCCCAGGAGCCGCATCGCGCGATAGCCGATCGAGCGCCGTTCGTGTGCGAGACTGGTTTCAAGCGGCAGCAGGCCCAGCATCTCATGCCGCGCGCCGCCGGCGTCGGTGAGGCCGCGTCCCATCACCATATAGCCGCCGCACTCGCCATAGATCGCGGCGCCGCGGGCCGCGGCATCGCGCATGCCTTTCTTGAATCGGCGATTCCCGGCGAGGCGCCCGGCAGAGAGTTCGGGATAGCCGCCGGGAAGATAGACCGCGTCGGCATCCTTGGCGGGGGCGTCGTCGGCGAGCGGCGAGAACGGCATGATCTCGATGCCGTCGGCACGCCACGCTGCGAGGAGCGCGGGATAGGCGAAGGTGAAGGCCTGGTCCTGCGCCACCGCGATGCGGTTGCCCAAGGGAAAGATCGGCAGCGCGCGCGTCGTCGGCACGAGCTGGCTGTCGCGGGCAAGCGCGAGGAACCGGTCGAGATCGACCGCCGTCGCGACGACATCGGCGGCATGGTCGAGGAAGGTGTCGAGCGCCGGATGCTCCGCCGCCTGGACGAGGCCCAGGTGCCGTTCCGGCACGGTAAGCTCTGCTTCGCCCGCCACCGCGCCGAGGATCGGCAATTCCGGTACGGCGGCACGGCTCGCCGCTTCCAGCATCGCGGCGTGGCGCGCGCTGCCGACGCGATTGAAGATCACCCCGGCGATCGGCACGTCGGCGCGATGCGTGGCGAAGCCGCGGATCAGCGCCCCGACCGATCCCGCCTGGGCCGCGGCATCGATCACCAGCACGACCGGCCAGTTGATGAGCGAGGCGAGATCCGCGGTCGAGCCGCCGTCGCCGGCCGCGCCGGCGCCATCGAAGAGGCCCATCATGCCTTCGCACAGGACGAGATCGCCCGCCTCCTCAAGCCGCGCCACCAGCGTCGCCAGCGTCGCGTGGCGCATCGCCCAGGGGTCGAGATTGATCGAGGCGATGCCCGACGCCGCGGCGTGAAAGGCGGGGTCGATGTAATCCGGCCCGACTTTGGCCGAGACGATCCTCATGCCGCGCCGCTTCAGCGCGCGGAGCAGCGCCAGCGTCAGCGTCGTCTTGCCGCTGCCGGTGCCGGGGGCCGAAAGGATGATGCCGCCGCTCATGGTCGCTCAGCCTTCAGCGTCCGAAGTCGGTGCCGAACTGTCAACCGGGATTTCTTGCTCGAACCAGCGGATGTCGTGGCGCAGCCGCACCGCCGGCCCGACCACCAGCATCGCCGGCGCCACGATGCCGGCGGCGGCGGCATCGGCGGCGGCGCGGGCAAGCGTGGTTTCGACGACGCGCTGCGCCGGCGTCGTCGCCTGGGCGATGATCGCGGCCGGCTCGTCGC
>JBOHLV010000316.1:0-7021 GCA_050729815.1 Allostellaceae bacterium
GCCGCCATCAGACGCCGCGGCGCTGTCATGGCACGCTTCGCGACCCCCCCTTCGTTTTCCCGATGCGTTCGCCGGTGAATCTTACCGCAAGAGCGCCGCCGAATCATACCCGCAAAAGAATCGTTGCGGCGAGATCATCTCCGCCGGCCCCGAAAGCGGCTTGATCGCGGCGTCAGCCGACCCCGCGCGTCGCAAAAAACCGGTCGAGAAAGACCATCTTGTCGCTCCGCCAACCGGCACCTTCCCGCACCTCTTCGCCGAATTCGAGATAATTGTCGAGATCGGAATCATATGCTTTCCAATCAAGAGCTTCTCCAGCAGGGTTTCCATCCTGCGCGAACTTGACCCAGGCCGCCATCAGGCGTTCAGACAGCGCTACGTCGGCGGCATCAAAGCCACCGCCCTTGCGAGTCGGCCGGTCGAGGGCGCCGAACACGAACGGCACCTCGTCGCCGTGATGCGGCCCGTCCGTCTGACCGGCGCGGCGCTTCAAGAACAGATATCGCCAGGTGCCTTTGCCGCCGCGCGCCATCGCCCGCGACAGCGCCCAGACGCCGTAATTGAACTGGGTGTCGGCGAACAGCTCGGCGAGCCGACCGCGAACTTCGCTATCCTCCGCGACGGGATAGCGCGTCAAGGCTTCCTCACTTGCCGGGCCGAAATTCTCGGCGACGAAGGCGCGATAGGCGGCGACATCGTTGATCGGCCAGGCGGCGACGAAGTTCGATCCTTCGTCCCGGTTGGCGCCAACGATGATCGGCATGGGATGGAACCGGTTGGCGGCGAAGGCATCGCGTTCGTCCTCTGGGATGATCCAGCCGTCCCGGATCGGCCGCAGCACGCGCGGCGTCGTCAGGCCGCGCACTTTCGGCACGAAGAGTGGCGTCTTCTCGATCAATTCCTCGGCCGACATCCGCCGCAACGCGGCGAGATCGGCGCCGAGCTTCAGGCCGTAGGCTTCGGCCTCGCCGAGGCTGGCGAGCGTACGAAAGGCGCCAGGACTTTCGAGAATCGCCTGCTGGAACATGCCCTTGGCGAGGGGCGAGGTGAGGAGTAGCGAGATCGAGGCCGAGCCGGCAGAGACGCCGAACAGGGTCACCCGCTTGGGATCGCCCCCAAACGCCGCGATATTGTCGCGGATCCAGCGCAACGTCGCGAGCTGATCCAGAAGCGCGTAATTGCTCGATGAGCGATGCGGCGATTCCGCCGTCAGCGCCGGATGGGCGAGGAAGCCGAAGAGGCCGACCCGATAGTTGGCGGTAATCAGGATGACGCCCCGGCTGGCCAGCTTCTCGCCGTCGAACAGGGTGTCGGACGGACTGCCCATGAGGAAGCTGCCGCCGAACAGCCACACCATCACCGGCAGGCTTTCGCCCGGCCGGGCCGGCGGCGCCCAGATGTTGAGATGAAGGCAATCCTCGCTCTGGTGGCTGGCGCGTGAGCCCGAGGCGCCGCCGCCCGGCGGCGCCGGCTGCGGGCAATCGGGACCGAATGCCGCCGCCTCGCGGACACCGCTCCACGGCATCGGCAGGGCCGGCGGCCGCCAGCGTAGCTCCCCAACTGGCGGCGCAGCAAAGGGAACGCCCTTCCAGATGCGAATGCCACCGGGCCCGGCGAGGCCCGCGACTTCGCCCGATTCGGTTCTGACCGTCAGTCCGGCCGGACCACCCTTCGGTTCCGCTGTTGACCTGTCCATTCCGCTTCGCCTCCCTTTTCCGCTCTCAGGCGAAAGGCTAATACCAGTTCGGGGATCAAGACAAAAGCGGCGGCGACCATGAGGCCGCGAGATGAAAGCGCCGCCGTCGCTACAGGATGACCGCGGCGCTTGCGACGGTTCTTGGCGCGGCGTAGAACCAGCGTTCGAGCATGTTCGCCCAGCGAAAGACTGGAGGACGCCAGATGACGAGCAAGGACGGCGAAGACCTGACCCGCGTCGGGGCGGGCACAGTGATGGGCGAATTCATGCGCCAATACTGGCTGCCGGCCGCGCTTGGAAGCGAACTCAAGGCCGATGGCGATCCCGTCCGCCTCTTACTCCTCGGCGAGAAGCTGATCGCGTTCCGCGACTCATCCGGCCGGGTTGGCGTCATGGATCATCGCTGTCCCCATCGCTGCGCCTCCCTCTTTCTTGGCCGTAACGAGGAGAACGGCCTGCGCTGCGTCTATCACGGCTGGAAATACGACGTCGACGGCAATTGCGTCGATATGGCGAGCGTGCCGGCGCATCAGGACTTCAAGGACAAGGTCAAGGCCAAGGCCTACAAGGTCGCCGAGCGCAACGGCGTCATCTGGGTCTATATGGGCAAGCGCGCGGCGGCGCCGCCGCTCCCTGGCATCGAAATACTCCAGCTTCCGGAAAGCGAGACCACCCTGTTCTGCGCGCAGCGCGACTGCAACTGGCTCCAGGGTCTCGAAGGCGATATCGACACCTCGCATTTCGGCTTTCTCCATACCGGCCATATCAAGCCGGAGCAGATCGGCGAGGATCATCCCTTCCGCGGCGCCGTATTCCACCGCGCGCCGGAATTGAAGGCGATCGAGACGCCATGGGGCACCTCCTATGGCGCCTATCGCCCGGCCGATGGCGGCGGCACCTATTGGCGCACCGCGAACTTCCTCTTCCCGTTCTGGACCCAGCAGCCGCAGGGCGATTTCGCCACCAATGTCCATGCCCGCGCCTGGGTGCCGCTCGATGACACCCACACCATGTTCTATAATTTCGTCTGGAAGCGGCCGATGCCGAACCGCGCCATCGACAAGAACGGCAAGCCCCTGACCGGCGTCAACCTCGAAATGCAGTACCTGCCCAACACCACCCATTGGCTCGGGCGCTGGTGCCTCACCTCGAACGAGGGCAATGACTGGAACATCGATCGCGCGGCACAGCGCAAGAGCGAGAGTTATACCGGCATCTCGAATATCCATCTTCAGGACCAGGCGGTGACCGAAAGCATGGGGCCGATCACCGACCATGAGTGGGAGCATCTGGCGCCAACCGACATCATGATCTCGCGCACCCGGCGGCACATCCTCAAGACCGCGCAGGCCTTCGCCGAAGACGGCGTGACGCCACCCTGCCTCGACGACCCCGAGACCTACATGCTGGCACGCAGCGGATTCTTTATCGCCGACCTCAAGACCGATTGGCAGGACGCCTACAAGGCGAACCTCAAGGAGGCGGTGCGGCCGGCAATGAAAGAAGCGGCGGAATAGCGCCGTTTCACCCAAAAACGGCTTGGCGACGGCAGCCAAGCGTGGGAGCATGCCGGGTTCCTGACCGAACGTACAGGAATTCGGGGAGGCGGATGGGTCAGCTCACCACCCATGTGCTCGATACGGCGCGCGGCCGACCGGCGGCGGGCCTCCGGATCGAGCTTTATGCCATCGCGGGCGAACGCCGCCGCCGCGTGACCGAGATCCGCACCAATGGCGACGGCCGCGCCGACCGGCCGCTCATCGAGGGCGACGACTTCCGCCCCGGGCGCTACGAGCTTCTGTTCCATGCCGGCGATTATTTCCGAGAAACCGGCGCAGCAATTGCATCGATCCCCTTCCTGGACGAGGTGCCGATCCGGTTCGGCATCGCCGACGGAGATGCTCATTACCATGTGCCGTTGCTTCTCACCCCCTGGTCCTATGCCACCTATCGCGGCAGTTGAGCCATGACCGATCGCATCCGCTTTATCCTTGATGGCGAAGTGCGCGACCTTCGCAACGTCGCGCCGACCATGACCGTGCTCGAATGGCTGCGCGAGGAGGCGCGGCGCCCCGGCACCAAGGAAGGCTGTGCCGAGGGCGATTGCGGCGCCTGCACCGTGGCGTTGGGCGAGATCGATGGCGATCGCATCCGCTATCGCGCGATCAATTCCTGCATCCAGTTCGTACCGACGCTCGACGGCAAGGAGCTGGTGACGGTCGAGAGCCTGAAGCACAAGGGCAAGCTCCATCCGGCACAGCGCGCGATGGTCGAATGCCACGGCTCGCAATGCGGCTTCTGCACGCCTGGCTTTGTCATGTCGTTGTTCGCGCTCTATCACAACGAGCGGGCGCCGGGGCGGGAGGCGATCGACGATGCGCTTGCCGGCAATCTCTGCCGCTGCACCGGCTACCGCCCGATCATCGCGGCGGCGCAACGCATGTACGCAATCGGCCGGCGGGATCAGTTCCACGCCCGCGAGGCGGCAACCCTGGCACAGCTTCGCGCCATCGCGCATGGCGATACGCTCGCCTTGGAGCATGAGGGCCAGCGCTATTTCGCGCCGAAACATCTCGACGATTTCGCCGCGCTCGTGGCGCGACATCCCGATTCGGTGCTGCTTGGCGGCGGCACCGATGTCGGGCTCTGGGTGACGAAGCTGCATCGCCGGCTCGACACCGTGATCTATACCGGCGATGTGGCCGAGCTGCGCCGGCTCGAAATCGGTACCGATGCCATCGAGATCGGTGGCGCCGTCACCTATACCGATGCCTATGCCGCGCTCGCCGCCGACTATCCCGATTTCGGCGAGATGCTGCGGCGCCTCGGCTCCGTCCAGGTACGCAACGCCGGCACGATCGGCGGCAATATCGGCAACGCCTCGCCGATCGGCGACAGCCCGCCGCTGCTCCTGGCGCTCGGCGCGGCGCTACTCCTGCGCCACGGCGCGACGCGGCGCGAGATGCCGATCGCGGAATTCTTCCTCGATTACCGCAAGACCGTGCTGCGGCCTGGAGAGTTCGTTGAAAGCATCCGCGTGCCGCGGGCACGGCCCGGCGTCCAATTCCGCGCCTATAAAATCTCGAAGCGGTTCGATCAGGACATTTCCGCCGTGTGCGGCGCCTTCGCGCTGGAGCTGAAGGGCGGGCGCGTCGCCGCGATCCGGATCGGCTTCGGCGGCATGGCGGCAACGCCGAAGCGCGCCGCCAATGCCGAGGCGGCCTTGGTTAACCAGTCCTGGAACGAGACCGCGGTGCGCGCGGCGATGGCGGCGATAGCCCGCGACTTCCAACCGATCACCGATATGCGGGCTAGCGCCGAATACCGGCTCAAGACGGCGCAGAACCTGCTCTTCAAATTCTTCCTCGAAACCGCGGGCAGGCCGGGCCGCACCCGCATCCTCGACCGGGAGATCGCGGCATGACGACGCAAAGGAAACCCGCCGCCGAAACGAACCTGCGCAACGTGCGCCAGGCGATTCCGCATGACAGCGCCGAGCGCCATGTGTCCGGCGAAGCTATCTACATCGACGACATGCCGGAGCCGCGGAACCTCCTCCATGCCTATATCCGCATGAGCGAGCATGCCCATGCGCGGATCAAGAAGATCGATCTGGCGCCGGTGCGCGCGGTGCCCGGCGTCGCGTCGGCGCTTGCGGCGGTGGATCTGCACCACGGCAACGATATTGGCCCCGGCTTTGCCGGCGATCCCGTCTTTGCCGACAAGATCATCGAGTTTTGGGGCCAATCGGTGTTCGCCGTCGCGGCGGAGACGCGCGAGCTCGCCCGCGCGGCGGCAATGAAGGCGATCGTCGAATACGAGCCGCTGCCCGCGATCCTGTCGATCGAGGAGGCGGTTCGACGGAAAGAGTCGGTGCTGCCGACCCTTACCCTCCGGAAGGGCGAAGCGAAAAAGGCAATTGCCAACGCGCCAAGGCGGCTCTCAGGCCAGCTTCGGATCGGCGGCCAGGAGCATTTCTATTTGGAAGGCCAGATCGCGATGGCGGTGCCGCAGGAAGCGGGCGACATGCTGGTCTATTCCTCGACCCAGCATCCGACCGAGATCCAGCATCAGGTCGCCCACATCCTCGGCCTCTACGCCCATGCCGTCACCGTTGAGACGCGGCGCATGGGCGGTGGCTTCGGCGGCAAGGAGACCCAGGGCGCGCTCTTCGCCGTCATCGCGGCGCTCTTGGCGCAACGGACCGGGCGGCCGGTGAAGCTCCGTCCCGACCGCGACGACGATATGATCATCACCGGCAAGCGCCACGATTTCATCGGCGATTACGAGGTCGGGTTCGACGACACGGGCGCGCTCAAGGGCATCGACCTCACCCTCGCCTCGCGCTGCGGCATGTCACCGGATTTGTCGGGGCCGGTCAATGATCGCGCCATGTTCCATGCCGACAACGCCTATTACCTGCCGACGGCGCACATCGTCTCGCACCGGGCGAAGACCAATACCGTCTCCAACACCGCGTTTCGCGGTTTCGGCGGGCCGCAGGGCATGATGGTGACGGAATACGCCCTCGACGAGATCGCGCGCGAGTTGGGGCTCGACCCGCTCACGGTCAGGAAACGCAACCTCTATGGCAAGCGCGACCGCAACCTCACGCCCTATGGCATGATGGTCGAGGACAACATCCTGCCGGAGCTGATCGCCGAGCTCGAAGACTCCGCGCATTACTGGCAGCGACGCAAAGAGATCGCGGCGTGGAACGCGGTGAGCCCATATTTGAAGCGCGGGCTCGCCCTGACGCCGGTCAAGTTCGGCATCTCCTTCACCGCGACCCATTTCAACCAGGCCGGCGCGCTCGTCCATGTCTATACCGACGGCTCGGTGCATCTGAACCATGGCGGCACCGAGATGGGCCAAGGCCTCCTGACCAAGGTGGCGCAGATCGTCGCCGAGGAATTCGGCATCGATTTCGCGGCGGTGAAGATCACCGCGACCACCACCGGCAAGGTGCCCAACACTTCGGCAACCGCGGCCTCCTCCAGCACCGACCTCAATGGCGCGGCGGCGCAGGCGGCGGCGCGCACCATCAAGGACCGCCTCGTCAAATTCGCGGCCGCCCACTGGAAGGCGGAACCGACGAGGGTTGTCTTCGCCGACGGCATGGTAGCGGCCGGGCGGCGGAAGATGAGTTTCGCCGAGCTGATCCAGCTCGCTTATGCGGCGCGGGTCTCGCTGTCGGCGACCGGCTATTTCGCGACGCCGAAGGTCCGCTATGACCCGAAGACGATGAAGGGCCGACCGTTCCTTTATTTCGCCTATGGCGCGGCGTGTTCGGAAGTGCTGATCGACACCCTCACCGGCGAATAC
>JBOHLV010000317.1:0-2821 GCA_050729815.1 Allostellaceae bacterium
GTACCGTCGCGGTCGTGGTGCCGTCACCGGCCTGGTCGCTCGTTCGGCTGGCGACTTCCTTCACCATCTGCGCGCCCATGTTCTCGAACCGGTCGCTAAACTCGATCTCCTTGGCGACCGTCACCCCGTCCTTGGTAATGCGGGGGGCGCCATAGGATTTGTCGAGGAGAACGTTGCGTCCCTTGGGGCCCAGCGTCACCTTGACCGCGTTGGCGAGGATGTCGACGCCGCGCAGCAACCGCTCGCGGGCATCGCCATGGAATTTGACTTCTTTAGCTGCCATGTTGGGAAAACCCTCTCTTCAATCGCTTGCGTTAGGCGGCTTTGCGTTTGCTGGATGCCGAGCCCTCGAGCACGCCGAGGATGTCCGACTCCTTCATGATGATGAGCTCTTCGCCGTCGAGCTTCACTTCCGAGCCCGACCATTTGCCGAACAGCACCCGGTCGCCCGACTTGACATCGAGCGGATGAACCTTGCCCGACTCGTCGCGCGCGCCAGGTCCGACCGAGACGACCTCGCCCTCCTGCGGCTTTTCCTTGGCGGTGTCTGGAATGATGATACCGCCCGAGGATTTTTCATCGGATTCGATGCGGCGGATCAGGACGCGATCCTGCAACGGCCTGAATTTCATGAACGAACCTCCAGTTCTTGGCGTGTGGATTGTGGCACGGCGGCGGCGCTTGCTAGCACTCTCGCCCGCCGAGTGCCAAAGACATAGGCGAACACCCCCCGCGACGTCAAGAGCGATCGGAGAAAATGCCGGCTTTCAGCGCATGATGCCCTCGGGCAGGGCCACCGGCGCGCCGAAAAATTGGGTTCGTTCGGCAAAATTAACTTTCACGGATCCTCTTCCCTTCCGACTGACCGTTCCGGTTCGCCATCGCCGCAAATAACGCAAAACACGTTATATGTCAAGCAAATCCCGACTTGGCAGCGCCCGGAGCGATTGGCACTTGGTTCGGGAGAGTGCTGCCAAACAATTGAAATAAGGCGATTTTTCCTTGATTTTAACGGGAATGGCCCGCAGCCTCATGGCGTTGCCATAAGGCGTGGAGCCCGGCATGAAACGTGAGAGCCATTCGACAGATACAACGACGATGAGGAGCAGAGCCATGAAACCGGTTGCGCTGCCCAATCTCGCCTATCGCCTCACCACGGCCGAGATTTTCTATCACCTGCCCGATCACCCGCATGTCCTCCAAAGCTTCATCTGGCAGCAGGTTGACGAGGCGCCGGATTTCCCCCGCTTGCGGCATTTTCTTGATTACTGGCGCACGGATATCGAGGCGAAGCTGCATTCCGTGACGGTGGCGCAGACGGAAATTCTCTTCCGCGCCAAGCTGCGCCATCCCGGCGTCAGCTTGCGGATTCATTGAACTCAGTTCGCGCGCTTCCACATTTCGGCGACGAAGCCGCGGCGATCGACGCGATAGATTCGTTTCCCGACGACGGCCCTGGCGCCGGCGCACCGCCAATCGTAGATCGTGGTGTGCCCGGTGACATAAAGCGGGATGAAAGTCGCGTCGCGATGCAACGCGCACCAATGATCGGCGCCGATCAGGTGCCGCCGTCGGTCGGCCTTGCCGCAGGGCAGGTTGGCGCCAAGATTGCACACAAGAACGCGATGCCGGTCGCAGCGGTATAGGGTGGAGCGCATCACCGCTTCGCGCGGCATATGGTGCAGATGGAACAGCCGGGTCGCCGCCGGCACCAGCGAGCGCGGGATCGGCCTGGTCGCGTCGTCCGTGCCGACGCGGCGGCAATAGGCGGCGGGCGAGGCGGCAAGCGCGGGCACGGTCCCAAAGAGGAACAAGCTCGCCAGCGCCAGCACCAGCATCCGCACCAGGAAAGGCCCCCACCCGCGAAGGCGCGCGCCGTCGCTTTCCTTCCCCGTAGCACGGGCGAGGGTCGGGGAGGGCGCCGCTATTCGATGGGAACCCATTCGTCGCCGACCTTGTGATATTGCCGCTTCACGGCGGCCCAGGCGATGCGGAACGCGCGCTCTTCATCGCCGCCATACTCGTCACTGGCATTGTTGAACGCGGCGCGGAAAATCTCCCGCGCGTGCTGCGGCAGATGGAGCCGCACGGCATCGGGCAGGTCGGCGGTGCTGGTATAGGGCATGGAGCCCTCCGATCTCGTGCGAGGCCGGGCACGTCTCGTCGCGCCCGGCGGGCCGTTCGGCGACCTCAGGTGTCGAGGAAGGAGCGCAGCTTGCGGCTGCGCGAGGGGTGTTTGAGCTTCCTGAGGGCCTTCGCCTCGATCTGGCGGATGCGCTCGCGCGTCACCGAGAATTGCTGGCCGACCTCTTCCAGCGTGTGGTCGGTGTTCATGCCGATGCCGAAGCGCATGCGCAGCACGCGCTCCTCGCGCGGGGTGAGCGAAGCGAGCACCCGCGTCGTGGTCTCGCGCAAATTCGACTGGATCGCGGCGTCGATCGGCAGGATCGCGTTCTTGTCCTCGATGAAATCGCCGAGATGCGAATCCTCCTCGTCGCCGATCGGGGTCTCGAGCGACAGCGGCTCCTTGGCGATCTTGAGGACCTTGCGCACCTTCTCGAGCGGCATGCCGAGCTTCTCGGCCAGCTCCTCGGGCGTCGGCTCGCGGCCGATCTCGTGCAGCATCTGGCGCGAGGTGCGCACGATCTTGTTGATGGTCTCGATCATATGCACCGGAATGCGGATGGTGCGCGCCTGGTCGGCGATCGAGCGGGTGATCGCCTGCCGGATCCACCATGTCGCATAGGTCGAGAACTTGTAGCCGCGGCGATACTCGAACTTGTCGACCGCTTTCATCAGGCCGATGTTCCCCTCCTGGATG
>JBOHLV010000318.1:0-7809 GCA_050729815.1 Allostellaceae bacterium
TCGGGGAGGCTTACCGTTGACGACCGGTCGTCGATCATCAGGATTTCGTCGCAGGCAAGCGCCAGCTCGTACCCGCCGCCGGCACACGCGCCGTTGATCGCGGCGAGAAACTTCAGGCCTGAATGCGCGCTCGAATCCTCGATGCCGTTGCGCGTCTCGTTGGTGAATTTGCAGAAGTTGACCTTGAATGAATGCGACGACGCCCCGAGCATGTAGATATTGGCGCCGGACGAGAAAATCCGCTCCCTCGCACTGGTGATGACCACGGCGCCGATCTCGGGATGCTCGAAGCGGATGCGATTCAGCGCATCGTGAAGCTCGATATCGACACCAAGATCGTAGGAATTGAGCTTCAACTGATAGCCCGGCACGATGCCGCCATCCTCCGCGACCTCAAGCGCCAGCGTCGCCACCGCCTTATCGAAGCTGAGCCGCCAGTGTCGGTAGCGTGAAGGCTCGGTGGCGAAATCGATCATCTCGGCTTTTGCTCCCTGACTGACAGGATCATAATAGCAACCTTACCCTCTTGCAGGGGAGGGTAGAAGCGAATGAATGTGGGAGGATTTCATGGCGAGCGAGACGGCGCCCGCACCTATCGAATTGCCACGGCGGTACAATTTCGCGATCGATCTGATCGAGCGCAATCTTGCCGCCGGGCGCGGCGGGAAGCTCGCTTTTCAGGATGATGGCATGGCGCTCACCTACGGCGCGCTGGCCGAACGGGTCGACCGCGCCGCCGATCTCCTGCGCGGGCTCGGCCTTGAGGCGGAACAGCGCGTCGTGCTGGCGCTCTTCGACACCGTCGATTTCCCGACCATGTTTCTTGGGGCAATCAAGGCCGGCATCGTGCCGGTGCCGATCAACACCATGCTGGCCGCCCAGGATTACGATTTCATTTTGCGTGACAGCCGGGCCCGCGCCCTTGTCGTTTCCGCGGCGTTGCTGCCGCGGCTTCAGCCGATCCTCAAGGACCAGCCGCATCTTCGCGCGATCCTGGTTTCGGGTGAGGCCGACAGCCCCTATCCCAAGCTCGATCGGCTGCTGGCCGAGGCAGCGAAGAAGGCAGACGTCGCCGACACCACGCCGGATGATGTCGCCTTCTGGCTCTATTCCTCTGGCTCGACCGGGCAGCCCAAAGGGGTGGTGCATCTCCATGCCCATCCGATCCATACCGCCGAGCTCTATGCCAAGCCGGTTTTGGGCATCGAGCAAGGCGACACCGTGTTCTCGGCGGCGAAGCTGTTCTTCGCCTATGGCCTCGGCAATGCCCTGACCTTTCCGATGGCAGTCGGCGCCGCCAGCATTTTAAGCCCCGAGCGACCGACCCCGGCCCTGGTCGGCCGCATCCTCAAGGATCGGCGTCCGACCATCTTCTATGGCGTGCCGACGCTCTATGCCGCGATGCTGGCGAGTGCCGATCTGCCGCCACGGGATCGGGTGGCGCTGCGGCGCTGCGTCTCGGCGGGCGAGGCGCTGCCGCCCGACATCGGCCGGCGCTGGCATGACCATTTCGGCATCGACATCCTCGACGGCATCGGCTCGACCGAGATGCTGCACATCTTTCTGTCCAACCGACCGGGCGATGTGCGCTACGGCACGACCGGCGGGCCGGTGCCCGGCTATCGGCTGCGCCTCGTCGATGACGAGGGTAACCCGGTCCCGCGCGGCGAGCTTGGCGAGCTCCAAGTCCAAGGCCCGACGAGCGCCCCCTATTACTGGAACAACCGCGAGCGCAGCCGCCATACCTTCGTCGGTTCCTGGACCCGAAGCGGCGACAAGTACCGGGAGGACGAGGACGGCTATTACGTCTATGGCGGCCGCAGCGACGACATGCTGAAGGTCGGCGGCATCTATGTCTCGCCGTTCGAGGTCGAGGCGGCGCTGGCGAGCCACGACGCCGTGCTCGAAGCCGCGGTGGTCGGCGCCCCGGACGAGGACAGGCTGGTGAAGCCCAAGGCCTTTGTCGTGCTGAAGCCAGGCCGCGCCGCTTCGCCCGATCTCGCCGACGAACTGAAGGCGCATGTCAAATCGCACCTCGCACCCTACAAATATCCGCGCTGGATCGCGTTTCTCGACGAATTGCCCAAGACCGCGACCGGCAAAATCCAGCGCTTCAAGCTGCGTCCTTAGATTTCCAAATCGGCATGACGGATTATCTCGATTGTGGCGGCCACCGCCTTGAAGTGCGCAAAGTCTCCGGTGTCCACCGCACGGAACCGACCCTGATCTTCCTCCATGAAGGGCTGGGCTCGGTCGCCCTGTGGAAGGATTTCCCGGACAAGGTCGCTGCCGCAACCGGTCTGCCGGCGGTGATCTATTCCCGGCTCGGCTATGGCAAGTCGGACCGGCTCACCGGCGACCGCGCCATCGATTACATGCATGTCGAGGCGCTCGAGACGTTGCCCGAGCTTCGGCACCGGCTCGGCCTCGAAGACGTGATCCTGATCGGCCACAGCGACGGTGCCTCGATCGCGCTGATCCATGCCGGCGCCGGGCGCTGGCCGGTGCGGGCGCTTATCCTCGAAGCGCCGCATGTCTTCGTCGAGGAGGTCACGGTCGACAGCATCGCCGCCGCCAAAACCGTCTTCGAGACCAGCGATATGGTGGCGCGGCTCAAGCGCTATCACGATGATCCCGAAGGCGCGTTTTGGGGCTGGAACCGAATCTGGCTCGATCCTGCCTTCCGCCGCTGGAACATCGAGGATGTCCTGTCGGCCGTCACCGCGCCGATCCTGGCGATTCAGGGTGCCGAAGACGAATATGGCACCCTCAGGCAAATCGACGCGATCGAACGCGGCGTCGGCGGCCGGTTCGAGCGGTTGGTGCTGTCCCAGTGTCGCCACGCGCCGCACCGCGACCACGAGGCGGCCACCCTTGCCGCGATGGCGCAATTCATCGCGGAGGTGGCCCGGTAGCCGGCTGAAGGGCCGCGGCCGGCTATTTCTCCCGCGCCATGCGGATCGGATTGATCTGACCCTGGGGCGACAGGCCGGCATACCCCTCGATCAGGTCGAGATCGATGATCATGGCAACGCCGAGCCGGGCGAAATCATGGTCGCGCTCGACCTGGGCCATGGTGTCGTAGACCTGGTTGCGCGCCCCCTCGCTATGATCGATATGGGCCCGGCCCTGCATGATGTAGGTCGCCTTGGCATCCTCGTCGCGATACATGAGGGCGATCTTGGGATTGGTTGCGATCGAGCGCACGATCTTGCCGGCGGCGTTGCGCACCCAGATCGCGAGCTGGGTATCGCTGAACACCTGGGTCGAGCCGCGGAAGGTGACGTTGGGCTGGCCCGCGTCATCGACATAGGAGATCACGATCGGATGACGCTCCTTCAGCGCATTGTCGATCCGCGCCTTCAAATCCGCCGGAACCTTGAGTGCCGCCGCGGCGCGCGGCGCGCCGGGCTGCATCTGATGCTGGATGAGCGCGATCTTGCCGCCGTCGCCGGTCACGGTGAGGATCAGCCTGGCGCCGTTGGGCATGGCGCCAGTCGCCCGCACCGCGCCGCCTTTCTCTTCCGAGGTCGACCAATCCGCCTCGGCATAGACGCCGCCTTTGCCAAAGCGATCGACCACCGCGGCCTTGCCCTTCAAATGCACGTTGAGCGCATCGAACGCCGCACCCTCGGTCAGGAGATCGGCCGCGAGCGAGCCTGATTTAATGCTCGCCAGGAACTTCGCCACTGTCTCGGTTTCGAGCGACATAAAAACCGCCTCCTTAATTCGTCGTTCTGGTTGCCCTCGACATTCCCGACTACTGCGCCAGGAAGCCGCCGATGAATTGCGCTGCCCGGTCCGGCGCGTCGAGATCGGCGAGATGACCGGCGTTGGGGATCACCGCGACCGCGGCGCGCCCTTCGATCTCCTGGCCAAAATGCTCGGCATAGGACGGCGCCAGCACCTTGTCCTCGTCGCCCCACACGATAAGCGTGTCAGCGCGGATGCGATGGAGCCGCCGTACCAGCCGCGGGTCGCCCAAGGGCCACAGGATGCGTGCCCCGGCTTCCGCGGCGCGGGTCATGATGACCGTCCATTCGCCGGGATCGGTGCCCTCGGGCGGCGCGGTGAAGCCGATGTAATTGTCCGGGTTCTTGCACATCAGCGCCGACGCGCTGCCCGGCGGCTGCGCCCAGATGTCGGTCGGCGGCGCGTCCAGATCATAGAGCCCGAACGGCGCGATCAGCGCCAGCCGCCGCACCAGCGCTGGCGACATCGCCGCCACTTCCGCCGCCAGCGCGCCGCCAACCGACGCGCCGATGAGATCGATCGCGCCGTCGGCGCCCGCCCCATCGAGGAGGTCGAGCGTCGCCACGATCCAATCGAGATGGGAATCGAGCACGTCATGGCCCTCGCCGCCGGGAAAGCCCGGCAGGGACGGCACCACCACGCGCCGCGATTCGGCGAGGCGGTCGAGAAACGGGGTCCAGCGCGGCAGGCCGGCGATTCCGGCGAGGTAATAGATCGGCTTGCCCTCGCCCTTCTCCCACACCCGGCAGGGCAAGCCGTTGACCTCGACGACGCGTTCCGTGACCTCACTCATTCCGCCGCCCTCAGCATCGGCGCCGCGGGAACGGCGCGGGCGTCATCGGGCAGCGGCTTCGGCCACCAGCGATCCTCCCATTTGTCGTCGAACAGGCCCTTCAATTGCGGCGCCACCTTTTGCGCGAACAGGCGGGTGTTCTCGTTGGCAAGGTCCTTGCCCATATTGCCGAACTGCAACAACAGCATGAGATGGCCGACATTGAGCTCGGTCGCGACCTCCTTCAGCTTGTCGGCAACCTCGTCGGGCGAGCCGATAACGACATAGCCCTTCTCCACCATGTCGGCGAAGGTCAGCGGCTGGAACCCGGCTTGCGGCCGGCTGCCGCCCGCCGCCGCCTGCGCCTGCGACTGGATGTTGGCGCGCATCGTCGCCTCGGTGACATAGCCCGGCGGCGTCGCATAGCGCGGATCGACATGGAGGCAGCGCAGGAAAAAATATTCCGCCGGCTCCTTATAGAGCTTCATCGCCTCTTCGGTGGTCTCGGCGACGCCGACGAATTGCAGGAACGCGGCGCGATAGGGATTGCGGTCCTTGCCGAGCTTGTCCATCTCGCTCCAGAAGCCGTTCATGGTCTTGCGGCCCATCTGGTAGCCGAAATAGGAAAGATAGGCGTAAACGTAATCCATCTCGGCGCACCATTGCCAGGTCTCGACCGAGCCGCCGCCCGGAATCCAGATCGGCGGGTGCGGCTTCTGCACCGGCTGCGGCCAGATATTGATATAGCGCTGCTGATTGAAGCGACCGTTGAAGGAGAACGGCTTGTGGTTGGTCCAGGCCTGGACCACGAGATCGTGCGCCTCGCGATAGCGCTGGCGCAACTGGCTCGGATTAATGCCGTAGCAATAGGAGGTGTCCCACGGCGTGCCCACGGGGAACCCGGCAATGACGCGCCCACCCGAGATGCAGTCGATCATCGCCATTTCCTCGGCGACGCGGGTCGGCGGATTATAGAGCGCCAGCGAGTTGCCCATGATGCAGATGGCGGAATTCGACGTGCGCCGCGCCAGCGCCGTCGCAATGAGATTGGGCGACGGCATCAGACCATAGCCGTTCGAATGATGCTCATTAACGCAGATCGCATCGAAGCCTTGTTGGTCGGCATATTCGAGCTCGTCCATGAACTCGTTGTAGATCGTGTTCGCGACCTTGGGATCGAACAGCTCGCGCGGAATATCGACCCAGACCGAACTGTATTTCTCGCGGAAATCGTCCGGCAGCCGGGTATAGGGCATCAGATGGAACCAGCAGAACTTCATCGCGCGTCTCCCGCCATTGAATTTTGCGGGTAATCTAGGTGAGAAGCGTGGCAAAGGCCAGCGCTTGTCATCGGGACCGGTTTCGGTTCCCGTCGGCGCGACGGGCGTGATAGGCTTCCCGGCCGATTGGTGCCGGGAGACGGAGAATGGACCGCAAATTGTCGGCGATCATGGCCGCGGATGTGGCCGGTTACAGCCGGATGATGAGCCGCGATGAAGGCGGTACCCTGGCGGCGTTAAAGGCGACCCGAAATGAACTGGTTTTCCCCGTCATCGACGACCACCGGGGCCGAATTGTCAAGCTGATCGGCGACGGCATTCTCGCCGAATTCCCCAGCGTTATCGACGCCGTAACCTGCGCGGCGAAAATCCAGGATGCCATGCCCGAACGAAATGCCGACCTTCCCGAGGACCGGCGGCTGGCGTGGCGGATCGGAATTCATCTCGGCGATGTGATAATCGAGGGCGACGACATCTATGGCGACGACGTCAACATTGCCGCGCGGCTCGAAGGCATCGCCGAGATCGGCGGGATTTGCATCTCGCGCCAAGTCTTCGACCAGGTCGAGGGTAAGGTCGATCTCGCGTTCCGCGCGCTCGGCCCGCAGAATTTGAAGAACATCGCAAAGCCGGTTGAGAGCTACGCCCTCACCGCGAAGTCCGACGCGGCGCCCGCCATCGATCCCGCGACACAGGAGGTCCGCTATTGCCGGGCATCCGACGGGACCCGGCTCGCCTACGCTACGATCGGCCACGGCCCGCCCTTGGTCAAAACGGCGAACTGGATGCTGCACCTTGAATACGATCTGCAGGTGCCGGGCATTCGTCAAATCTGGCTTGGACTCGCCCGCAATCACACGCTGATTCGCTATGATTCGCGCGGCAGCGGCATGTCCGATTGGGAGACGGAGCATGTTTCCGTCGATGCCTGGGTCGCCGATCTCGAGGCGGTGGTTGATGCGGCCGGCGTCGATCGGTTCCCGCTTCTCGGAATCAGCCAAGGCTCGGCAACGGCGATCGCTTATGCCGCGCGGCATCCGGAGCGCGTCTCTCACCTTCTGTTGCTCGGCGGCTATCTGAGCGGCAGGCACCGGCACAAAGCGAAGCATGAGGCGATGCGGACCCTGATCCAAACCGGATGGGGCAGCGACAACCCCACTTTCCGCCAGCTCTTTACGTCGCAACTGATGCCCGACGCGACCAAGGAAGAGGCGGACGCCTTCAACGAGCTGGAGCGCCAGACCGCATCGGCCGAAAGCGCGGCGCGGTTCTGGGAGGCGACTGGCGAAATCGACGTCTCTGCGGCAGCGGAAAAGGTCACGGCGCCTACCCTCGTCATGCATGCTCGGGACGATCTCATCGTGTCGATGCAACAGGGTAAAGCTATCGCGGCGGTAATTCCGGGTGCACGCTTTGTCGCCTTTCCCGGCCGCAACCACATTCCTGTCGGCGACGACCCCGAGATCGACCGAATCCTTGAAGAAATCGCGTTGTTTCTGAAGGAGTAGGCCGGACCATGACGAACCGTGTCGTAATCTCGACGGTGCCAGGGGCGTTGGGTGACCTGCCGGCCTTGCTCCGGGCAAAGGGGCTGGAGGTCGCCATTCTCCCGGCAAACGCGACCTATTGGACCGCGGCGCTGATTCGCGACTATGCCGTCGATGCCGACGCCATGGTCGGCATGTTCGAGGGCCTGCGGCTGCCGCGCCAAGTGCTCGAAGCGGCGACGCGCCTGCGGGTCGTGGTATCGCCGGTGATCGGCACTGAGCACATCGACGTCGCCGCCGCGACCGAACTCGGCATCGCGGTCGGCTTTGGCGCGACGCCGGAGAATTATCTCGGCGTCGCCGAGGCGATCATCATGCTGATCGCGGTGCAGCGCAAAAAGTTCATCGAGAAATTCGAGACGGTGCGCACCGGCGGCTGGCGCACCACCCAACCCGGCAACATGGTCCGCGGCGCGACCATCGGGGTCATCGGCCTCGGCAATATCGGCCGCGGCGT
>JBOHLV010000319.1:0-21105 GCA_050729815.1 Allostellaceae bacterium
GATGCGATCCACGACACGATCGGCGGCGGCCATTTGGAATTGAAGGCGATCGAGCTGGCGCGCGACCTGCTCGGCGCCGCGTCATTATCCGCCCCGCCGTTCATCCAGCGCTTCGCGCTAGGGCCGAGCCTCGGCCAATGCTGCGGCGGCGAGGCGATACTGCTCATCGAGCCGGTGCTGCCGCCGGCGTTCGAGATCGCGATCTTCGGCGCGGGGCATGTTGGCAAGGCGCTGGTGCGGCTCCTCGCAGAGCTCCCCTGCCGTGTCACCTGGATCGATCCGCGCGAGGACATGTTTCCCGAGGACATCCCAGCCAATGTCACGACGCTGGTGGCGGACGAGCCAACCGACGAGATCGCGACCCTGCCCCAAGGCGCCTTTGTCCTAATCATGACGCACAGCCATCCCTTGGATGAGCGCATCGTCGCGGCAGCGTTGAAGCGCGAAGATTTCCGCTATGTCGGCCTCATCGGCTCGGCGACCAAGCGGGCGCGGTTCCTGAAGCGCCTCAAGGCGCGCGGCCTTGGCGACGCCGACCTCCGACGCCTCACCTCGCCCATCGGCATTGCCGGCGTTGGCGGCAAGCATCCCGCCGAAATCGCGATCGCGGTGGCGGCGCAATTGCTCGCCGTGCGCGACGCCGCCGGAGCGCAACGCCTATCCGCCGAGCCTGCAAACATAAATCTTGATCTCCTTCGCCATGTCCGGACCGGCGCAGCCGCAATCCTGCCATCCATCGACCACCGGGCCAAGCCCGGGGGTGACGAATAACAAAATATCAACGCGGATTTCGATGAATGGGTGAGGAAAATCGGGGATGAGCAACGGCGGGGGGATGGGGAAAGACGCGCCGCCACAGCTTGAGCTGCGCCACATCACCAAGCGTTATCCCGGAACGGTTGCCAACAAATCGATCGATCTTACCGTGATGCCCGGCGAACTCCACGCGCTTCTTGGCGAGAACGGCGCCGGCAAATCGACGTTGGTCAAGATCATCTATGGCGTGGCGCAACCTGACGAGGGCGAAATCCTGTGGCAGGGCGGAAGGGTTGTTGCGCATGATCCCGCCTCGGCGCGGCGGCTCGGCATCGGCATGGTATTCCAGCATTTCACCCTGTTCGAGACCCTTACCGTCACCGAGAATATCGCGCTCGGCCTCGACCGCGAACGCGATATTCGCGGCCTCGCACGGAAGATCGAGGAGACGGCGGCGCATTACGGCCTCGCCCTCGATCCCGGCCGCTATGTCCATGACCTCGCGGTCGGCGAGCGCCAGCGGGTCGAGATCGTGCGCTGCCTGATGCAGCAGCCGAAGCTCCTCATCATGGACGAACCGACCTCGGTCTTGACGCCGCGGGAGGTCGATCGCCTGTTCGAGGTGCTGCGCCGGCTCGCCGCCGAGGGCTGTAGCATCCTCTATATCAGCCACAAGCTCGGTGAGATCATGGCGCTGTGCCAGCGCGCGACGGTGCTGCGCCAGGGCGCGGTCACGGCCGAGTGCGATCCCCGCCGGGAGACGTCGGCCTCGCTTGCCCGGATGATGGTCGGCAGCGACGTCATGGCGGTGAAGCGACCGGCGGAGCATCGCGGCGGCGCCGAGGCCTTGACCGTGCGCGACCTCGTGATCGAGCCAGACGATCCCTTCGGTACCCGGCTCGACCACATCTCCTTGTCGCTGCGCGAGGGCGAGATTCTGGGGATCGCCGGGGTCGCCGGGAACGGCCAGACCGAATTCCTCCACGCCCTCGCCGGCGAGACGCTGGCACCCGCGCGGGGTGCCATCACCATCGCCGGCAAGCCGGTCGGCAATCTCGGCCCGGCGGCGCGGCGGGCGCGCGGCCTCGCCTTCGTGCCGGAGGAGCGGCTCGGGCGCGGCGCCGTCGCGGAATTGAGCCTCGCCGACAACGCGCTCCTTACCGCCTATCTCGACGGCAAGGTAAAGGGCGGCATCGTCAAGACCGGGCCGTTGCGCCAGTTCGCCGCCGCGATCGTCAAGGATTTCAGCGTCGTTTGCGCCGGCATCGATGCCGAGGCGAAGAGCCTCTCCGGCGGCAACATGCAGAAATTCATCATCGGCCGCGAGATTCTTCAGCATCCGCGCGTCCTCATCGCCGCGCACCCGACCTGGGGCGTCGATGTCGGCGCCGCGCTCACCATCCACGAGGCGCTGATCCGGCTGCGCGATGCCGGTGCCGGCGTGCTCGTCGTCTCGGAGGATCTCGATGAATTGTTCGAGATCTGCGACCGCCTCGCCGTCATGAGCAAGGGGCGTCTCTTCGAGCCGAAACGCGTCACCGATACCTCGACCGACGAGATCGGCCTTTTGATGGGCGGCATCGACGCCGAGAACAAGAACCAGGAACCGGCCGATGTCGCGAATTAGGCTCGAGGCGCGGGCCGAGAATTCGCGGCTCGCGAGCTACCTCTCGCCGCTTCTTGCCGTGGTGCTGACGCTGATCGGCGGCGCCGTGCTGTTCGCGATCCTGGGACGCGATCCGATCACCGCCTATCACGCCTTTTTCATCGAGCCGATCTCGACGCGCTATGGCCTCGGCGAGCTCGCGGTCACGGCGACGCCGCTCATCCTGTGCGCCGTTGGCCTCGCTATCGGGTTTCGTGCCAATGTCTGGAACATCGGCGCCGATGGCCAGTTCGTGATGGGCGGCATCTGCGGCGGCGGCATCGGCCTCTTCTATGAGCCGATGCTGGGGCCGGCGACGATGCCGGTGATGTTTCTCGCGGGGTGCCTCGGCGGCCTCCTGTGGGCGGCGATCCCGGCCCTCCTCAAGACCGAATTCAACGCCAACGAAATCCTGACCTCGCTGATGCTGACCTATGTCGCGGACCTGTTCCTCGCCTATCTCGTCCGCGCGCCGTGGCGCGATCCACACGGCTACAACTTCCCGCAATCGAAATCCTTTGCGGGCTATGCCGTGCTCGAGCCATTCATCAGCGGCACCAGGGTCGGCTGGGGGCCAGTGATCGCGCTCATCGTCGTCGCGCTTGGCTGGTTCCTCCTGTCGCGCAGCTTTTTGGGCTATCAGATCAAGGTCGTCGGCGCGACGCCGGGCGCGGCGAAATATGCCGGCTTCCGCCAGAAGCGCATCACCTGGTTCTGCCTCTGCCTGTCGGGCGGGCTCGCCGGCATCGCCGGCGTCAACGAGGTGGCGGGACCGATCGGCCAGTTGCTGCCCTCGATCTCGCCTGGCTATGGCTTCACCGCGATCATCGTCGCGTTCCTCGGCCGACTTCATCCGTTCGGCATCCTGATCGCGGGACTTTTGATCGCGCTCACCTATCTCGGTGGCGATTCGGCCCAGATCTCGCTCGACCTTCCGGTCGCGGTGGTCGGCGTGTTCCAGGGCATGCTCTTGTTCTTCCTCTTGGCGTGCGAATTGCTGGTGCGCTATCGCGTGCGCGTCGTGGCGCCGGTCGCGGAAAGCGCCGCCTGATGCATGAGCTGACCGCGATCCTGGTCTCGATGGTGGCGTCGGCGACGCCGCTCTTGCTCGCCGCCTCTGGTGAGCTCGTGGCCGAGAAATCGGGTGTCCTCAATCTCGGCATCGAGGGCATGATGATCGTCGGCGCCGTGGTCGGTTTCGGCGCCGAGCTCACCACCGGCAGCCCGGAGCTCGGCTTCGCCATGGCCGCGGTCGCGGGCGCGCTGATGGCGGCGCTGTTCGGCGTGCTGACGCTGTTCTTCCTCGCCAACCAGGTCGCGACCGGCCTTGCCCTCACGATCTTCGGCCTCGGCCTCTCGGCGCTCCTCGGCAAGCCCTTCATCGGCAAGCCCCTGCCCAGCCTCACGCGGCTCTATATTCCGCACATCACCAGCCTGCCGCTCGTCGGGCCGCTGATCTTCGGCGAGGACGCGCTCGTCTATCTCTCGGTCGCGGTGACGATCGCGATCGCCTGGTTCCTCGCGCGCTCGCGCCAGGGCCTCGTCCTGCGGTCGATCGGCGAGAATCCGGACGCCGCACATGCCTTGGGCTATCCCGTGCGGCGCATCCGCTTTCTCGCGGTGCTGTTCGGCGGCGCCATGAGCGGGCTCGGCGGCGCCTATCTCTCGCTCGCCTACACCCCGCTCTGGACCGAAGGCATGACCGCGGGCCGCGGTTGGATCGCGCTCGCGCTCGTTGTGTTCTCGACCTGGAAGCCGTGGCGACTCCTCTTCGGCGCCTATCTCTTCGGCTTCTTCACCATGGCACAGCTCTATGCCCAAGGCTTCGGCGTCGCGATCCCGCCGGAATTCCTATCGATGCTGCCCTATCTTGCCACGATCGTGGTTCTGGTGATCATCTCGCGCGACATCACGATGATCCGACTCAACGCGCCCGCCTCGCTCGGCAAGGCGTTTCGTGCGACGGCCTGAATTCAGGAGGATTTTACCGCGCGCGCTCGCGACTCCGCGGCCGCGCTCAACACGGAGGGTGATAATGATCAAACGCAGGGATTTCATGATCGGCGCCGGCGGCGCGGTGGCGGCGACAGCGATGTTGGGCAAACCCTATATCGCGCACGCGGCGGAGCCGATGAAGGCCGCCTGGATCTTCGTCGGACCGACCGGCGATATGGGCTATTCCTATCAGCACGATCTCGGCCGCAAAGCGGTGCAGAAGCACTATGGCGACAAGGTCCATACCATCAAAGTGGAGAGCGTGCCCGAAGGCGCCGATTGCACGCGGGTGCTGACCCAGCTTGCGCAGCAGGGCTGCAAGATCATCTTCGCCACCTCCTTCGGTTATATGGACAGCGTCATCAAGGTCGCGAAGATGTTTCCTGCGGTCTATTTCGAGCATGCTACCGGCTATAAGCGCGCCCATAATGTCGCGACCTATAACATCCGCTTCTATGAGGGCCGCACGATTCAGGGCACGCTGGCGGGATACCTCACCAAATCCGGTATTATCGGCTATGTCGGCTCGGTTCCGATCCCCGAAGTGGTGCAGGGCGTCGATGCCTTCACCCTCGCCCTCGCCAAGGTCAATAAGAAGGCGCGGGTCAAGATTATCTATGTCAATGCCTGGTTCGACCCGGGCAAGGAGGCCGCGGCGGCCAAGACCCTGATCGCCCAAGGCGCCGACATCATGTGCCAGCACACCGATAGCCCAGCACCGGTGCAGACCGCCGAGGCGCACGACGTCTGGAGCTTCGGCCAGTCCTCCAACATGGCGAAGTTCGGCCCAACCCACTGCGTCACCTCGAGTGTCGACAATTGGACGCCCTATTACTTGAAGCGCGTCGGCGAGGCGCTCGACGGCACCTGGCATTCGACCAACGTCTGGGGCGGCATCGGTGCCGGCATGCTCGAAATTCCGCCCTTCAACAAGCATGTCCCGGCCAATATCCGCGCGGCGGGGATGAAGGTCCTCGAGGGCGTCAAGGACCACACCATCCTGCCGTTCGAGGGGCCGGTGATGAACCAGTCGGGCAAAATCATGGTCGCCGCCGGCAAGAACATGCCCGATTCCGAAATCCTCGGCCTCAACTGGTACGTGCCGGGGATCGAAGGCAAGCTACCGGGTTGAGCCAAGCGAGACAGTGCGGACGAGAGGCGGCGGCCTCTCGCCCCGCACCCGGCGGGCGATGACTCCGCGGTCGCCCTCCTGGCAAGGCAGGGCTACACAACAAGATGTTGACATAGGGTCGGCCCGCTTGCCTCACTAGCGGGCCGGCTGCGGCCCTTTGGGGCAGCGGCTTGACGGGCCGTCGCAGATTTTTCGGAAAAGAGCCACCTTGTCCCTGTCGCCGCCTTCACTCGATCTCGCTCCGACCGACCGCTCGGGCGAGCAGCTCGTGGTGACGGCGCCGCTAACACTCGACAGCGGCACGACCCTTCCACAATACATCATCGCCTATCAGACCTATGGCCGGCTCAACGCCGCACGCTCCAATGCGATCCTGGTCTGCCATGCCCTCACCGGCGACCAATATGCCGGGCCGGGCGTTCATCCCGTCACCGGCAAGGAAGGCTGGTGGAGCACCGTCATCGGCCCGGGCAAGGTGCTCGACACCGACCGCTATTTCGTCATCGCGACCAACGTCCTGGGCGGTTGCATGGGCTCGACGGGCCCGATGGAACTCAATCCCGCCACGGGCAAGCCGTGGGGGCTCGATTTCCCGGTAATCTCCATCGCCGACATGGTGCGGGCACAGGCGAAGCTCATCGAACATCTCGGCATTGAAAGCCTGTTCTGCGTCACCGGCGGCTCGATGGGCGGGATGCAGGTCTTGGAATGGGCGGCACTCTACCCCGCCCGCGTATTCGCCGCGGTGCCGATCGCCTCGGCGGCACGGCATTCGGCACAGAACATCGCCTTCCATGAGGTCGGGCGCCAGGCGATCATGGCCGATCTCGACTGGTGCGACGGCGATTATCTCAATCGCGGCAAGCGGCCGGAGCGCGGGCTCGCCGTCGCCCGCATGGCGGCGCACATCACCTATCTTTCGGAACCGGCGCTCCACCGCAAGTTCGGTCGCAACCTTCAGGATCGGCGCCAGGTAACCTGGGGCTTTGATGCCGATTTCCAGGTCGAGAGCTATCTGCGCCATCAGGGCTCAAGCTTTGTCGAGCGTTTCGACGCCAACTCCTACCTCTATATCACCCGCGCCTGCGATTATTTCGATCTCGCGGCCGAGCATGGCGGCCAGCTCGCAGAGGCGTTTCGCGGCGCACCGACGCGGTTCTGCCTCATCTCCTTCACCAGCGACTGGCTCTATCCGACCTCGGAAAGCCGCGCCATCGTCCATGCCTTGAACGCCGTCACCGCCAATGTCAGCTTCGTCGAGGTCGCGACCGACAAGGGCCACGACGCGTTTCTCCTCGAGGAACCGGAATTCTTCGCCACCCTGCGCGGCTTCCTCGATGGCTGCGCCCGTCATCGCGGCCTTTCCGAAAAATGAGTCCAGATGGCGGCGGCACGCTCGCGCTTGCGAATTTGCGCGGCGACTTGCGTCTCGTCGCGGAGATGATCGAACCCGCTAGCCGAGTGCTCGATGTCGGCAGCGGCGAAGGCGAGCTCCTCGCCTATCTCGCGCAATGGAAAGAGGTCGATGGCCGCGGCATGGAATTGTCGCAGGGCGGCGTCAATGCCTGCGTCCGCCGCGGCCTCTCCGTCATCCAGGGCGACGCCGATCATGATCTGAAGGACTATCCCTCAGACAGCTTCGATTATGTCGTCCTGAGCCAGACGCTCCAGGCGATGCATCGGCCGCGCGAGGTTCTCGCCGACATGATCCGCATCGGCCGCCGTGCCATCGTCTCGTTCCCGAATTTCGCCCATTGGCGGATGCGGCTCGGGCTATTGTTTGGCGGCCGCATGCCGATCACGCCGTTCCTGGGCCAGACCTGGTATGACACGCCCAACATCCATTTCTGCACGGTCCTGGATTTCGGCGAACTGTGCGACGCCATGGGCATCGTCATGGAGCGCAGCCTGACCCTCGACCGCCATGGCCGGCCGTTCCGCCTCAATCCGCGCGCCGGGCTCGCGAACCTCCTCGCCGAGCAGGCGCTGTTCCTCTTGAAGCGCGCGGGATAGTCACGATGCACGATGACGCGACGGCGCATCAACTGTTGAGGATCGTCGCCTTCATCGTGCGGATACGATCCTCCATCGCGTCGTGGTCGCCAGCGCCGCCAAGATAGGCCTCTTGCAACACCCGGTCGTTGACGAGCTCGGCCGCGCTGCCGGAAAGGGTGATGCGCCCGGTCTCGAGCACATAGCCGCGATCGGCGATGGCAAGGGCGGCGCGCGCGTTCTGCTCCACCACCAGCACCGTGCCGCCCGCCTCGCGCAGCGTCGCGATCTCGCTGAGGACCTGCTGCGCGATGAGCGGCGCGAGGCCCAGCGACGGCTCGTCGAGCAGCAGCAGCTTCGGCCGCACCATCATGGCGCGCGCGATCGCCAGCATCTGCTGCTCGCCGCCGGAAAGTGTATCCGCGCGCTGGCGCCGCCGCTCGCGCAACACTGGAAACCGCGCGAACTGCTCTTCGAGCCGCGCCACGATCCGTGCCCGATCGCGATAGGTATGGGCGCCCATGCGCAGATTCTCCTCGACCGACATGGTGCCGAAGAGCTGGCGCCGTTCCGGCACCTGGATCAGGCCGGCACGCACGATGGCGGGCGTCGGCCAATGCACGACGCTGCGCCCGTCGAAGCGGATATCGCCGCGCCGGGCGCGGATGAGGCCCATCACGGTATTGAGGAGGGTCGATTTACCGGCGCCGTTGGCGCCGATCAGGGCCACGATCTCGCCGGCCGCGATCTCGAGCGAGACCTCGTGCAGCACGATCGAGCGGCCATAGCCGCTCGCGACGCCGTCAAGCGCGAACAGTGGCGGCATCGGCACTCTCTCCCAGATAGGCGGCGATGACCTTGGGATCGGCGCGCACCTCGGCGGCCGTTCCCTCGGCCATTTTCTCGCCGTGATCCATCACCACAACATGATCGGCGAGCCCCATGACAAGACGCATGTCATGCTCGACCAGGAGCACCGTTACCCCCAAGGCGGCGATGCGCAGGATCAACTCCGCGAGCCGCTCCGTTTCGCTGTCATTGAGGCCGGAGGCCGGTTCATCCATCAATAGCAGCACCGGGCGGAGCGCGAGCGCGCGGGCGATCTCGACGAGGCGCTGATGCCCGAAGGAGAGCGCGTCGGGCGTCAGATCGTCAGCGCCGTCGAGCCCGACAAAGGCGAGGCATTGCCGCGCATCGGCACGCGCCGCGGCTTCCTCGTGCCGCACCGACGGCCAGGCGGTCGAGACAGTAAGGAGGCCGGAGCGCGCGAGCCGATGGGCACCGCACATGACGTTCTCCAAGACCGTCATATTGGCGACGAGCTGGAGATTCTGGAAGGTGCGCGCGATGCCGAGCTGCGCGATCTTGGTCGGCACCAGCCGCCCGATCTCGTGCCCGGCGAAGCGCACGCCGCCGCCATCGAGCGGTTGATAGCCGCCGATCAGGTTGAACATCGTGGTCTTGCCAGCGCCGTTGGGGCCGATCAGCGCGGTGATCAATCCCGTCGCGACATCGAAACTGACATCATTGACGGCCTTGAGGCTGCCGAAGCTGCGCCTCGCCTGCGCGACTTCGAGGAGAGGGGAAGCGCCCGCGGGCGGGGTGACCGACGGCAGCGCGCCCTGCCCCAACGGCGCCAGCGCGGCGCGCGCGTGGCCACGGACCGGCGCCACGAGACGGCCATAGAGATCGGCGATGAAGCCGGCGATGCCGCGTGGAAATACCACCAGCACGGTCACCGTCAGCGCCCCCATGATCACCGATTCCCAAAGCGGCACGCTAAGATTGCGCAACAGCTCGCGCAACCCCACAATCGCCGCCGAGCCGAGGACGCCGCCCCAGATCGAGCCGAGGCCGCCGATAATGACGCCGGTGATGAGATTGAGACCATAGGCGAAACCGAAGACGGTCGGATCGGTCGCGCGCAGGTAATGGACGAGCAGGCTGCCCGAGACGCTCGCCATGCCGGCGCCGATCACGAACATCTGGGCCTTGTAGCGGGTGACGTCGATACCGACCGAGCCCGCCGCCGTCTCGCTCACCGCGATCGCGCGCAGCGCGCGGCCAATGCGCGAACGGTCGATATTGAGCCCGATCGCGACCGAGATCAGCACGACGAACCAGACGAAATAGAAGAACGTTCGGTCCTGCGTCATGGTGAGTCCAAAGACGGCGAATTTCGGCACTCCGGTGACACCCATCGGGCCGCCGGTGAAAGCGACCTCATTGGCGCACACGATCAGCATGAGTTGCAGCGCCAAGGTCGCCATCGCGAGGGCGAAGCCGCGCAGCTTCAGGAGCGGCGTCGCGATGACATAGGCGATCGCCATCGATACCGCCGCGCCCAGCGCCGCCGCGACGAACGGGTCCCAGCCATATTGGGTGCAGAGCAGCGCGTTGGCATAGCCGCCGACCATGCTGAAGGCGGGCTGGCCGATGGCGAGCTGCTCGGCAAGGCCGATCAGCAGCACCATGCCGACGGCGGAGACCGCGAGCGTGCCGGCGGCGATGCCGATGCCGAGATGATAGCTGTCGGGCCACAAGAGCGGGTAGATCGCGACCAGGAGGATGAACACCGCGGCGGCAAGCCATGTGCGGCGCGCGGCGGCGAAGGCGCCCATCGCTCAATGCGCCAAAGCGAGCCGCCCGCGCAGGAACACCCCGCCGCGGATGAGGAGATAGGCCAGCATCACGCCATAGACGACGAAATCCTTCCACCCTGAGGAGATATAGCCCGCGGCCAGCGATTCGATGATGCCGATGCCGAGTCCACCCAGCACGGCGAGCCCCGGCGAGCGGTACCCGGCGATCAGCGCGCCGAGGAATCCCTTGATGCTGTAGGAAATGCCGGCATCCCAGCTCGCCAGCACGATCGGCGCGATGACGGCGCCGGCGAGCGCGCCGGTGGCACCGCTGACGGCGAAGACGATAAGGCTCAAACGCTCGGCGTCGACGCCCATGAGCCGCGCCGCCCGGACGTTGATTGAGCAGGCGCGCACCGCCCGGCCGGTGGTGGTGAAGCGCAGAAAACCGAAGGTGCCGGCAAGCAACAGCGCCGTCGCGCCCCATACCCAGAGGCTCTGCACTTGCAAAATAGCGCCGAAGAGAACGAAGGCGCCGTCGCCGCTGAATCCGGGGAGGCTCAACGGATCACCGCCGCAGATGATCAGCGTCGCGCCGCGCAGCGCCGCCGCGACGCCGAAGGTGATGGTGATCTGGATGAAATGGCCGCGATGCCGCACTGGCGCCAGGGTGAGGCGTTCCTGCGCCGCGGCGACTACCGCGCCAACGACGACGGCGCTCGCGGTCGCCGGGACGAGGGGGAGGCCCTCTGCGACGAGCCAGGCCGAGGCCATGCCGCCGATCATGACGAATTCGCCTTGGGCGAAATTGATGAGGCCCGAGACGTTGGTCACGAGGACGAAGCCGAGCGCCACCAGCGCATAGATGCAACCCGTGGTGATGCCCGGAATCAGCAGTTGGAAAAACATTGCCATGGGACGGCTCATCCCCACCAGAGAACCGGTCCGCGGCGCGACATACGGCTCTCGCGCATGTCGCACCCGGAACCGGCGAGGTGCCGCTACTTGGCGACGACGGCGACCCCGTTCTCAAGGCGGCCGACCGTGATCGAGCGGAAATTTTGGCCGGTATGGTTTTGCGCGGTATAGGTGACGGGACCGTTCATCGTCGGCAGGTCCTTGATCGCCTCGAGATTGGCGCGGATCTCCTTGCGCGTATCGGGGCCGGGCTTCACCGCCGCCGCGGTGATGAGGCCGACATCGAAGCCGAAGGTTGCAAAATAGGGCGGCGAGTGGCCGAGCGCGTTCTTGAGCTCGGTATAGTATTTCGCCGTGGCGCCGCCGAGCGCGGTACCGAAGGCGCTGCGCTGGAACGGTGCCAAGACACCGTTCGCCTTCGCCTTGCCGCCGATCGCATTATAGAAGGCCTGGGTGATCGCGGCCTGCGTCACCATCAGCGGCATCTTCAATTGCAGGAGCTTGAAGGTCTTGAACACCAGGATCGCGGCGCGGCCGGCGGCGCTGCTATATACCATGTCGGGATGTGCCGCCTTGATGTCGGCGAGCTGGGCATTGAAGTTGGTGTCGCTGATGGCGAAGGATTCGGAGGCAACCAGCTTCACCCCCAGCTTCTGGCATTCGATCACGAGGTTCTTGTGGTCGAGCTGGCCATAGGCATCGGTGCCATAGATGTGGGCGATGGTCTTGTAGCCTTTGCGCTTGGCATAAAGCACGACCGCCTTCATCGCGTTCTTGTTCGAGGGCGCGACCTTGAAGTCCCAGGGATTGGCGGGATAGCCGAGCGTGTCGGCGCCGCCGCCGGTGATGATCGGTATCTTGTATTCGGACGCGAAGGATTTGATCGCGAGGCCGGAATTGCTGTTGCCGAACATGTAGATGAGCTTGACCGCCGGGTCAGAGGCGAGGCGGCGGAACACGTTCTCGGCATCGACCGGATTGGTCTCGTCATCGAGCACTTCGAGCACGATCTTCTTGCCCGGCAGGCCGTGGACCTTCATCCAGGCATGAAGCCCGTCGAGCGTGTCCTTCGATGGCGCCGCGAACGGCCCGGTCAACGAGGCAACGATGCCGATCTTGAAAGTCGGCGCCGCGGCGCGCGCGACAGCCGGCGCGAGGCCGAGGCCGAAACCGGCGGCCAGCATCATCGCCGTGGCCAGCCATGCCTTGACGTGAACGGGGCGTCTCACCATCGCTCTCTCCCTTCTGAAAAGTCGTGTTCTTCGATCGCACGATTGAACCATATCCGCCGGGGTCTGCTCAACCGACGTCGTTCGGCGCCTTGGCGACGGCATCCCTCAGGCGCTCGTCGGGCACATCAGTCACCATCTCGGCGCGGAAGATGAGATAGCCGGGCAGCATCGGCAGCCAATAAGTGAAGCCGCGCAACAGTACGACGCCGGCGGCCGCGGTGCCGACCGTGATGCCGAAGACGTTGAGCGTCGCGATCGCGCCGCCTTCAAAGAAGCCGAGCCCGCCCGGAATGATCGACAAAGTCGAGACCGCGGCGGCGAGCATGAAGCTGACCAGCGCCTCGTTCGCGGTGATAGGCGCGCCCAGCGCGCGGAAGATCACCCAGAACGTCGCGATATCGAGCGCGAACACGCCGGTTTCGAGAAGGAACGCCCACGCCCAGGCGCCCCGCGCCTTCATCATCTTAGCGGGCGCTTCCTTCAAGGCCTCCGCGAGTTCGCGCGTGAAGCCGAAACGCCGCGTCCAGGCCGGCATCAACCCCGAATTCGCCCGCGCGATGAGGAACACGACGACGCCGATCGCGCACAAGAGGATCGCCGAGAACGACAGCGCAAGATAGCGGATGACGGGACTGAACAGGCGCTCGCCCCAAAGCAGGCCGACCGCGCCCAGGAACAGGACGAGATAGGCGCCGAAATAACTCACCGCGTCGATCAGGATCGTGGCCGCCGCCTCGTTCTCGCGAACGCCGCGCGTCAAGAGGCTGCGCGCCATGGCGAGGCTGCCGCCGAGCCCGAAGGTCGGCAGGATCTGGTCGAGGAACAGCTTTTCGAGGCTGAGCTTGGCGACCGCGCCGACCGTCACCCGCTTGTGGAAGTGGCCCAGAATCACCTGCCACGCGCCGCCGGTACAGAAATAGGTCCCGACCTGAAGGCCGATGGCGACCGCGATCCAGGACAGGTTGATCCGTTGCAGCAGATCGAAAACCCGCCGCTCTTCCTTGAGCCCCAGAATGACGCCGACGACCAGCACCACGAGCAAGGCGTTGGCGATAATGACGGCAAAGCGCAGCCGCGGCCGCGTCGCGGGATGTCGGGAAGAGGCGCGCATCTGCCGCTTTATTGGCCTTAATGTTGTTGAAGCGGCAGCATCGGCGCCGGCACGGGGGAGCCAATCTATCGCGAAGCCGGCCGCAAGGGAACTCGGGTCTCTATTGGGCGGCCGCGCACGACCGGGCGACCGCCTTCAGGGATCAGTCGATGATGAGCGGCACCTCGGCCCCCACCGGCGCATCCGAATCGACATCGCGTGAGCCTTCGCTCAATGCGCGCCAATCCCCGCCCGCCGGGAAGATGTGCGAGGCCGAACGCACGCGGTCGAGCGCTACATTGTCGACATTGGCCGGCGGCTTGCCATGGTCGCGATGCGCCGTCACCGCTTCAAGCAATTGCCGCCGCACCAGCGCCACCTGCGCATCCGACGAGCCGAGATGTTCCTTGGTGCGGTCATAGAGCGGCTCGCCATCCTCCGCGCACATCAACTCCGTCATGGCGCGATCCTGGAGGTTCCCGATGAACGGGATGCCGTTGAACATGGTGGTCTTCTCTTCGGCGAGGTCGCGCATATAGTCGTTGCGCTTGTTGGCCTTGGTGAGGAAATAGGTGCGCGGATCCTCAGTGCGCTCGACGAAGCCGCCCAAGGGCTCGAAGCTGAAGGTGCGGCCTTGCACTTCTTCCGGGGTCAGCTTCCGGGTCGGGTTGCCGCCATGGGTGATCAGCATCGCATAATGGTCATCGATCGGCACGAATGACCTAAGATTGATGCTGCCATCGCCCACCGTGATCATAGTGTGGAACGGAAAGATGAACTGGTTGATGCGGTGCCAGTCCTCATCGTTGCGATATCGGCGCTTGGCCGTGTAATAGGCGCCGTAGGAGGTCGGCTGGACGTCGAGCGCCGGCGGATCGGGATCGGGCGAATAGAAGCCGCGGACGCCGTATTTGGGCTTCGGGCTGTCGGCCTCGAGCCGGCTGTGCAGGAAGTTCAAATGCGCCGAGTCGAGATCGCCCTCCATGTTCTGGAGCCAGTTCGCCTCCTCCATCATGACCGAAGGCTCGCCGACCTGGTCATAGGGCAAGGTGTTGACCTCGAACGCCGGGAAGGGCGGCGGCTCTTTGCGCGCGCCCATATAAATCCAGACCATGCGGTTGACGTCGCGGCACGGGAAGGCGCGCGCCTTGATCGAGGCTTGAAAGCGCAGGCGGCGCTCCATCGGCTCGGTCGGCGCGTCGATGCAATTGCCATCGAGATCGAATTTCCAGCCGTGGTAGGCGCAGCGGATGCCGCACTCCTCGTTGCGGGCGAAATAGAGGCTGGCGCCGCGATGGGGGCAGGCCTCGGCGATGGCGCCCATCCGGCCTTTGGAATCGCGATACATGATGATGTTCTCGCCCAGGAGCCGCATCCGCTTCGGCGGCGAGTCCGGCCCCGGAAATTCGTTCGCGGGCAGCGCCGGGAACCAATATTCCCGCATCAAAGCGCCCATCGGCGTGCCCGGACCAACGCGGCACAAAAGCTCGTTATTTTCGCGAGACAGCACGGCATTCCTCCTTGGCGCTGCGACAAGTTTTGCCCATCATTAAGCCCGGGATCGACGCCCCGCGCCAGCGTCTTTTCGCGGCGACGGCATTGGCTGCGCGCCCTTGAATGCGCCGCGCGCGATGCCATACTGGGCGTACAAGGCGACGACAGCTCGGGAGGCGGTCATGAGGCCACGCCCAGAGATAGAATTAACTGCAGATTCGCTGCATTATCAACAAGCGCCTTCGCCCCATGCGGGTGGTGTCGGGGCCTGAGCCATGCACGCCATGGTCCTCGACGGCGCGCGGCGGCCGCTGCGCCATGACGACCAGAAATCGACGCCCGCGCCTGGCCCCGGCCAAGTGCTGATCCACGTCCATGCCTGCGGCGTCTGCCGCACCGATCTTCATGTCGTCGATGGCGAGTTGCCGCATCCCCATCTGCCATTGGTGCCGGGGCATGAAATCGTCGGCATCGTCGAGGAGGTGGGCGCGGGCGTCGCGTCGGTTCGCTCGGGTGACCGCGTCGGCGTGCCGTGGCTCGGCTGGACCTGCGGCCATTGCCATTATTGCCGGACGGGGCGGGAAAATCTCTGCGACCATGCCCGCTTCACCGGCTATGATTTCGATGGCGGCTATGCCGACTACACGGTGGCGGATGCGCGCTATTGCTTTCCCATTCCGGCGGGCTTTTCCGACGAGGCGGCGGCGCCTTTGCTCTGCGCCGGGCTCATCGGCTATCGCGCCTTACGGTTGGCGGGCGACGGCAGGCGCCTCGGCCTTTACGGCTTCGGCGCGGCAGCGCATATCGCAATCCAGATGGCGCGCCATCACGGCCAGGAAGTTTATGCCTTCACCAAGTCTGGCGACGCGGCGGGGCAGGATTTCGCCCGCGGCCTTGGTGCCACCTGGGCCGGCGGCTCCGACGCTGCGCCGCCCGACGCGCTCGACGCTGCGATCATCTTCGCCCCGGTGGGCGCGCTGGTGCCGGCGGCGCTCAACGCCACCCTTAAGGGCGGCATCGTCGTCTGCGCCGGCATTCACATGAGCGACATTCCCGCCTTTCCCTATCGCATCCTGTGGGAGGAGCGGATGGTGCGCTCGGTCGCGAACCTGACCCGCCGTGATGGCGAGGAATTCCTAAGGATCGCCGGCGAGATCCCGGTCCGCACCACGACGACGCCGTTCCCCTTGCGCGACGCCAACGATGCGCTCCAACGCCTGCGCGACGGCCGGATCGAAGGCGCCGCCGTCCTCGTGCCGTAGGCGATAGCGGCGATGAGGGAGCGCCGGCGCGACTTTCTCCCATACCGCGCGCGGGCGCGCTTCGATAGCGGCCTGGGGAACCGGAACCTGTCTTTAACGGTTGCGAAGGTAAAGAGGGAAAAGAGAGGAGAGCCTCATGACCGCCCGCACCAAAGCCATTCGCGATACGTCCCGGATCACCCTTCGTTATGCCTTCGCCTTCGGCGCCGTGATCGCGGTCGCCTTCGGCGTCCACGGGCTGGAGCTGCTGTCCCATCTCCATTGACGGCGGAGCGGTGGCCCGCCGCGCTTGATCTCGGCCGAGTGCACCCCTTACCATCGGTTCCGGTAAGGGGACAGAAGACATGTCGCTGACAACGCCGCTCAACGCGCTTCACCGCCGGCTCGGGGCGAAGTTCATCGAATTCGCCGGCTTTGAGATGCCGGTGCAGTTTCCCGCCGGGATCATCGCCGAGGCCCGCCACACCCGGAACGCGGCCGCCCTCTTCGATGTCTCCCATATGGGCCAGGTGCGGCTCGACGGCGCCGATGCCGCGGCCCGGCTCGAAAGGCTGGTGCCGGGCGATATCCTTGGCCTCGCCTTGGGCCAGGCGCGCTACACCCTCTTCACCACCGACACCGGCGGCATCCTCGACGATGTAACGGTGGCCCGGCACGGCGACCATCTGGCGATGGTGGTGAATGCCGCGCGGCGGGAGGTCGATCTCGCCCATCTTCGCGGCGAATTCGGCGCCGCCGCGACGATGCTGGAAGGCCGCGCCCTTCTCGCGCTCCAAGGGCCGCGCGCGGCGGACGTGCTGGCGACGCTGGCGCCGGGGATCGGCACGCTCGGCTTCATGCGTCTAACCGACGCGATGATCGCCGGCGCCCGATGCACCATCACCCGCTCCGGCTATACCGGCGAGGATGGGTTTGAAATCTCGGTCGCGGCCGAGGATGCCGAGCGTGTCGCCGAGGCCCTCCTACAAAATCCCCAAATGATGCCGGCGGGGCTCGGCGCCCGTGACACGCTGCGGCTCGAAGCCGGCCTTTGCCTTTATGGCCACGACATCGACGAGACCACGAGCCCGGTCGAGGCGGTGCTCACCTGGACCATCCCGAAGCGCCGACGCGAGAAAGGCGGCTTTCCCGGCGCCGCGATCATCCGCCGGCAACTCGCCGAGAGCCCGCCGCGCCGCCGCGTCGGCATCCGCCCCGAGGGCCGAATCATCGCCCGCGACGGCACCGTGATTCTCGACACCGCCGGCGGCGAGATCGGCCGCGTGACCAGCGGCGGCTTTTCCCCGGTGCTCGACGGTCCGGTCGCGATGGGCTATGTCGCGACCCGCGCCGCAAGGCCAGGCACCGCGATCGGCCTCAGGATTCGCGGCGCCGTTCATCGCGCCGAAATCGCCCTCCTGCCGTTCGTGCCGCACCGCTATTACCGAGGAAGCCAATGACCGACATGAAATTCACCAAGGACCATGAATGGCTACGGGTCGAAGGCGACGAGGCGGTGATCGGCATCACCGACTTTGCGCAACAGCAACTCGGCGATGTCGTCTATATCGAGCTGCCGGAGATCGGCCGCCATATCGACAAGGGCAAGGAGGCCGCAATCGTCGAATCGGCGAAGGCGGCGAGCGAGGTCTATGCCCCGGTCTCAGGCGAGGTGACGGCGATCAATGCCGCGCTCGAGGATGATCCCGCCCGGGTCAATAGCGATGCCGAAGGCGAGGGCTGGTTCTTCAAGTTGAAGCTCGCCGATCCCGGCGACGTCGCGGGGCTCATGAGCGAAGCCGATTATCGTCGCTTCGTCGCCGAGCAATCATAATGCGCTATCTTTCCCTCACCGATTCCGACCGGCGCCAAATGCGCGCCGCAATCGGCATCGACGACATTAATGAGCTTTATCGCGACGTGCCGCCAGGCCTGCTCTTGAAGGCGCCACCGCCGGAATTGCCACCGGGACAAGGCGAGATCGAGGTTGAGCGCGCGCTTTCGGCGCTGGCGGCGAAGAACCGGCCGGCCGGTGCCGGGCCGTTCTTCCTGGGCGCCGGCGCCTATCGCCATCACGTCCCGGCCGCCGTCGATTATCTGATCCAGCGCGGCGAGTTCCTCACCGCCTATACGCCCTATCAGCCGGAGATCGCGCAAGGCACGCTCCAGGCTCTCTTCCAATACCAGACGCAACTGGCGCTTTTGACCGATATGGATCTCGCCAATGCCTCGCTCTATGACGGCGCCACCGCGACCGCCGAGGCGGTGATGATGGCGAACCGCGTGACCAAGCGCGACACGGTGATTTTAAGCGGCAATCTCCATCCCCATCATGCCGAAACGGTCGCCACCTATGGCCGCTTCAACGGCTTCGCGACTCGGATTCAGTCGCCCGAACCCGCTGGCAAGGAAGATTTGGCCGCGCTGGTCACGGCCGATTGTGCCGCGGTGGTCGTGCAGAATCCGGATTTCTTCGGCCACGTCCGCGATCATTCCGCGCTCGCCGAAGCGTGCCATCGCGCCGGCGCCTTGCTGATCGTGGTGGTGACGGAAGCGGTGTCGCTCGGTGCCGTCATGCCGCCGGGTGCGATGGGCGCCGACATCGTCGCCGGCGAAGGCCAGTCGCTCGGCAACGGTCTCAATTTCGGCGGGCCCTATCTCGGCCTGTTCGCGACCCGCGACCGATTCATGCGCCAGGTGCCGGGCCGGCTCGTGGGCGAGACCGTCGATGTCGAGGGCCGGCGCGGCTTCGTCCTCACCCTCTCGGCGCGCGAGCAGCACATCCGTCGCGAGAAGGCAACCAGTAACATCTGCACCAATTCCGGCCTTTGCGCCCTCGCCTTCTCGATCCATTTGGCGCAATTGGGCGAGGAAGGGTTCACCCGCCTCGCCGCGATCAACCACGCGAACGCGTCGGTGCTGGCCGACAAGTTCGCCGCCGTGACGGGCGTCCGCCTCGTCAATGAATGCTTCTTCAACGAATTCACCATCGCCCTGCCGAATCCGGCGGCGCCGCTGGTCGAGCGATTGGCCGCGCGCGGCATCCTCGCCGGCGTGCCGGTGAGCCGGCTCTACCCGAACCGGCCGGACCTTGCCAACCTGCTGCTCATCGCCGCGACCGAACTCATCACCGAGGACGACATGGATACGCTGACGACGGCGCTTGCCGAGGCGCTCCAATGAGCGATTGGAGCAAGGCCATTTCCGGCTTCACGCCGGAGCCGGGCGCTGGCCTCCGCGGCAATCGCGGGATCGAGATCGAGGAACTCTTGCTGTTCGAGCAGGACGAGAATGGGCGCAGCGGCGTCGATCTGCCGGCGCCGCGCCCGCATCAAAGCCGGCTCGGCAACGTCGCGCGGCGCGGGCCGATCGGCCTTCCCGGCCTCAGCGAGCCGCAGATCGTCCGCCACTACACCCGCCTCAGCCACAAGAATTATGGCATCGATAGCGGGCTCTATCCGCTCGGCTCCTGCACCATGAAGCACAATCCGCGCCTCAATGAGAAGCTGGCGCGGCTTCCCGGTTTCGCCGACATCCATCCCTTGCAACCGCTCTCGACCGTTCAGGGCGCGCTCGAGGTGATGAACCGGCTCGCGCATTGGCTAAAGACCCTGACCGGCTTTCCCGCCGTCGCGATGATGCCGGCCGCCGGCGCCCATGGCGAGATTTGCGGCATGATGTGCATCACGGCTGCGCTCCAAGCCCGCGGCGAGCGGCGGCGGCGCGTGCTGGTGCCGGATTCGGCGCACGGCACCAATCCCGCCAGCGCCGCGAGTTGCGGCTACGAGATCGGGCACCTGCCCTCCAATCACCGCGGACGGGTCGATCTTGCCGCGCTCAAATCGATGCTCGGGCCGGATGTCGCGGCGATCATGCTGACCAGCCCCAATACTTGCGGCCTCTTTGAGGACGAGGTCATCGAGATCGCGCGCGCCGTCCATGATGCCGGCGCCTATTTCTATCTCGACGGCGCCAATTTCAACGCCCTCATGGGCCGGGTACGACCGGCGGATTTCGGCGCCGACTGCATGCACCTCAATCTGCACAAAACCTTCTCGACCCCGCATGGCGGCGGCGGACCAGGCAGCGGGCCGCTGATGCTGGCGGCGAGCCTCGCCGATTTCGCGCCGCTGCCTTGGCTCGTCTCGGACGTGAACGGTTTGCGATTGGAAGAGGCGGCCGAGGGCGAAGCCGCCGACACGATCGGCCGGATCAAAACCTTTCACGGCCAGTTCGGTATGTTCGTCCGCGCCCTTGCCTTTCTCATGAGCCTCGGCGCCGACGGTGCGCGCCAGGCATCAGCTGATGCCGTGCTCAACGCCAATTACGTGCTGGCCGGGCTCAAGGATATATTAACTGCGTCCTATCCCGGCCCGGCGATGCACGAAGTGCTGTTCGACGACCGCTTCCTTGACGGCACCGGCGTCGCGACGCTCGATTTCGTCAAGGCGCTCATCGATGAAGGCTTTCATCCGATGACGATGTATTTTCCGCTGATCGTTCATGGCGCCATGCTGATCGAACCGACCGAGAATGAGAGCAAGGCCGGACTCGATCGCTTCATCGCGGCGATGCGGCACCTCGCCGAACGGGCACGGGCCAAGGACGAAGCCTACTTTCACGGCGCGCCGCATCTGGCACCGCGCCGCCGCCTCGACGAGACGCTGGCGGCGCGCAAGCCCCATCTGCGCTGGCGGCCCGCGCCGCCGGCGGAAGCCGCGGAATAGGGAAGCCGCGGAATAGGAACGGGATACGTCGGCCCGCCTTCTCTCCCTGGCCTACACAGATTTAATTCCGGCGCCACCTTCCCGACAGGATGCGGCGCCTATCGTTTTTCTGCGCTTCTTCTTTGAAATCAAGAATTTGCAATGAACCGCCGCGAGCAGCGCCAACTCAACATAAGGAGTAAGGTGCAATGAAGCTTGCCTATCCGGTTGTTACCCACACCCACTAAATGTAGGGTGCACCCATTCCCCGGAGTAAAGCCCGTCAAATGTCGGCGCGGCGGCCCCGCCTGCGATTCCGAGC